>JAJYCY010000077.1 GCA_021778035.1 Pseudomonadota bacterium
GGCATATTCGACCGGGGTACGCTGGAGAAGGTGGGCCAGGTGGTCGGTGCGCGCTATCTGGCCCAGCTCAAGCTGGCCGGCTTCAGCCAATCGTCGAATGAACGGTTCGGTGCGCTCGGCCTACGGATACTCCAGACCTTGTCCGGCAATATACGGGTCTTCCTTCAGATCTGGGACAGCAAGGACGGCACCATTGCCTGGGAAGGCACGGATGAGCTGAATTACGCCTATGACACTGACAGGGAAAAACCGGTGACTTTCCGCAGGGTGGTCAGTGACGCCGCGACGCGGCTGATTGCCAAGCTGCCTTAGGCTGAACTGTCCGTGCCGGTGGTGATTCAGGGAAACAGCACCGCTGCCGGCGGCGGGACATCCTCGGCAGGTCAGCCCTCGAGGTCGTAGAGAAAGTTGGTAAGATCGGTATAGGCCTCGTCGCTGTAGTCGCCGAACTGCAGCGCAACGCCGCGCCGCTCCAGACGGACCACCTTTGCCGGGATCGCGTGTTGCACGTGCCGCCCGCGGTGGATAAACCGCAGTTCGAACCTGATCGTCGTTCCGACGCGCACCGTCGTGCGGTCCATCTCGACCAGTGCACCTCCCAGCCCGAGATTGACGATGTTCCAGGGAACCGAGTAGGTCATGCCTCGGTTGACCAGCGTTTCGAAAGGGATCTGGCGGCGCAGGCTGGTACGGTAGCTGCGTCTCGCAGCCGCCGGACCGCTCGAGCGAACGGAAACGGATGTGTGGTCATCCAGGCGGAGCCGCGCGTAGTCCGGTCGGACTGCGGCCGGAAGGCTCCGCAACTGCAGGTTGTGGGACTGGCGCACTTCGGTTCTTCCTCTCGAAACAGGATCCTATCTAACTATTATTCCGCGATTCGGACCGCCCGGAATGCCATTCGGCGCGTAATACGGCCATTTCGTCCATTCCGGACCCGCAAACGGAGTGGCTGGAATGCGTCTGCGGCGTGTGCTCAGGCGCTAGGGCGTCCTGGTGGATGTCGGCGTGCGCTGGGGATCGACCCGCGCCATCCACGGAAGCGGATTTGCGTGCAGTACTTCCTCCAGGGCTGATGCGCTGAGTGGCCGGTACAGATAGTAGCCCTGGACCATGTCACAGTCCTCGCGGCGCAGCCGGCTGAACTGCCCTGCGGTTTCCACGCCTTCAGCGATGACCTTGAGCCTGAGACTGTGGGCAAGGCCGATGATGGCGCGGGTAATGGCAGCATCATTTTCGTCGGTAGTAAGGTTGCGCACGAATGACCGGTCGATCTTGAGCCGGTCTATCGGAAAGCGCCGCAGATAGTTCAGTGAGGAGAACCCGGTCCCGAAATCATCGATTGACAGCCGCACGCCGATATCCTTCAGCTGCTTCAGGGTGGTACGCGTGTGCTCAACGTCCTGCATTGCTACTCCTTCGGTGATTTCCAGTTCGAGCAGTGCCGGATTCAGCCCGGTATCCGCCAGGACGCGTTTCACCAGTCCCGGAAGATCCTGCTGGTGGAACTGGCGCGCAGAGATGTTGACGGCCACCGGGAGCTCCGCCACGTTGTCGCGGCTCCAGGCCATGCTCTGCGCGCAGGCGGCGCGCAGCGTCCATTCTCCGATCATGCCGATCATGCCGATTTCCTCCGCCAGGGGGATGAACTCCGAAGGCATGATCACGCCACGCTCGGGGTGTTTCCATCGCAGCAGAACCTCGGCACCGGCAATGCGTCCGCTGCGGGTTTCGACCTCCGGCTGGAAAGTCAGACGCAGCTCGTTGTGCTCCAGGGCATGCCGCAGGTAGTTCTCGAGCGACAGCGATTCGGCCGCACGGGCGTTCATTTCCTCCGAATAGGCCTGCAGCATGTTTCCGCCGAGCTGCTTGGCGCGCTGCATCGCCGTGTCGGCGCTGCGCAGCAGAGAAATGCTGTCATCTCCGTCAGCCGGATGGATGCTCACGCCGATGCTGAATGTGACAAAGTACTCACGTGTATTCACGTACAGCGGCTGCTGCACGCCGGTGAGCAGGTGATCCGCGAGGTGCAGCGGAAACTTGTGATCGGTAAATCCAGAAACGATCATCGCGAATACGTCTGCCTCGAATCGGTAGAGCGACATTTCCGCATTGCCGTCCTGTTCTGCAGCAATCAGGTGCTCAAGGCGTGCGGTGACCGCCTGCAGGAGCGCATCCCCGACGCCGTGTCCGAGGCTGCGCGTGATGACATTGAAACGGTCAAGGTCCATCAGGATGACGGCCATGGTCCGGTGTTCGGCCGGTGCAACCGAACGCACCTGTTCGATTCGTTCCTCGAACTGCCTGCGGTTCGGCAGGCCGGTCAGGGCATCGTGGTGTGCCTGGTGCGAAAGCCTGGCCTCCACACGGCTGTGGCGGGTGATGTCAGAAATGTAGGCATGAAATTCATTCTGATCCGCGAGAAAGTGGATGCCGCAGGCGAGCATGCGGCTGCCGCTCGGGTATTCCCAGACCTGCTTGGCGTCCGGCTGCGCGCGCAGCGTCTTCAGGCGCTGGAGGAGGTCGGCTGGCAGCAGGCCGGAAAGATCTTCCCCGGATCCGCCGAGATCCATCGCAAGGTGGTGCGCCCCGGCGTTGGCATAGAGAATCTTTCCGTCCGCGGCCAGCGCCAGCACGGGGTCGGGGTTACGTTCCGGGAAAAGGCCAAGGTTCGTGCGTGGCACGCGGTCCGCAAGATATGTCGCCAGCCGGTATCCGCCGGCTGCCAGCATGGCGAGAACAACGGCAGCGAACCCGACGGTTGCAGCGGAGCCTGACTTCGCGACCGGCAGCAGGCTCAAGGTGATGGCCACCGCCGCTGCAAGCAGTGCGACGCACATCACAATCATCCTGCGCGCGGGTCTGGTCATAGAAAGTACTGGACGACCGAAGGAACGCAATCCGCTCACGGCTTCGGCGTCCGGGCAGATATCGTCAAAGACCCATTTTACACCTCACTACGTTCCATACCAGCCTGCCGGTGTGCCTGACGCACTGTGATACAATGGTTCCAGATCCCACCAGGTTTGCAGCAGCAAGCGGAGCTGACAGGCGACATGACGCCGGCACTGTCCATACGCAGTCTTACCAAGACCTACAGCAGCGGTTACGCGGCCCTGAAAGGCATTGACCTTGATGTCAACCAGGGCGATTTCTTTGCCCTGCTGGGGCCGAATGGCGCAGGCAAGTCGACCACCATTGGCATCATTACCTCCCTCGTGACCAAGACCGCCGGGCAAGTATCCGTGTTCGGTCACGATATCGACCGCGATTTCAGCCTGGTCAAGAGCTTCATCGGGCTGGTTCCGCAGGAGGTCAATCTCAACATTTTCGAACCGCTGATCCAGATACTGGTCAACCAGGCCGGCTACTATGGCATCGCGCGCCGGCGCGCGCTCGAACGGGCCGAATTCGTTCTTCGCCGGCTCGATCTGTGGGAGCGCCGCCATGACGTGGTGAGGACGCTGTCGGGCGGCATGAAGCGGCGCATGATGATCGCCCGCGCCCTCATTCATGAGCCGCGGCTGCTGATCCTCGATGAGCCGTCCGCTGGGGTCGACATCGAGATCAGGCACTCCATGTGGGAGTTCCTGCGCGAGATCAACGCTGCAGGTACCACCATCATTCTCACGACCCACTACCTGGAGGAGGCCGAGAGTCTCTGCCGCCACATCGCGATCATTGACAGCGGGCTGCTGGTGGAGAATACGACCATGAAGAGGCTGCTCGCGAGGCTCGGTGCGGAGACATTCATGCTTGATTTGGGTGCGCCGCTCGCGCATGTCCCGGTCCTGACCGGCTACCGGGTCAGCATGCCGGATAACCATACCCTGGAAGTGGAGGTGTCGCGGAATGCCGGAATGAGCCGGCTGTTTGCGGAACTGGCCGCACACGACATCGAAGTGCTCAGCATGAGAAACAAGACCAACCGTCTGGAGCAGCTGTTCATGCGCCTGGTGGAAGGAAACCGGCAGCGGCAGGCCGCCGCGCAGAGAAGGCGGGCGTGACACGCAACCAGCAGCTGGTGGCGTACCAGACGATCGTACGCAAGGAAATCATTCGTTTCAGCCGCATCTGGGTGCAGACGATCCTGCCTCCGGTGGTCACGACGTCCCTGTATTTCGTCATTTTCGGCGGACTCATCGGCCGGCAGATCCATGATATGGAAGGTGTGCGCTACATGGATTTCATTGTGCCGGGTCTGATCATGATGGCGGTCATCACCAACTCGTATTCGAACGTGGTGTCCTCGTTCTACAGCGCCAAATTCCAGCGCAGTGTCGAGGAGATCCTCGTCTCACCAACGCCCAACTGGATCATTCTTTCGGGTTTCGTCACCGGCGGAGTGGTGCGGGGGCTGGTGGTAGGGGCGGCAGTTACCGTGGTGTCGCTTTTCTTCAGCCATCTGCATGTGTACGACCCGTGGGTATCGGTTTCTGTGGTGCTGCTCACCTCGGTGCTGTTTTCCCTGGGCGGGTTCATCAACAGCGTTTTTGCGCGCAACTTCGATGACATTTCGATCGTGCCGACTTTCGTGCTGACGCCGCTTACGTATCTCGGTGGCGTCTTCTATTCGGTGGCCATGCTGCCGGCATTCTGGCGCCGCATTTCCCTTGGTAACCCGATTCTTTACATGATCAACGCTTTCCGCTACGGGTTTCTCGGCATTACGGATATCAATATCTGGCTGTCCTATGGCATCATCATGTTTTTCATCGTGATACTGACTGCCATCAGTCTCCATCTCCTCGATACGGGTTACGGGATGCGCAGCTGAGGATGGTGCTGTGCACCGGCACCGATGGCGGTGGACAGGTGGCCGTCTGCGGGACCACAAAGACTGACGGAGGGGTAGTGTCGACACAGACCGAAACACGCAACATGGCGCTGTTCTGCGACTTCGAGAACATCGCGCTTGGCGCACGTGAAGCTGAGTATGCCCGGTTCGAGATCGGGAAGGTGCTGGAGCGTCTGCTGCTGAAGGGCAGCATCGTCGTCAAGAAGGCCTACTGCGACTGGGAGCGGTACAAGGAATTCAAGGCGCCGATGCATGAGGCCGCATTCGAGCTGATCGAGATTCCGCACGTCCGCATGTCGGGGAAAAACTCGGCGGACATCCGCATGGTGGTCGATGCGCTGGACCTCTGCTACACCAAGTCCCACGTTGACACGTTCGTGATCATCAGCGGCGATTCCGATTTTTCCCCGCTCGTGAGCAAGCTGCGGGAAAACAACAAGGAGGTCATCGGTGTCGGGGTCAAGCAGTCGTCTTCCGATCTGCTCGTAGCGAGCTGCGACGAATTCATATTCTACGATGATCTGATGCGCGAGGAAGAGAGCAAGAAGAAGTCGCGCCGCCGTGCAGCTGAAAAGAAGTCGTCAGCGCCCGAGAAGAAATCGGGGGAGAAGGACGAGGAGCGCAGGCAGCAGGCGCTGGACCTTGTTCTCGAGACGGTGGAGGCGCTGTTTAGCGAACGGGGAAGCGAGGAAAAGGTGTGGGGGTCCATGGTGAAGCAGGCGTTGAAGCGCCGCAAACCGGGATTTAGCGAATCGTATTACGGCTTCCGCAGCTTCAGCCGGCTGCTGGACGAGGCCGAGGCCCGTCATCTGCTGCAGCTGGAACATGACACGAAATCCGGGGGAGTGGTGATTACCGGGTTTACCCACGAGTGATGCCGCAGACGCGGCCCGCGGCGGCTGCGTGCGGCAATTCGTCTTTCCTTTCAGTGCATTGCCATGGATGGCCGCACGCCGCAACCGTACGTTTAGCCAGACACAAAACGGTCATGTTGCCGGTCGACTATACTGAATCCTGAGAGGGGTTACCGTGCGGTGTGCGGGCACATGTGGCCCGTCCGTACGGCATAACCGGTCATGGGATCGGAGGATATGTCGGCGACAGGTTCAGGTTCAGGTACGGTGGTTTTTCTGGTTCTGCTGCTGTTGGCCGCGCGCGCCGGCGCGGCGTCGCTGTCGCCCACCTTCGGGCAGAAGGCGCGGCTCGACGAGTTTGGTTACGATGTGTTCCAGTCGAGTCTGCCCGGGCTGGTGGACCAGAGCGGCAAGGTGACCCAGGCCATGCTGGTGCGGCGCTTTGGCCATCCTTTGAGGCGGGCGTTCGTGTTTGGCCGCAGCCGGTACGGGCAGCCAGCGGGCACCATGATCCGCTGGACAACGTGGTATTTCCGCGGGCTGGCGTTGGCGATGTCACGTCTTCCTGCCGGACGCGGCCACGCACACAGAACTGATCTCGTGGTCGTGGGCGTCAGCGTGACCAGTCCGGCCTACGTCCTGAGAGACGGCCTGCGCGTAGACGAGCGGCGCTCGCGTTTCATCCGGGTGCTCGGTCCGCCAACTTTCCAGGACCGCCGGCATGTGCGCTACGATGTCAAGAATGCTGCGCGTGTCGGGCCCGGCGAGTACGCGGTCCAGTCTTACCAGATCAGAATGGATCTTGACGGGCGTGACCGGGTCCGGCGCATTGTCTGGAGCTGGTGGTCCGGCTAGTCTCGATGTCCATCAGCAGCCGCTGACTGACGGGGCTGGTGCAGGGCCGACTGATTTCCGCGGGATCGCCGTATTTTTTTCAAAGATACCTATGTCCCACGGAAAAAGGCGCATCTTTGGCGTACTGAATCTGCCCTAGCGGGCGATGAGTGCTGCGGTCAGCGGCACTGCAAGGGGCGTCGACGCGGCGGAGCGTCCGTTTTCCGCTACAGCTGGCCGCGGCGAAACACCAGTGCCGGGGCGACCGCGCAGACGCACCCTTTCCAGTGCACAGAAATTGCGGTAAGCATGCGGCTTACGCCGCACCGTGCGCAATCCTCTCTGCTTCCGACAGGACAAATTGCGCGAAGGCCTGTGCCGCGGGGCTGAGACGCTTGTCCTGCCGCTGCACCAGAAACCACTGACGCCGCAACGGAAAGCCTTCGACGTCGAGAACACACAGCCGCCGCGATGCAAGCTCTGCCTGCACGGTATGCAGGGAGACCACGCCCAGCCCCAGTCCCGCCTCCACGGCCTGCTTGATCGCCTCGTTCTTGTTCATCTCCATGGCACCTTTCAGCGTCAGTCCGTGCGCTGTGAAATGATTCTCGACCGCGCCGCGCGTGCCGGACCCCTGCTCACGGGTGACGAATACCTCAGTGGCGATGCGCGCAAGCGGAATATTGTGCGCGCTGGCGAGCGGATGAGTCGGCGCCGCGATCACGACCAGCGGATTCTCCATGAAGGGGCGTGCCTCCACGTCGTGGCCATCGGGCGGCTGCCCCATCAGAACCAGGTCGACAGTGTTGTCGGCAAGGTGGCGCAGCAGCATCTCACGGTTGACCACGTTCAGGCTGATGCGGACATCGGGGTGCGCGTGGCGGAACAGGGCCGTCAGCCGGGCGGCAAAGTAGCTCGCGGTGCTGGCTGCCGAAACAGTCAGGGTTCCGCCGTCCAGTCCGCGCAATGCTGTCAGGGTACTCTCCAGATTGGCCAGTTCCTGACGGATCGCACGCCCGGTCGCCAGGACCTCGCGTCCAGCCTCGGTAAGATGGATGTGCTTGTCTATCTGTTCGAACAACGGCAGGCCCAGGGCCTCTTCGAGCTGCCGGATCTGCATGGACACTGCCGGCTGGCTGAGATGAAGCTCGGCGCCCGCCCGCGAGAAATTGCCGCAGCGTGCAACCGCGTCGAGAATCGTGAGCTGGCGAAAGGTCAGTCTGATCATAAGAATTACTTTTATATAATACCAGTATTTCTTACTTTTTCTTATAGTCTTGGCCCGGTATAGTCCTTAGAAACGTAGTGGTTAATTGCTGAAGTCCCTAATTTCTACCGGAGAACTTGCATGGCCCATGACCAATCCGGCCGTTACGCCGACCTCTCGCTGAAAGAAACGGATCTGATCGCTGGCGGGAAACACATCCTGTGCGCCTATCGCATGAAGCCCAAGGCTGGCGTCGGCTACCTTGAGGCGGCAGCGCACTTTGCCGCGGAATCGTCGACCGGCACCAACGTAGAAGTCTGCACCACCGATGATTTCACGAAAGGGGTGGATGCACTGGTATACCACGTTGATGAAGCCGCCGAGGATATGCGCATCGCCTATCCGCTGGAACTGTTTGACCGCAACATGACCGACGGTCGGATGATGATGGTTTCTTTCCTGACCCTGACCGTCGGCAACAACCAGGGCATGGGAGACATCGAATACGGAAAACTGATCGACTTCTACGTGCCTTCACGAGCCATCCAGCTGTTCGATGGACCTTCCCGGGATATTTCCGATCTCTGGCGCATTCTCGGCCGGCCGGCGAAGGACGGTGGCTATATCTGCGGCACCATCATCAAGCCCAAACTGGGATTGCGCCCTGAACCTTTTGCCGAGGCCGCTTATCAGTTCTGGCTGGGCGGGGATTTCATCAAGAACGATGAACCCCAGGGCAACCAGGTGTTTTCACCGCTGCGCAAGACCATCCCGCTCGTGGCCGATGCCCTCAAGCGGGCACAAGACAGGACCGGAGAAGCCAAGCTGTTCTCCGCCAACATCACCGCCGACTACCATGACGAGATGATCGCGCGCGGCGAATTCATCCTGGAAACCTTCGGTTCCGACGCCGACAAGGTTGCATTTCTGGTGGACGGCTATGTGGGTGGACCGGGCATGATCACTACGGCCCGGCGCTACTTTCCCAACCAATACCTGCACTATCACCGCGCCGGTCATGGGGCCGTGACCTCGCCATCGGCCAGGCGCGGCTACACCGCTTTCGTGCTGGCAAAGATGTCGCGTTTGCAGGGCGCCTCCGGTATCCATGTCGGCACCATGGGCTACGGCAAGATGGAAGGTGCTGCGGATGACCGGGTCATCGCCTACATGATTGAACGTGATGAGTGCCAGGGGCCGGTGTACTTCCAGAAATGGGACGGGATCAGACCCACCACCCCGATCATTTCCGGCGGTATGAACGCCCTGCGTCTGCCCGGCTTTTTCAGGAACCTCGGCCACGGCAATGTGATCAACACCGCCGGCGGTGGCGCCTACGGCCACATCGATTCCCCGGCCGACGGTGCCAGGTCACTGCGCCAGGCCTATGAATGCTGGAAGGCAAATGCGGATCCCATCGCCTGGGCCAAGGAACACCGGGAATTTGCCCGTGCGTTTGAGTCCTTCCCGCAGGATGCCGACCGGCTGTATCC
>JAJYCY010000013.1:0-25213 GCA_021778035.1 Pseudomonadota bacterium
GTCACATAACATGGAGATCGCAGCATGAAGAACCTGAATGGCAGCAAGACTTACGACAACCTCAAGGCCGCCTTTGCCGGTGAGTCCCAGGCCAATCGCCGGTATCTGTATTTCGCTGCCAAGGCCGACGTGGAGGGATTTAACGATGTCTCTGCTGTGTTCCGGTCCACGGCCGAGGGTGAGACCGGCCACGCGCATGGGCACCTGGAATACATGGAATCGGTAGGGGATCCGGCCACCGGCCTTCCGATTGGCGGCACCAGCGATAACCTGAAATCCGCCATTGCCGGGGAAACCCACGAATACACCGACATGTATCCGGGCATGGCGAAAACAGCGCGTGCCGAAGGTTTTGCCGAGATTGCTGACTGGTTTGAAACCCTGGCAAAGGCTGAGCGGTCGCACGCCAACCGTTTCCAGAAGGCGCTCGACAGCCTCGGTAAGTAACCAGATGGCGGGCTGCCTACGGGGCCGGATTTTTCCGGCCTTGCGGGCGTCCGACCGGAAAGTGTGTGCTGTCAGCAGCAGGTCTGCAGTGGGGGAGGAAAATACGGATGGTGGCAGGTATTGGTGGCGGCCGTGAGGGCAATCTCGAGGCGCCGGTGCGCCATCCGCTCGACTGGAAGAACCCCAGCTTTTACGATGAGGCGGCGCTCATGCAGGAGATGGAGCGCGTTTTTGACATTTGCCATGGCTGCCGCCGCTGCTTCAGTCTGTGCCAGGCATTCCCGACGCTGTTCGATGCCATCGACGGGTCCGAATCCATGGAACTCGATGGAGTGGCGAAGTCCGTATTCTGGCAGGTCGCAGACCACTGCTACCTCTGCGACATGTGCTACATGACCAAGTGTCCCTATGTGCCGCCGCATCCCTGGAACCTCGATTTCCCGCACCTGATGTTGCGCGCGAAGGCGGTCAAGTTCCGCAAGGGACAGTCCAGGCTGCGTGACCGCATTTTGAGCAGCACCGATACAGTCGGACGGCTGGCCGGTATTCCGGTGGTCGTGAATATCGTTAACGCCGCAAACCGCAGCGCGCTGTTCCGCAGTGCGCTTGACCGGGTCCTGCATGTGCATCCGCACGCAACGGTTCCGTCCTATCACAGCGATACGTTCCGCAGCCGGTGGCATGCGGACGAGCCCCCCGTTGCCGAGGCCGTTCCGGCCGGCACAACGCGCGGGCGTGTAGCGGTTTTTGCCACCTGCTATGGTAACTACAACGAACCGCAGCTCAACGAGGATCTTGTTGCGGTTTTCCGCCACAACGGCATCCCGGTCACGGTTGCCACAGCAGAGCGCTGCTGCGGCATGCCGAAGCTGGAGCTCGGTGATCTGGATGCGGTGGAGCGCGCCAAGCAGGCCAACATTCCGGAACTGCTGCGTCTGGTTGACGACGGCTGGGACATCGTTGCGCCGGTGCCCTCCTGCGTGCTGATGTTCAAGCAGGAGCTGCCGTTGATGTTTCCGGATGATGCTGATGTCGCAAAGGTACGTGCCGCGATGTTTGATCCGTTCGAATACCTGATGTTGCGCCACAGGGAAGGAAGACTGCGCACTGATTTCAGGAATCCGCTGGGCAGGATCTCCTATCATGTGCCCTGCCATCTGCGGGTGCAGAACATCGGCTTGAAGACCCGTGACCTGCTGCAGCTGGTGCCGCAGACCGAGGTGGAGGCAATCGAACGCTGCTCCGGACACAACGGAACCTACGCGGTGAAAAGCGAGTTTCATGAGAGTTCCATGAAGATTGCCGCGCCCGTCGTCGATCGTGTGCGACAGGCGGAGGCTGATCATTACTGCAGCGACTGTCCGATGGCCGGGCACCAGATCGGGAATGGCCTCGGGTCCGGCAAGGCCCCGGAGCATCCATTGTCCCTGCTGCGCAGGGCTTACGGGATCTGAATCGGGCAGGCCGGACGGGAAACTGCGCAACCTCAAGGAGAACACATGGCAAGCGAAGGCTATCACGAGACCGAACTGCGTGAAGAGACACGCGACATGCATCGCGCGATCGTTTCCCTGATGGAGGAGCTGGAGGCCGCCGACTGGTACAACCAGCGCGTGGATGCCTGCAAGGACAGGGAGCTGCGGGCGATTCTCGCCCACAACCGTGACGAGGAAAAGGAGCACGCGGCCATGATACTGGAGTGGATCCGTCGTCATGATCCGGCCTTTGACCGGGAGTTGCGCGATTACATCTTCACCGACAAACCCATTGTTGCCCTGGAAGGAAAACACAAGCCGTAGGAGATTTTCATGGCCGCGACCGATTCCGTGGCAGCCACGCGCAAGCTGACCCGCGATCACCTGATGTCGCTGGAAGAATACGACCGGGTCCGGAGCGGGTTCCGTGCCAGGGTGATGGCGCACAAGCTCAACCGCAGGGTCGCGATCGGGCCGCATGCAACCCTTTATTTCGAGGATGAGCTGACGATACGCTACCAGGTGCAGGAGATGCTGCGTGCCGAACGCATATTCGAGGCGCAGGGCATCGAGGAGGAAATCGGGACCTACAATCCGCTCATTCCTGATGGCCGCAACTGGAAAGCCACGTTCATGATCGAGTATGCGCAGGAGAGTGACCGCCGGACGGCACTTTCGCGCATGGTCGGTATTGAAAACAGGGTCTGGGCACGTGTGGCTGGATTTGACCGGGTCTGGGCGATCGCTGACGAGGACCTGGACCGGTCAACCGGGGACAAGACTTCGTCGGTCCATTTCCTGAGATTTGAGCTCGATCCGGCTATGGCGCGTGCGGTCAAGTCGGGCGTGGCGATTTCCATGGGTATCGACCACGTTGCGTATTCCCATTCGGTAGAAAGCCTGCCTGAGGCGGTGCGCGCCGCGCTCTCACTCGATCTTGCTGGCTGACGGGGTCCGGGCGGCGCGCTATAATACGCTGCCAATGACAGGATCCAGGCAGTTTGTCACGGTACCCGGAGCGTGCAGGCAGCACCCGACTGTCCGTGCCGGCTTCCGTCCGTCCGGTTTTTTTCTCCATGCCACCGCGGCGGCTACATATTCTCCCGACAGGGCCGTTTCGGTTCCATTTCCATGAGCGAGACATACGACGCATCCGCGATCGAGGTGCTGACCGGTCTTGAGCCGGTGCGCAAGCGTCCGGGCATGTACACCGACACCCAGCGTCCGAATCATCTGGCGCAGGAGGTAGTCGATAATTCCGTCGACGAGGCGATCGCCGGCCATGCCAGGCGGGTGGATGTCGTCCTGTACGGTGACGGTTCGCTCGCCGTGACTGACGATGGCCGCGGAATGCCGGTTGACCGACACCGCGGCGAAGGCGTCTCGGGCGTAGAAGTTATCCTGACACGCCTGCATGCAGGCGGGAAGTTCTCGAACAGGAACTACGATTTTGCCGGCGGACTGCACGGTGTCGGCGTGTCGGTGGTGAACGCGCTGTCGAAAAAGCTCGAAGTGCATGTCCGCCGGTCGGGCAAGGAATACCGGATGACATTCGCCAGCGGCCAGAAGACCTCGGATCTGAAGGTTGTGGGCTCGGTGGGTGCACGCACGACCGGTACCACCGTTCGGTTCTGGCCGGACGAGCGGTTTTTCGACAGCCCGAAGTTCCAGGTACAGAAGCTGAAGCACGTGTTGCGTGCAAAGGCCGTGCTGTGTCCCGGCCTGAAGATCACTTTCAGCGACGAGTCTGATCCCGCAAACAATGACGAGTGGTTCTATGAGGATGGACTCAGGGATTATCTGCTCGGTGAACTGACCGGCCAGGAACTGATCCCGGCCGAGCCGTTTGTGGGTCACTTCCGCGACAATGATGCCCAGCTTGACTGGGCGGTGGCCTGGGCGCCCGGGAACGAGCATCCGCTGATGGACAGCTATGTGAACCTAATTCCGACCCCGCAGGACGGGACGCATGTGAACGGCTTCCGCCAGGGCCTGACCGACGCGATCCGTGAATTCTGCGAATTCCGCAGCCTCCTGCCGCGTGCAGTGCGACTTGCACCCGAGGATGTCTGGGGACTGGCCGTCTATGTGCTGTCGTTCAAGATGCGTGATCCGCAGTTCTCGGGCCAGACCAAGGAACGCCTGACGTCACGCGAGGCTGCGTCCATGGTCGGTACCGTCGTCAAGGATGCATTTGCCCAGTGGCTCATGCAGCATGTTTCGGATGCGGAGCGCATCGCCAGTCTCGCCATCGATTCCGCGCTGGAACGGCAGCGCACTGCCAAGAAGGTGGAACGTAAGAAACTGGGGAGCGGTCCGGCGCTGCCGGGAAAGCTTGCCGACTGCCTATCCACGGATCTGTCGATGACCGAGCTCTTTCTTGTGGAAGGAGACTCCGCCGGCGGGTCTGCCAAGCAGGCACGCGACCGGAATTTCCAGGCGATCATGCCGTTGCGGGGCAAGATCCTGAACACCTGGGAGGTCGAGTCAACGCATGTGCTTGCCTCCCAGGAAGTGCACGATATTGCAGTGGCTATCGGTGTCGATCCCGGGTCAGCGGATCTTTCCGGTCTGCGCTACGGTAAAGTCTGTATCCTCGCGGATGCTGACAGCGACGGCGCCCATATTGCGACGCTGCTGTGTGCGCTGTTTGTGCGCCATTTCCGGCCCATGGTGGGAGCCGGCCATGTGTATGTGGCCATGCCGCCGCTGTTCAGGATCGATGTCGGACAGACCGTCTATTACGCGCTGGACGATCAGGAACGCAGGCAGATCCTGAACCGCATTCAGTCGGAAAATCCGCGCGCCCGCCCCACCATTACCCGGTTCAAGGGGCTCGGGGAGATGAACCCGCTGCAGCTGCGTGAAACGGTGATGCATCCGAATACCCGCAGGCTGGTGCAGCTGGAAATCCGGTCCGGTGATGATACGAACCGCGTCCTGGACATGCTGCTCGCCAAAAAGCGCGCCGCGGACCGCAAGGAATGGCTGGAGACGAACGGCAGCAGGGCAGACGTCGACTGAAGGCCGCGGCCCCGTTCATGGATCGGTTCAACATTATTCGGAACGTTTCAGGAAAAAGATGACGAAGAAGGCTTCCGGGAAGTCCGGTTCGCGGAAAACGAAAGCACCCGGGCGCGGCCGGGCCGTGCCGGTAGCAGCGCGCCCGCACGCCGCATCGGTCGAGCGTCTTGCGATGGCGGTCTTTACGGAAAAGGCATATCTCGACTACTCGATGTACGTAGTGCTCGACCGCGCACTGCCGAGCATAGCCGACGGACTGAAGCCAGTGCAGCGGCGGATCGTGTATGCCATGTCCGAGCTCGGTCTTTCGGCGGCGGCGAAGTACAAGAAATCAGCGCGTACCGTTGGTGACGTACTGGGCAAGTACCACCCGCACGGCGATACCGCCTGCTATGAGGCGATGGTGCTGATGGCGCAGCCTTTCAGCTACCGTTATCCGCTGGTCGACGGGCAGGGGAACTGGGGGTCTCCGGACGATCCGAAATCCTTTGCAGCCATGCGCTACACGGAATCGCGCCTGACCGCGTTTGCCCAGGTGCTGCTGTCGGAACTCGAACAGGGAACGGTCGATTGGCAGCCGAATTTCGACGGCACGATGGAGGAGCCGAAGCTGATGCCGGCACGTCTTCCGCATGTGCTGCTCAACGGCACCACCGGAATTGCCGTCGGCATGGCGACCGACATTCCGCCGCATAATGTCCGCGAGGTGGCCGCTGCCTGTGTGCGGCTTCTGGAAAAGCCGGAGTCGACCACCGGCGAGCTCATGAAACATATCCAGGGCCCGGACTATCCCACCGAAGCCGAGATCGTCACGTCCAGGGCAGACATCAGGGCAATTTACAACAGCGGCACCGGATCAATCAGGGCGCGGGCCAAGTGGCAGCGCGAGAACGGAGAAATTATCGTCACAGCTCTTCCGTATCAGGTTTCCCCGGCAAGAGTCCAGGAACAGATTGCGCAGCAGATGCAGCAGAAGAAGCTGCCGATGGTCGAGGATCTTCGGGACGAATCGGACCATGAGAATCCCACGCGCCTCGTTATCGTACCGCGCAGTTCGCGTGTTGACGCCGCCGAGCTGATGGACCATCTGTTTGCGACTACCGATCTTGAGCGGTCGTACCGCGTCAACCTCAACATGATCGGTCTTGACGGTCGGCCGCGCGTGTTCAGCCTGAAGGATCTGCTCGCCGAATGGCTCACTTTCCGCACCGAGACCGTGCGCCGCCGCCTGCAGCACCGTCTCGACAGAGTGACCACGCGTCTTCATGTCCTGGACGGCCTGCTGGTTGCATACCTCAATCTGGACGAGGTCATCCGCATTATCCGTACCGAGGACGAGCCGAAGCAGGTGCTGATGAAGCGGTTCAGTCTGTCGGAAATCCAGACCGAGGCCATCCTCGAGACCCGCTTGCGGCATCTTGCCAGGCTCGAGGAAATGAAGATCAAAGGCGAGCAGAAAGATCTCAGGAAGGAACGTGATGGAATCGATTCAATCCTCAAATCGAGCAGCCGGCTCAAGGACAGGGTACGCGATGAGATCATTGCCGATGCCGAGGAGTTCGGAGACCAGCGCCGCTCGCCGCTGGTTGAGCGCGGTGAAGCCAGGGCGATCGATGTCACGCAGCTGGTTCCGGCCGAATCAGTCACCGTGGTGCTCTCCGAGAAGGGCTGGGTGCGGGCGGCCAAGGGGCATGAGGTCGATGCCCGGGCGCTCGATTACCGCACTGGAGACCGGTTTCTTCAGGCGGCGCGCGGCCGAAGCAACCAGACTGCTGTATTCCTGGATTCGACCGGACGTTCGTATACGCTGGCCGCGCACAGGATGCCGTCCGCACGCGGACATGGAGAGCCGCTTGCGTCGAGCCTGAATCCGCCGCCCGGGACCACGTGGGCAGGCGTGATTATGGGGGACACGGAAGACCTTTATCTCATCGCTTCCGATGCCGGTTACGGTTTTGTCTGCAGATTCGGAGACCTTTTAACTGACCGACGCGCCGGCAAGGTCGTGCTCAAGGTACCTAGGGGCTCGAAGGCGCTGCCGCCGCAACGGGTGGTCGACCCGGAGGGCGACCTGCTTGCGGCGGTTACCTGTAACGGGAACATGCTGGTTTTCCCGGTGGCCAGGCTGCCGCGGATGGAGAAGGGAAAGGGCGAGAGGATTCTTGGCATTCCCGGGTCGCGGGTTGTGAAGCGGGAGGAGTATCTGGCGGGCATTGCAGTGCTGCGGGATGGCCTGGTTCTTGCCGTGCGTACCGCGAAGGGAGAGCTCGTGCTGCGCCCCGGGAAGGACATCGCACAGTACACCGGTGAGCCCGCGCAGCGCGGGAGCAGGCTGCCGCGTGGACACCATCAGGTCGAGGAGATCATGGCACGGACAGCCGGGGAATCCGCCTGAGCGGCCGTCTCTTTCCGCGCTGAGCGCTTCCCGACCGGGCACCGTGCCGCAGTGGCGCAGTAGAATAGACTTCCATGCGTATGGCGGCGATCATCGAATACGACGGTTCCGGGTTCTGTGGCTGGCAGCGGCAGGATGGCGCGCGCACGGTCCAGGGCTGCGTGGAAGAGGCATTCGGGAAGGTTGCGGACTCGGTGGTCCCGGTGACCGTCGCCGGCCGCACTGACAGCGGTGTGCATGCCTGTGCGCAGGTGATCCATTTTGATACCGAAGTGGTGCGCAGCAGCCACGGCTGGTTGCGCGGTGCCAACAGCAATCTGCCCGCCGGAATTGCCGTGCTCTGGACCGGACAGGTTGCCGCCGATTTTCATGCGCGCTTCTCGGCTGTCGGACGTGAATACCGCTATGTGATACTGAACCGCAGTGTCCGCCCGAGCTATCTTGCGCGACGCGTGACGCATGAATACCGCCCGCTGGATGTGAAGTGCATGCGGTCGGCCGCGCAGATGCTCGTCGGCATCCATGACTTTTCCTCGTACCGGGCCGTGCAGTGCCAGGCCAAATCGCCGGTGCGCGAGCTGCGCCGGCTCGATTTCGAGCGCCGTGGCGACCTGGTAATCATGACCGCAGTGGCCAATGCATTTCTCCACCACATGGTCCGGAATCTGGCTGGAGTGCTGATGGCGATCGGAGCCGGAGAAAAGCCGCAGAGCTGGGCGCGGGAAGTGCTGGATGCCCATGACCGCACACTTGGCGGGATCACCGCCGCCGCCGATGGCCTGTACCTCACGGGCGTGGAATATCCGCCCCATCATGGAATTCCCCGGCTTCCGCCGGTTTCGGGGCTCTGGTAAGCTGACATGTTGGGTTCCAGGCCATGCGTACACGCGTAAAGATCTGCGGAATCACCCGCATCGAGGACGCTCTTGCGGCAGCCGATGCCGGAGCTGACGCGATCGGCTTCGTGTTCGATGAGCGGAGTCCGCGGTACATCGAGCCGCAGCAGGCGCATGCCATCGTGCTCGCGATGCCCCCGTTTATCGGGGTCGTGGGATTGTTCGTGGATGCCCCGGAAGAGCAACTCCGCCAGATCCTCACATCCGTGCCCCTCGGCTTGCTACAATTCCATGGCCGGGAGGCACCGGATCAGTGCCGGCGGTACGGGCGGCCGTATATCAAGGCGGTTCATATGCGTGATGGCACGGAGCCGGCGCAGGCGCTGCGCCTGTACGGAGATGCGGCCGGCTACGTGTTTGACACCTACAGCCCGGATGAAGCCGGTGGCAGCGGGCGCCGCTTTGACTGGCGGTGGTTGCCGCAGGGGATCGGCCGGCGTCTCATACTGGCCGGTGGGCTGACTCCGGAAAACGTGGCGGAGGCGATCCGCGAGGTGCGGCCGTTCGCAGTGGACGTGAGCAGCGGCGTGGAGCGCAGCAAGGGGATCAAGGACGCAGGCAGGATTGAGGCGTTCATGCGTAGCGTAGCTGGCGTCTGAGCGGGAGCGGACCATAAAATGACTTATGCACTGCCCGATGAGGGCGGCCACTTCGGAAAGTACGGCGGACGGTTTGTTTCCGAAACACTGATGCGTCCGCTGCTCGAACTGGAAGCTGCCTACGGGCGCGCGCGCCAGGATCGGGCATTCCAGGAGGAGTTCAGCGAAGAACTGCGTCTGTATGTCGGCCGTCCGTCTCCGCTCTATCCGGCGCGGCGGCTTACGGAGAAGTTCGGCGGAGCGCGGATCTATCTGAAACGTGAAGACCTCAATCATACCGGCGCGCACAAGATCAACAACACTGTGGGCCAGGCGCTGCTTGCAAAGCGCATGGGGAAGACACGCGTCATTGCCGAGACCGGTGCCGGTCAGCACGGCGTGGCGACCGCCACGGTGGCGGCGCGGCTTGGTCTGGAGTGTGTGGTCTATATGGGCGCCGAGGATATCCAGCGCCAGGCCATCAACGTATACCGCATGAAGCTGCTCGGCGCGAAAGTCGTACCGGTGACCTCGGGGTCGCGTACGCTCAAGGATGCCCTGAACGAGGCAATGCGCGACTGGGTCACGAACGTCGACAATACCTTCTATATAATTGGTACGGTGGCCGGCCCCCATCCGTATCCAGCCATGGTGCGGGATTTTCAGGCGGTGATTGGACGCGAGGTCCGTTACCAGATCATGGAATTCGAAGGACGGTTGCCTGATGCGCTGGTGGCCTGCGTAGGTGGCGGTTCCAATGCCATGGGGCTGTTCTTCCCGTTTCTCGATGACCCGTCAGTCGCGCTGGTCGGTGTGGAAGCCGCCGGCAAGGGGCTCGGTACCGGAAGGCATGCGGCTCCGCTGTCTGCCGGCAGACCGGGCGTGTTGCACGGCAACCGTACCTATCTGATGGAAACCGACGACGGCCAGATCATCGAGACCCATTCAATTTCCGCCGGGCTGGACTATCCTGGAGTCGGCCCCGAGCATGCCTGGCTCAAGGACTCTGGCCGGGCACGCTATGTGGCAGCCACCGACGACGAGGCGCTCGAGGCCTTTCATCTGCTCACGCGGATCGAGGGGATCATGCCGGCGCTGGAATCCAGTCATGCGGTCGCTTATGCCGGACCGCTTGCCCGCGAGCTTGGCCGGGATGCGTGCATCGTGGTGAACCTTTCCGGGCGCGGTGACAAGGATGTGCACACGATCGCGGCGCGTGAGGGCATCTCCCTGTGAGTGGGCGGCTGGCAGCCCGGTTCAGGGACCTCGGCGCGCGCGGGCGCGTGGCTCTCATTCCGTTTATCACGGCCGGGGATCCGGAGCCGCGGATCACGGTGCCGCTCATGCATGCGCTCGTGAAAGCCGGCGCCGACGTGATCGAGATGGGTGTTCCGTTTTCCGACCCCATGGCAGATGGTCCGGTGATCCAGAAAGCGAGCGAACGTGCCCTGACTCACCACGTCCGCCTCGCAGATGTGCTGGCCATGGTGCGCGAATTCCGTGTCCTGGACTCCGCCACACCAGTGGTGCTGATGGGGTATCTCAATCCGGTGGAGGCCATGGGCTACGGGCGTTTTGCCGTCGGGGCCCGGGAGGCAGGTGTGGACGGAGTGCTTACCGTCGATCTGCCGCCGGAGGAAGGCGAAGAACTCGCCGGCGTGCTCAGACGCCAGGGTGTGGAACCGGTGTTCCTGCTTGCGCCCACAAGCGACGCGGAACGCATCCGGCGTATCGTCCGGCTTGCCGGGGGATTCGTATACTATGTGTCGCTGCGCGGCGTGACCGGGTCTGCCAATCTTGATGTGTCCGAGGTTGAGCGCAAGCTCAAGCTGATCCGCGCCGAGACGCGTCTGCCGGTCGGTGTCGGGTTCGGTATCGGCAGCCCGGAGGCGGCGGCGAAAGTTGCCCGTTTCGCGGACGCAGTGATAGTCGGAAGTGCCCTCGTGGGGCGCATTGGCGCGCTGGCATCCCAGCCAGACCGGATTGCGACGGAAGCGGCCGCATTCATCGGGCAGCTGCGCGCTGCCATGGACAGTGTGGCCAGTGGCGGGACCGGAACCCGGCCCGGGGTGCACGCATGAGCTGGTTCGACAAGCTTCTGCCTCCGAAGATCAAGAGCAGCAGCGCCGCCGGCAGGAAGGCGGTGCCCGAGGGCCTGTGGCGCAAGTGTCCCGGGTGCAATGCCGTGCTGTACAGCGCCGAGATCGAAAGCAACATGGATGTTTGTCCCAAATGCGATTACCACATGCGCATCGGCGCGCGCAGGCGGCTCAACCTGTTTCTGGACAAGGATCCGCGCGTGGAGATTGGCACGAACCTTCGTCCTGTTGATGCGCTCAAGTTCAAGGACAGCAAACGTTACCGCGACCGCCTCGACGAAGCCCAGAAGACCACCGGAGAACACGATGCGATGGTGGTGATGCAGGGCAGGCTGTTCGGGGCACCGCTGGTGACCGCTGCTTTCGAATTCGGATTCATGGGTGGATCGATGGGATCGGTGGTCGGCGAACGATTCGTGCGCGGCGTCGATGCCTGCATAAAGCACGATCTGCCGCTGATCTGCTTTTCGGCGAGCGGTGGCGCGCGCATGCAGGAGGCCCTGTTTTCGCTCATGCAGATGGCCAAGACCAGTGCGGCGCTGGTCCGCCTCGGTGCCCATGCCCTGCCTTTCATATCGGTGCTGACTGATCCGACTATGGGCGGTGTTTCCGCGAGCTTTGCCATGCTCGGCGACATCATTGTCGCTGAGCCGAAGGCGCTCATCGGATTTGCCGGACCGCGCGTGATCGAGCAGACCGTGCGCGAGACGTTGCCAGCGGGGTTCCAGCGTTCCGAATTTCTGCTCGACCACGGCGCCATTGACATGATCGTCGACCGGCGCGAGATGCGCGACAGGATGTCGGTACTCGTGTCGCTGCTTATGGACGCACGGTCGAAGGGCCAGTATCCGGCAGCGTGAAGCCCGGGGCGCACACGCCGGACAGTCTGGCCGCATGGCTCGACCGGATGGAAACGCTTCATCCGCGGGAGATCGAGCTTGGCCTGGACCGGGCGCGGGACGTGGCTGTCCGCATGGGTCTCGAAAAGCTGCCCTTTCCGGTCATTACGGTCGGCGGCACGAACGGCAAAGGCTCGACTGTTGCCATGCTGGAAGCAATCCTGCATGAAGCCGGGTATCTGGTTGGCAGCTACACCTCACCGCACCTGCTGGTCTACAACGAACGCGTCCGCGTTGCTCGCACAGAATCGGGAGATGAGGAACTGTGTGCAGCGTTCGAGCAGGTAGACCGGCACCGCGGGCACACGGGACTTACCTATTTCGAGTTTGGTACGCTCGCGGCCGCGGAACTGCTGTGTTCCCGGGGCGTGGACATCGCCGTGCTCGAAGTGGGGCTCGGTGGCAGACTGGATGCCGTCAATCTCTGGGATGCCGATGTGGCGGTGATCAGTTCAATCGGCATTGATCATACGGACTGGCTGGGTCCGGACAGGGAATCGATAGGCCGGGAAAAGGCCGGCATTTTCCGCGCTGGCAGGCCGGCCGTATGCAGTGATCCGTCTCCGCCGGCGTCGCTCATGCAGCATGCCGCTGCCGTCGGGGCGGATCTTCTGATCGCAGGGCGGGATTTCCGGGTTGAGGTGACCGAGTCGGGTTGGAACTGGCATTGCCCGCGCTGCGGGGCAGGGCGCATGCGCGCATCCCTGCCTGTTCCCGCAATGCGGGGCGAGTACCAGCTGCGGAACGCTGCCGGAGCGCTGATGGCCGTGGAATCCCTGGGCCCGCGTTTTGCCGTGAATCAGGCTGACGTCCGGGCAGGCCTGCAGCACGCGGTACTCCCCGGGCGGTTCCAGACGCTGCCGGGATTGCCGGTGCGGGTACTGGACGTAGCCCACAATGCGCAGGCCGCCCAGGCCCTCGCCGCGACGCTCGCTTCCCGGAAGGTCGCTGGCCGGACACTGGCGGTAGCTGGCATGCTGAAGGACAAGCCGATGCGGGATGTCCTGGTCGAGATGAAGGACGTCGTCGATGTCTGGCTGCTCTCATCGCTTGCCACGCCACGTGGTGCAAGTGCCGAGCAGCTGCTGGCGGCGCTGGCCGCGGCGGGGGTCACGGCTGCGGCTGGCCTCTATCCGGATCCGGTTGCTGCTTACTCAGCAGCGCTTCGGCAGGCTACGGATGTTGACCGCATCGTGGTCTTTGGGTCGTTCCACACGGTAGGTGCTATACTACGCGCGCTTCCGTTACTGGCTGGAAACCAGCGGTTTTTCTGATGGGAGGTCTCTTGGCCGAGCAAGATGAAACCAGTCCTATTTTCAATCCCAGGCACCGGATCATAGGCGCTGTTGTCCTGGTAGTGCTGGCAGTGCTGGTGATTCCCCTGGTTCTCAAGAATCGTGGACCGGAACTGCGGCCGGCTGCCCCGGCGGGCGTTTCCTCCGGTTCGGTGGCGGTGCCGCCACCCCTGCCCATGACACCCGGATCCAACGTGCCTGGGACGACGGTCCCTTCAGCCACGATGCCTGCCGCGGCGCCTCCCCAGCCGGATGCGGCGGTGTCCCAGCCGCAGCCGCAGGCGCTGACCAGGCCGCAGCCGGCGCCCATCCCGACTGGAACCGCGGCACCGAAATCCGGATCCCATCGGGGCGTGATGGCAGAGCGTGTGCGACATCATGCGATGGCGCATCACGAGGTAGTGCATCACGAGGTCCGGGTCGCGCACGGCTGGATCGTACAGCTTGGAGCATTCTCGCGCCGCGATAATGCTCTCCGCGTCAGGGAGAAACTGATACGCCACGGATTTCGGGTGGAGCTAGCCCGGCTGCGGATCAGGCACCGGGCCGTCGTGTGTGTTCGGGTCGGTCCGGTGCGGAATCGCGCTGAGGCGAGGATGCTGGAGGCCCATATTGCACGCCAGACCGGTATCAAGGGCGTGGTGCTGACCTATCCCTGAGCGGGACAGAACCGAGCTCGTGCTTCCGTGAACCGTCTCGATCTTGCGATTATGATTCTCGTGCTGTTTTTTGCCGGCATCGGCATGCTGCGCGGGGGTCTGCGTGAAGCTGCCTCATTGCTGATCTGGGCAGTTTCGATCGCCGTGGCGTGGTTGTTCTCGCGCGCCGCCGCCGGGTGGTTCACATGGACCAGCGGACTGATGCTGCGCCGTGTGACCGCATTTTCCGCGCTCTTCGCCGTCACGTTTGTTGTGGTGACGGTGGTCGTGCTGGTACTGAGACTGCTGTTCTTTGCCTCGTCGCCCGGAGTGATGGGTCGGGTGGCGGGAGCGGTGCTGGGCGCCCTGCGCGGACTGGCGGTGGTGGTGGTTCTGGTGCTGCTTGCCGGAATTACTTCGTTCCCGCGCAAGCCGTGGTGGCGTGAATCCTTCCTGGCGCCGTATTTCCAGTCGGCTGCGGTCATGTTGCGCAGCCAGCTGCCCCCGGATGAGGCACGCCAGTTCCGCTTTGGCAGTTCCGTACAGCGCAGTTCCATGGACTTTTCGGGACTGAAGTCCCACAATACGCGTTTTTCCTGCACCGGCTATACCGCGGGTCCGCGCGCAGCTGCGTGCGGGCTGGTTCTGTCACGGTACTGGCGCGGTCCGGTCTGAGGCAGCGGTCCGAACCGTCCACGCGTCGGAGGGTTTTTTCCCTATGTGCGGCATTGTCGGCATCCTTGCCAAAGGTCCCGTAAACCAGTCGATCTATGATGGCCTGATGGTGCTGCAGCACCGTGGGCAGGATGCGGCCGGAATTCTTACCAGCGACGGGCAGCGCGTCCACCTGCGCAAGGACACCGGGCTGGTGCGTGATGTCTTCCAGGCGCACCATATGCGCGACCTCAAGGGCAATCTGGGGCTCGGGCATGTGCGGTACCCCACTGCCGGCCAGGACTCCGTCGCTGAGGCCCAGCCATTTTACGTAAATTCCCCCTTCGGTCTTGCGCTGGCGCATAACGGAAACCTTACCAATGCCGCCCAGCTCAAGGACGAGTTGTTCCGTGAGGATCTGCGGCACATCAATACCAGTTCCGATTCCGAGATCCTGCTGAACGTGTTTGCGCACGAACTCGAGGTGCAGGCCAAGCTTCAGCTCACGCCGGAACATATCTTCCGGGCGGTTGCCGCCGTTCACCGCCGCTGCCGCGGTTCCTACGCCGTCGTCCTTCTGATCGTGGGCTACGGCATCCTCGCTTTCCGCGATCCATTCGGCATCAGGCCGCTTGTCTACGGCAAGCGCGAGACCGATCAGGGCCCCGAACACCTGATTGCCTCGGAAAGCGTGGCGCTCGATGTCCTGGGCTATGAGCTTGTGCGTGACATCGAGCCAGGAGAGGCACTTTTTGCCGATCTCGATGGCCGGGTGCATGCCCGCCAGTGCGCCGACACCCCGCGTCATGTTCCGTGCATTTTCGAGCACGTCTACATGGCCCGTCCGGACTCCATCATCGACGGGATCTCCGTGTACCGCACGCGCCTGCGCATGGGAGAGAAACTGGCGCGCAAGATCCTTCGCGAATGGCCGGACCATGACATCGATGTTGTCATACCGATACCGGATACCAGCCGTACAGCCGCACTGCAGATGGCCTATGCGATGAATCTCAAGTACCGTGAAGGATTCATCAAGAACCGTTACATCGGCCGGACATTCATCATGCCTGGCCAGGCGCAGCGCAGGAAGTCTGTCCGGCAGAAGCTTAATGCCATTGATCTCGAGTTCCGTGGCAAGAACGTGCTGCTCGTTGACGATTCGATCGTCCGCGGAACGACGTCAAAGCAGATCATCCAGATGGCCCGGGAGGCGGGCGCGAGCAAGGTCTATTTCGCTTCGGCCGCGCCACCGGTGCGCTATCCCAACGTGTACGGGATCGACATGCCTTCAGTGCATGAGCTTGTGGCAAACGGGCGCGACGAGGCACAGATCGCAGCTGTCATCGGTGCCGACCGCCTGATCTTCCAGGATCTCGAGGACCTTGTTTCTGCCGCCCATGAGGGAAATCCCCGCATAACGCAGTTTGATACGTCGTGCTTCAGCGGTGAGTACATCACCGGCGATGTCGACCAGGACTACCTGGACCACCTGGAGCAGGCGCGCTGCGATGCCCGGCGATCCACGGAGATTCCGACAGCGCTTGCCACGCCGGAGCTGCATACCTACCGCTGACGGGGTACCCGTACTGCGGCCACTGGCCCGGGCGTGATCCCGTTGACGGATACCAGCCAGTGCGTTAAGGTCACCAGCAATGGCGCCGATTTGAGCTTCAGCTTGCGGGCGCGGTAAAAATACCGCTAAAGCGGGTCCAGCCTTCCTCGCGCAGGCGAGTCACGCGCTCAAGCTTACCGGTCGTCGTCCGATCCAATGAACCTGAAAGCGAGGTACGGTCATGTCCCTGGATGACCATGAGCAGTGGCGGTTCGATACACGCGCGGTCCGTTCCGGCCAGACACATACCAACGAAGGCGAGCAGTCCGAGCCCATCTTTCCGACTTCCAGCTTCGTGTTTGCGAGCGCGGCCGAGGCGGCTGCGAGATTTTCCGGTGAAAGTCCCGGGAACATCTATTCACGCTTCACGAATCCGACCGTGCGCATGTTTGAGCAGCGGCTCGCTGCGCTCGAGGACGGGGAGGCCTGCGTTGCCACTGCATCGGGCATGTCAGCAATTCTCGCGGCCTGCATGGCGCTGCTCAAGGCCGGTGACCACATGGTGGCGTCACGCAGCATTTTCGGAACGAGCGTGGTGCTGCTGAAAAACTACCTTGGCCGGTTCGGTGTCGATACCAGTTTCGTGCCGCTTGCTGATCCCAAAGAGTGGGAGCGTGCGATCCGCAGGAACACGCGCATGCTTTTTCTGGAAACTCCGTCCAATCCTCTGCTTGAACTGGCGGACATCAGCGAGCTGTCGCGGATTGCGCATTCGCATGGCTGCCTGCTGGTTGTGGACAACTGTCTGTGTACGCCGGCGCTGCAGCAGCCATTGCGGTTTGGTGCCGATGTAGTGGTCCATTCGGCCACAAAGTACATCGACGGACAAGGCCGCTGCCTCGGTGGCGCAGTGGTCGGAGACCGGGACCGGGTGGGGAAGGAAGTTTTCGGTTTCATCCGTACCGCCGGTCCGAGCATGAGTCCCTTCAACGCCTGGGTATTCCTGAAAGGTCTGGAAACTCTCAGTCTGCGTATGAAAGCACATAGCGCAAGTGCCGCCATACTGGCGCAGTGGCTGTCGCAGCAGCCTGGCATCGCGCGTGTTTACTATCCGGGACTTGCATCGCATCCGCAGCATGACCTGGCGGTTCGCCAGCAGTCTGATTTCGGGGGGCTGATCTCCTTCGAGCTCGAGGGAGGGAAAGAGGCAGCCTGGAATCTGATCGATTCGCTGCGCGTTTTTTCGATTACCGCCAATCTTGGGGATGCCAAGTCGACGATAACCCATCCGGCGACGACCACGCATGGGCGGCTGACGCCGGAAGAGCGTGCCCAGTCGGGAGTAAGTGATGGCCTGGTGCGCATATCCGTGGGGCTGGAGGATGTCGAAGATCTCAGGCAGGACCTGGAAAACGGGATCAGGTGACGGCAGGCCTGCTGCGCGCGGTCAGCTGCTGGACCTGTTCCACGCCGCGCTGGCGGCAGTCCACGGCGGGGTACAGGTCGGGAATTTTCTGCGGCAGCACCCGCTGTCCGGCACGGTGTATCTCATTGCCGTGGGCAAGGCGGCCTGCCCCATGGCACGGGCCGCGGGTGAGATGCTGGGTGCGCAGGTGCGTGATGCATGGGTGGTGACCAAGGCAGGTTACGGGGAGGATCTGCCATGGAAGGTGCGGGAAACCGGACATCCGCTTCCTGATGCCCGAAGCATCGAAGCCGGCGCAGGCCTGCTCGACTTTATCCGGCGTCTGCCCGGCGACGCCACCGTGGTGGTGCTGCTGTCAGGCGGTGCTTCCGCGCTGGTCGAGTGCCCGGTATCCGGCATCGGGCTTGCCGAACTGCAGGCGGTAAATGAATGGCTGCTTGGCTCGGGAATCGGTATTGCCGGAGTGAACGCGGTACGCAGACGCCTGTCCCGGATCAAGGGTGGGGGGCTTGCAGCGCTGCTGGCGCCACGCCGCGTGCTGTGTCTGGCAATATCGGATGTACCCGGCAATGACCGTCTGACCATCGCCTCGGGCATGCTGGTCCATGCCCCTCATCCGCTGCGCGCGCTTCCGGCGGATATTCCGCCTGCGCTGCGTACGATGATCGGGAAGGCAGCGCCGGCTGCCGAGGTGGAGATGTCTGCATTCCGGAACGTCCGATACCATATCATCGCCTCGCCCGAAGATGCCGTGCGCGCAGCAGCCGGCGCGGCGCGCGATCTGGGCTACCGGGTGTACGCAGGCGACCAGATTTTTGAGGGAGATGCCGTCCACAATGGCCAGCGGTTCGCGCGCGAACTCCTGGACGGGCCGGAAATGGCCGTGCATGTCTGGGGTGGCGAGAGCAGCGTACGGCTTCCTCCGTGTCCGGGCCGGGGAGGGCGCAACCAGAGCCTGGCGCTCGCGGCTGCAACCCTGCTTGCCGGCCACGACGACGTGTTTCTGCTGGCTGCGGGTACCGATGGCAGCGATGGCCCAGGCGACGACGCCGGTGCGCTGGTTGATAGCGGTACCATAGAACGCGGATATTCAGCCGGATTCGACGCGCAGGCCGCGATCACCGGCGCAGATGCCGGCAGCTTCCTCGAGGCCAGCACAGATTTGCTGTATACCGGCCCGACGGGAACCAACGTGGCTGATATCGTGATCGGCCTGCGGACAGACCCGCACTACAGGAACTGAGCCTTGTCCACTACGTATTCCGGCCGGTGGCGCCTGGTGCTGCTGGTTCTCCTTTTCGGCGCCGGCAGGCTGCATGCTGCCGCTACCCAGACTGCGACCGTGCTGGTTTTTTCCCAGCACGATGAGGGGGGTGCATCGTACGAAGCGCGCATGCTCGTCACGCCGCGCTTTCTGCGTATGGACAACGGAAAGGATGCAGGTGGCTTCATCCTGTTCAACCGGGCGACGCACACCATCTACAGCATCAGCCAGGCTGATCGCACGATCATGGTGATCCCGCCAGGGAAAATGGTCCCGGGACAGCCGGCCAGGGTCAGCGAGCGGGTTGTACGCGACCGGGGCCGGTTTCCGTCAATTGCAGGAAGGAAGGTGGTTCATTATACGTTTTTCACCGACGGCAAGCGCTGCCTTGATGTTTACGCTGCGGCCGGGCTGCTGCCCGCCGCGGTAGCAGCCCTGCGGGAATACCAGCTTGCGCTTGTCCCGGAGCAGGTTGCCACCGAGGCGAAAACCCCGCCCTTCATGCGTTCAGTCTGCGATATCTCGAACTACATATTCCGGCCGGCGCGCTACCTGGATTTTGGCTTTCCGGTGAGGCAGAGCGATGCTTCGGGAACGACCCGGCAGCTGCTCTCGTTCCACACGCAGGTCCCCGTCGCTTCCGTCCTGTTTTCCCTGCCTGAAGGCTACCGCCGCTTCAGCGTGCGGGATATGGCCGGACAAGCCGCACCCTGAGGCGCTGGTATGTGTGGCGGGCCGCAGCCAGCGGCGGTTCTGCCCGCCGGATTCAGCCCAGGGGCTCGAGCGTGCAGCCCTGCGGGGTGCAGGCCAGGACGCTTCCCTGGCCATACCAGTCGCCGAGGACCATGCGCTTTGCCGGCTGCCCGTCGAGCATGAATCCGTGCAGTGCCGGGCGGTGGGTATGTCCATGGATCAGCCTGAGCACGCCGCGACTGCGCATCGCCGCCTCAACCGCGCCCTGGTTTACGTCCATGATTTCCGGTTTTTTTTCTGCTGTCGCTGCCTTGCTGGTTTCACGCAGACCGCGGACGATGGTCTGGCGCTGTGTTATATCCTTGGCGACAAACTGGGCGATCCAGGCCGGATCACGCACCATGGACCGGAATTTCTGGTATTCAACGTCATCGGTGCACAGGGTGTCTCCGTGCATCAGCATTACACGCTCGCCGTACAGATCGATGACGGCCGGTTCCGGCAGCAGATGTGTCCCGGTGGCTTCCTCGAATCCGCTGCCCAGCAGGAAATCGCGGTTGCCATGCATGAGATATACCGGAGTTCCGGCGGCAGTCAGTGTACGCAATTCGTTGATAACCGGAAGATAGCCGCTCTGTAGCGCATCGTCGTCGCCGATCCAGTACTCGAACAGGTCGCCGAGAATGTAAAGTGCATCGGACCGGGGAGCGCGCTCCCGCAGGAAGCGCCGGAAAAGATCGATGATTGCCGACCGTTCCGCGCTGAGATGCAGATCTGAAATAAACAGTGTGACCATAGAGTGCCGGATACGGCGGTCTATTCGGTCTCGGTGACGTTTTCTATGATTACTTCCGTGAGGGGAACATTCTTGTGACCACCTCTGCTGCCGGTGGGTACGCCCTTGATCCGGTCCACCACCGTCATGCCGTCGACGACCTTGCCGAATACGCAGTACCCCCAGCCAGACGGACTCTGTGCCGTATAGTTCAGGAAATCATTGTCGACTACATTGATGAAGAACTGGCTGGTGGCCGATTGCGGATCGCTTGTGCGTGCCATGGCGATAGTGCCACGTTCGTTGCGCAGCCCGTTCATGGCTTCATTTTCGATCGTGGCATGAGTCGCCTTCTGTGTCATGCCGGCAGTGAAGCCGCCACCCTGGATCATGAAGTTGTCGATGACGCGATGAAACAGGGTGCCGTCGAAGAACCCTTCGCGGACATATAAGAGGAAATTTTCGACGGTTTTCGGCGCCCGGTGCTCATCGAGTTCGAGGATGATTACGCCATAGCTGGTCAGCATGCGTACCCGTTTCATAAATGGTGGCCACCCAAGTGTATTGTCGAAGAGAAAATCCGGGCTGCCGAGAAGCTGCCCGTACGCCGTCGGGTCTTCCTGCACTTAACGGCAGCCACGTATTTTAATCCAGCCGGTGCTTGGTTACCATTCCCTTCGACATGAATGGCACACATCTAAAGACCCGGTTTGCTCCGAGCCCGACCGGATTGCTGCATCTGGGCAACGTCCGCACCGCTCTGTTCAATTACCTGCTGGCCCGTGCCGCAGACGGAGTATTCCTGCTCAGAATTGAGGATACTGACGCGGCGCGCGGGCACGAACGCTTTTCGGAGGGACTGCAGGAGGATCTCCTGTGGCTCGGACTCGCCTGGGATCAGGGGCCGCAGACGGGTGGACCGGATGGCCCGTATCTGCAGTCTCAGCGCGGGGGGGTCTACGCCCGGTATTTCACGCTCCTCGAAGAGACCGCGGCTGCCTACCGGTGCTTTTGCACCGAACATCAGCTCGATGCCGAGCGGCGCGCGCAGCTTGCCGCCGGCCGCCCTCCCCGTTACTCGGGGCGCTGCCGGGCTCTCACCGCGAGCGAGGTGCGGGACCGGCTGGCGGCCGGGCAGCCGGCAACGCTGCGCTTCCGTGTGGACGCAGGTTCCGTGGTGGGCTTCAAGGACCAGGTCCGGGGCCCGCAGCAGTTCCGTACCGGAGACATCGGGGATTTCGTCATACGCCGGTCTGATGGCACGCCTTCATTCTTCTTCAGCAATGCCATCGATGACGCCGTGATGGGGGTCACGCTCGTGGTGCGCGGCGAGGACCATCTGGCAAACACCCCACGGCAGATACTGATTCTCAGGGCACTAAGCCTGCCGCTGCCGCAGTATGCCCACATCGCGATGGTGGTGGGCCACGACGGCTCGCCGCTGTCCAAGCGGACCGGCAGCCGCAGCGTGCAGGAGTTGCGCGAAGGCGGGTTTCTTCCGCTGGCCATCGCCAATTACCTGGCGCGGCTCGGACACAGCTATGACAGCAACGATTTTATGCCGCTCGATATGCTTGCACGCGCGTTCAGCATCGCGCGCCTGCATCGCGCGCCATCACACTTTGATGAAACCCAGCTTCTGCACTGGCAGAAAGAGGCAGTGCTTCATGCGCCGGCAGATGAACTCTGGCGCTGGATGTGCAGTACCACACCGGCGGCCGGCGAACGGATCGACAACATCGTTCCGTCTGGTCTGGCTGAACAGTTCATCGAGGCAGTGCGGGAGAATGTCATGACACCGGTCGATGCCTATGTCTGGGCCGGAAACCTCTTTGCCGGCAGTGCCTACGACGGCGAGGCGCGCGAAGTGATTGTCGCGGCCGGCGCGCCGTTTTTCACCTCCGCGCTTGGTTGTCTGCAGGCCGGGGCCGGCGAGTTCAGGGATTTCAGCACATCGCTCGGAGTCGCTACCGGCGCGCGCGGCCGGTCACTGTTCATGCCGCTTCGCGCAGCGCTCACCGGGGCAGTTCATGATGCCAGATGGCCACGGGTATGGCCGCACGGGCCCGGGCTTGATCGCATCTGGAATCTGCTCGGGCCGGCACGCGTCAGGCGCCGCCTTGAGGAAGCTGCGCGGATAACAGGTGCCGGATGAGCTGCAGCACCATGCAGGCCGCAGGCGCCGGAAATTTCACCGTCGGGGATCAGACCATGCTGCAGATTTACAACAGTCTTACGAGAGAAAAGGAGCCATTCCGGCCTATCGTGCCCGGCGAGGTGCGGATGTATGTCTGCGGCATGACTGTCTATGATTTCTGCCACCTTGGCCACGGGCGGGTTCTGGTCGTATTCGACACGGTGGTGCGGCATCTGCGGGCGAGCGGGTATCGCGTCACGTACATACGCAACGTTACCGACATCGATGACAAGATCATCCGCCGGGCCAATGAGAACGGCGAGCCCGTCACCAGCCTGACGGAACGCTTCACGCAGGCAATGCACGAGGATGCGCGCGCGCTCGGTGTCGGGACGCCGGATGCGGAGCCGCGTGCCACGGTCTACATACCGCAGATCATCTCGATGGTGCAGACGCTCATCGACCGGGGCTACGCCTACCGTGCTGCCAACGGCGACGTCTACTACCGGGTGCGCCGTTTCCCGGGTTACGGACAGCTTTCGGGGAAATCGATCGAGGATCTGCGCGTCGGTGCGCGCGTGGAGGCCGGGGAAGCAAAGGATGACCCCCTGGACTTCGTGCTCTGGAAGTCCGCCAAGCCGGGCGAGCCGAGCTGGGACTCACCCTGGGGCTCCGGGCGCCCCGGCTGGCACATCGAGTGTTCAGCGATGTCCACCGCCTGCCTCGGGCATCATTTCGACATCCACGGGGGCGGGCTGGATCTGCAGTTTCCGCATCATGAAAACGAGATCGCGCAGAGCGAGGCGGCGACGGGAGAAAAGTTCGTCAACGTGTGGATGCACAACGGGTTCGTGCGTGTCGACAACGAGAAAATGTCCAAGTCTCTGGGCAATTTCTTCACCCTGCGCGAGGTGATGAAGAGCTACCATCCTGAGGTTGTGCGTTATTTCATCCTGGGGAGCCACTACCACAGTCCGCTCAATTACAGCAATGAATCGCTGGACAATGCCAGGGCGGCGCTTACCCGGCTCTACCAGTCCCTGAAGGGTGTTCCGGTTTCTGACGCGGACGCCGCCGGGCAGCCTGCCAGCGGATTCACCGGGCAGTTCAATGCCGCCATGGACGATGACTTCAATACCCCGGTGGCGATGGCGGTGCTTTTCGATCTTGCCCGCGAGATCAACCGGGTCCAGGCCAAGGATCCGGCAGCCGCCGCAGCGCTTGCGGCCGAGCTGCGGCGGCTGGGCGCGATACTGGGGCTGCTGCAGTCCGACCCCCAGGCATTTCTCCAGGGAGACGCCGGAACCGGGCCTGCGGCCCGGGAAATCGAGGACCTGATATCCCGCAGGCTCGAAGCCAGGCGCGCCAGGAACTGGGCGGAGGCCGACCGAATCCGCGACGAACTCAAGGCGCAGGGGATCATTCTGGAGGATGCTGCCGGCAGCACGGTCTGGCGTCGTGTCTGAGTGGGGCGCCTCGCCGCAGGAGGGTCGGCGGGGCAGCCCGTTCGGCATTTTTCCGCCCGGCCCGCGATTTTCTGCGATTTTTATGACGTAGCGGGCTTGACCGTAAGGGCGCTTATAAGTAATTTCTTACATCTTGGTTCCCAAAAATCCGGGTTGATGCCCATTTCCGGCGGCATCGCGACCCATCCGAGGACGTGCCGTGGAATTGACGGGTGCAGAGATCTTTGTCCGCTGCCTGCGGGACGAGGGCGTTGAGTATGTGTTTGGCTATCCGGGTGGAGCCTCGCTCCACATCTACGATGCGTTGTACAAGCAGGATGCCGTAAAGCATATCCTGACACGGCACGAACAGGGTGCGGCACACGCGGCGGATGGCTATGCGCGGTCCAGCGGCAAACCCGGGGTAGTGCTCGTGACCTCGGGCCCCGGCGTGACCAACACCGTCACAGGGATCGCCACGGCCTACATGGATTCGATTCCCATCGTCGTGTTCAGCGGACAGGTAGCCACGAGCCTGATCGGCAATGATGCGTTCCAGGAAGTCGACGCGGTCGGCATCACCCGCCCGTGCGTCAAGCACAACTTCCTGGTCAAAGACGTGAAGGACCTGGCAGAGACCATAAAAAAGGCGTTCTACATCGCTACGACGGGACGTCCGGGTCCCGTGCTGGTCGACATTCCGAAGGATATCACCGCGCACAAGACGGAGTACCACTACCCGAAGTCGACGTCACTGCGCTCCTACTCTCCGGTTACCAAGGGGCACTCTGGACAGATCCGCAAGGCAGTGGACCTCATCCTGCAGGCCAAGCGCCCGATGATCTATACCGGCGGAGGCGTGATTCTCGGCGAGGGATCGAAGCTACTCACCGAGTTTGTGCGCCTGCTGGGTTATCCCTGCACCAATACCCTGATGGGACTCGGAGCGTTTCCGGCCACTGACCCGCTGTTTGTCGGCATGCTGGGTATGCACGGTACCTATGAAGCCAACATGGCGATGCATGAGTGCGATGTGCTGGTTGCCATTGGCGCGCGTTTTGATGACCGGGTAACGGGAGATCTGGCCAAATTCTGCCCGCATGCCCGCATCGTCCATATCGACATCGACCCGTCGTCGATTTCCAAGAACGTTCCGGTGGAGATCCCCATCGTCGGAGCGGTGGACATCGTGCTCAGGGACATGATCAAGCTGATCAAGGACAGCAAGCAGCGACCCGACAAGGCAGCGCTTCAGGTCTGGTGGAAGCAGATCAACGAGTGGCGTGGGCTTCAATGCCTCAGATACGAGTACGACGACAAGGTGATCAAGCCCCAGTGGGTGATTGAGAAACTCTACGAACTGACGAATGGCGACGCCTTCGTCACGTCCGATGTCGGCCAGCATCAGATGTGGGCGGCGCAGTTCTACAGGTTCGACAAGCCGCGTCGCTGGATAAATTCCGGTGGTCTCGGAACCATGGGTTTCGGCCTGCCGGCAGCGATCGGCACGCAGTTCGC
>JAJYCY010000013.1:25313-38959 GCA_021778035.1 Pseudomonadota bacterium
ATGTCGGCCAGCATCAGATGTGGGCGGCGCAGTTCTACAGGTTCGACAAGCCGCGTCGCTGGATAAATTCCGGTGGTCTCGGAACCATGGGTTTCGGCCTGCCGGCAGCGATCGGCACGCAGTTCGCGCACCCGCAGGAGCGAGTGGTCTGTGTCACTGGCGAGGCCAGCATCCAGATGTGCATCCAGGAGCTTTCGACCTGCAAGCAGTACAGCCTGCCCATCAAGATCGTGAACCTGAATAACCGGTACATGGGTATGGTGCGCCAGTGGCAGGAATTCTTCTATGACCGCCGCTACTCGCACTCCTACATGGACGCACTTCCGGATTTCATCAAGCTGGCGGAAAGCTATGGCCACGTGGGCATGCAGATCGACAAGCCGGCCGACGTCGAGGGCGCGCTGAAGGAGGCGTTCAAGCTCAAGGACCGCCTGGTGTTCATGGATTTCATCACCGACCAGACAGAGAACGTCTATCCGATGATAGCTGCCGGAAAGGGGCAGCACGAAATGCATCTGTCCCCGTGCCACCGTGGCACCAGCCCGGAGCGGGAGCTTGCATGATGCGCCACATCATTTCGATTCTGCTCGAGAACGAATCAGGCGCACTGTCACGTGTGGCGGGACTTTTCTCGGCGCGCGGCTACAATATCGAATCGCTGACGGTCGCGGCAACCGAGGACCCGACGCTGTCGCGCATGACGCTGGTGACGCGCGGATCAGACGAGATCATCGAACAGATTACCAAGCAGCTCAACAAGCTGATCGATGTCGTGAAGCTTGTTGATCTGGCGGAAGGCGCACACATCGAGCGCGAGATGCTGCTGATCAAGGTTGAGGCGGCGGATGGCGCACGTGACGAGGTGAAGCGCCTGGCCGATATCTTCCGTGGCCGGATCATAGATGTGACTGAAAAATCCTTCACAATCGAGCTTACCGGAAGCGGAGGGAAGCTCGATGCATTTCTCCAGGCCCTGGGGAAGACCGTTATAATCGAGGCTGTCCGCTCCGGGACATCTGCCATCGCACGGGGCGACAAGGGGCTGCATCTGTAGCAGGATGTGTCCTGCCGGCACCGGCAGCGGGTTCGGGAACAACAATTCATCGCAAAGAGGTTTTCTATGAAGGTCTATTACGACAAAGACGCCGACCTTTCCGTCATCCGCGGCAAGAAAGTCGCGATCGTGGGCTATGGTTCCCAGGGGCATGCGCATGCCCTAAACCTCAAGGAAAGCGGAGTCCAGGTGACTGTTGCCCTGCGCGACGGGTCGGCATCGGTACAGAAGGCGCGCAATGCCGGGCTTGTGGTCAAAAACATCCCGGATGCAGTGAAGGATGCGGATCTGGTCATGATCCTGGCGCCGGATGAACAGCACAAGAAGCTTTATGCGGACAATGTCGAACCCAATCTGAAGAAAGGCGCCACGCTTGCGGTCGCGCACGGTTTTTCCATTCATTTCGGGTTCATCCGGCCCCGGGCCGATCTGGACGTGATCATGATCGCGCCCAAGGGTCCCGGGCACCTGGTCCGTTCCACGTTCGTGCAGGGCGGCGGCGTGCCCTGCCTCATCGCGGTCAAGCAGGATGCCTCCGGCAAGGCCCGCGATACCGCCCTGTCCTATGCATCAGCGATCGGGGGCGGACGTGCCGGCGTCATTGAAACCACGTTCAAGGACGAGACCGAGACGGACCTGTTCGGCGAACAGGCCGTGCTGTGTGGCGGAGCGTCCCATCTGGTCCAGGCCGGATTCGAGACCCTGGTCGAGGCGGGATATCCGCCGGAGATGGCATATTTCGAATGTCTGCACGAGCTGAAGCTCATTGTCGACCTGATGTATGAAGGCGGAATAGCCAACATGCGCTATTCGATATCGAACACGGCCGAATACGGCGACTACACCCGCGGTCCACGGATTGTGAATGAACAGACCAAGGCGGAGATGAAGAAGATCCTGAAGGAGATCCAGTCAGGCGAATTTGCCCGGGAATGGATGGGCGAGAATGAGTCGGGCGGCAAGCGGTTTCCGGAGATGCGTTCCCAGGCGGCCAAGCATCCGATCGAGCAGGTGGGCGCGCAGCTGCGCGACATGATGCCCTGGATCAAGGCCAACAAGATCGTCGACAAGTCGAAGAATTGATCTGGCCGCATTCCCCGTGCCGCGGGGATATTCTCCATGACTGAGCGTCCGCGCCAGTATATCCTGGCCCGGGAAGGGTGGATCCACGTTGCAGTCGTGCTGCTCGCCGCTGCCGCCGTGCAGTGGTGGGCCGGATGGGTGTGGGCGCTTCCTCTGTGGCTGCTTGTCCTGTTTGTGGTCCAGTTTTTCCGGGATCCGCCGCGGCGCATTCCGGACGAACCGGCAGCGGTAATCAGCCCGGCCGATGGCCGGATCATTGCCGTAGACGAAGTCCATGACCCGTATCTGGATCGCACCGCTCGACGCATCAGCATCTTCATGAATGTATTCAATGTCCACGCCAACCGCATTCCCGTTTCCGGTACGGTCAGGCAGCGGTGGTACCATCCCGGGAGGTTTGTCAACGCCGCGCTCGACAAGGCCTCCAGCGAAAACGAGCGCAATGCCCTGTGGATACATGCCGATGAAGACTGCGAGGTGGTCGTGGTCCAGGTTGCCGGGCTCATCGCGCGGCGGATCCTGTGTTACGCGGGAGAGGGAGACCGCGTGCAGCGCGGCGAGCGTTTCGGTTTCATCCGTTTCGGTTCGCGGGTCGACATTTTCCTGCCGGCGGGATCATCGATACGGGTCGCCCTTGGGGACCGGGTCGCCGGTGGCCGCGACGTGCTCGCATCCCTGCCGCACTGAGCGTCCTGTGCCCGGGCCTGCAGTATCCAAATAATATGCTAAATTTTTTGCCATGAAGGCTGATCGCACACGCACCGACGGGGTGAGCGAAAAACACCCGCGCAGGGGCATCTATATCCTGCCGAACCTGTTTACCACAGCGAGCCTTTTCGCGGGCTTCTATGCCATTGTGCAGGCCATGAACGGCCGGTTCGGACACGCACCGGTCGCGATCTTCATTGCCATGATCATGGATGGGCTGGATGGGCGCGTTGCCCGGTGGACACATACTGAAAGCGATTTTGGCGCCGAGTACGACAGCCTTTCGGATATGGTGTCTTTCGGCCTGGCTCCGGCGCTGGTGATCTACGAGTGGGCCCTGTCGGGTCTGGGCAAGCTGGGCTGGCTGGCGGCATTTCTCTATGCGGCGGCGGCGGCACTGCGGCTTGCCCGTTTCAACACGCAACTGGGCCAGTCGGACAGCCACAGCTTCCAGGGTCTGCCAAGCCCGTCGGCGGCCGCGCTGGTCGTGGGACTGGTCTGGACGCTGCACAGCTACAACGCTCCGGGCAAGGACTGGAGTTTCATGGCGCTCGGGTTCACGGTATTTGCGGCCGGCGCCATGGTCAGCAACATCCGCTACTTCAGTTTCAAGTACCTGGATCTGAAGGGGCGGGTTTCGTTCATGGCCATCCTTGCGGTGGTGCTCGTGTTTGTCCTGATATCACTGGATCCGCCACAGGTACTGTTCATCATGTTCCTGTTCTACTCGCTGTCCGGCCCGCTGCAGGCGGGCCTGCGGTTCTATCGCCGCATGCACCGCGGCGAGCTGGGTGGTCCAAGGCTTTGAAAACCGGCGGTCCTGGTTTATAGTTGACCGCATGCTTATCCGCGTTTCACCGACAGCCGGTTTCCAGTCCGATTTCCGCTGCCACGGGTGCCGTGTGCGCCTGCATTCCTGCCTGCTGTCCCTGCGACTGCTGCGCGCAAGCGCATAAGACCCCAGCCTGTTCCTGGCGAGGACTAAAACACGCATCCAACAACCATTGATGAACGTATGCCGGCAGGGTCCCCTGGCGGAGGCCTGCAGGGAGAACACGGGATGAGCGACCATCTGATCATATTCGATACCACGCTGCGCGACGGGGAACAGAGCCCCGGCGCGTCGATGACCCGCGACGAGAAGGTGCGCATCGCAAAGAGCCTTGAGCGTCTGCACGTGGATGTCATCGAGGCCGGTTTCCCGATCGCCAGTCCGGGAGATTTCGAGGCAGTCATGGCTGTTGCCCGGGAAATCAGGGAAAGCACGGTATGTGCGCTGGCACGGGCGGTCACGAGGGATATCGACCGCGCTGCCGAGGCCATCCGGCCGGCCCGTTCTGGACGCATCCACACTTTTATTGCGACTTCTCCGATACATATGCAGGAGAAGCTGCGCATGAATCCGGAGCAGGTGCTTGAGAGCGCGGTCAAGGCGGTAAAATACGCGCGTAAATTCACCGATGACGTGGAGTTCTCGCCGGAGGATGCCGGACGTTCGGAGCCCGATTTCCTCTGCCGTGTGCTCGAGGCCGTGATTGCTGCGGGCGCGCGTACCGTCAATATTCCCGATACGGTCGGCTACAACCTTCCGGCCCAGTTCGGCGGACTGGTCAGGACGCTGCGGGAGCGTGTTGCCAACTCGGATAAGGCGGTGTTTTCTGTGCACTGCCACAATGATCTCGGCCTCGCCGTGGCCAACTCGCTTTCTGCGGTACTTGACGGTGCGCGCCAGGTCGAATGTACGATCAACGGTCTGGGTGAACGTGCCGGCAATGCGGCGCTGGAGGAAGTGGTCATGGCGGTACGCACGCGCCGCGACCTGTTTTCGTGCGATACGCGCATCGATACCACCCAGATAGTTGCCGCCAGCCGCCTGGTATCGAATATCACCGGGTTTGCAGTGCAACCCAACAAGGCCATTGTCGGGGCCAATGCCTTTGCGCATGAGTCCGGGATCCATCAGGACGGGGTCATCAAGAAGCGCGAGACCTACGAGATCATGCGCGCCGAAGACGTGGGCTGGGTTGCCAACCGGATGGTCCTCGGAAAGCATTCCGGGCGCAACGCATTCCGTACGCGCCTTAAGGAGCTCGGGATCAGTTTCCGTTCTGACGACGAATTCAACTCGGCATTCGACCGATTCAAGGAACTGGCCGACAAGAAGCACGAGATATTCGACGAAGACATACAGGCGCTTGTCACGGAAGAGGGGCTGGAGGGTGTCGACGAGAAGCACAAGCTTGTCAGCCTGAAGGTCTGTTCGGAAACCGGAGTCAAGCCGCGGGCGCGCATTACACTCTCTGTCGCAGGCAAGCCGCAGTCTGCGGAAGCCGATGGCAGTGGGCCCGTTGACGCTTCGTTCCGGGCCATCGAGGCAGTACTGGCGAGCGGTGCCCAGCTTCTTTTGTACTCGGTCAACAACATCACCAGCGGAACCGATTCGCAGGGCGAAGTGACCGTGCGGCTGGAGCTGGCGGGACGGATCGTCAATGGACACGGTGCTGACACGGACATTGTCATCGCTTCCGCCAAGGCCTATCTCAATGCGCTGAACAAGCTGGAGACGCCGTCCGGCAGAGCCCACCCGCAGACCGGTACCCCGATCTGATTCTGCGGCGTTGCGGTGCATCAGCGGCGGCTGGTTGCGGGAGCCGGATGAGGCTGAGCCAGGTGCGGAATCCTGTCCGGCACCAGGGGAGCAGACGGCCGGGGCAGACATGACGAAGTCCGGGGCCGCGCGCGGTGCGGGCGGTTTTGTAAATCCGGAACACTGGAGCTATTCTTTGCGTATGGTTCCGTGCGAGGAAGTCAGACGGCAATATCTGGCAGCCATGGGCATCCAGCTGTGGGAACGGCGTGTTCCGCCGGGCATCGCCGCCGCCGCGACAGAGCGGAACCGGGCGCAGTCCACGTCTGACGCGGATGCGGCCAGTGCCGGGCCGGGCCCGGCCGCGGATCCGGTGACGGTCGGGGAAATGGACTGGCAAAGGCTTGCCGCGGCAGTCGGTGCCTGCACCCGCTGCGGCCTGCATCTCGGACGCAACCGGACGGTCTTCGGTACTGGAGACATTCACGCGCGGTGGATGTTTGTCGGGGAGGCGCCGGGCGCGGAAGAAGACCGGCAGGGCGAACCGTTTGTAGGCCGGGCGGGGCAGCTTCTCAACGGGATGCTTTTTGCCCTGGGGCTCAGCCGCGAGGATGTGTACATTGCCAATGTGCTCAAATGCCGTCCTCCTGACAATCGTGACCCGCAGCCGGATGAGGTTGAGCAATGCGAACCTTACCTTCTGCGTCAGGTTGATCTCATCCGGCCGAAGCTGATTGTGGCCCTGGGCAGACATGCCGCGCACAGCCTGCTCCGGACGGACCTGGCGCTGGGAAAGCTGCGGGGCCAGCAGCTCGAGTATCACGGAATTCCCCTGATCGTGACCTATCACCCCGCCTATCTGTTGCGCAATCCGGCCGACAAGCGCAAGGCTTGGGAGGATCTTCGCCTCGCCAGCCGGCTCATGGGGGCGGTGCCGTGAATGCGGTCGTCCTCAGCCGGCAGGTGCAGCTGCGTAACATGCGCGAGGAAGATCTCCCGGTGGTGATGGACGTGGAGAGAGCCGCCTATGAGTTTCCGTGGACTTTCGGAATCTTCCGGGACTGCATCCGGTTCGGCTACATATGCAAGGTTCTCAGCGGCAACAGCGGGCTTGTCGGTCACGGGATCATGTCGCTCGGTGCCGGAGAATGCCACCTGCTCAACATCTGTATCCATCCCGACAGCCAGGGACAGGGTTATGGCACCGAGCTGACCTCGCGTCTGCTGGACGTCGCGCGTTCGCGCCACGCGAAGATGGCGCTGCTCGAAGTGCGTGTGTCGAATCCCGTCGCCTACCATGTGTACAGCAAACTCGGTTTTCATGAAATCGGCATCCGTCGTGCCTATTATCCGGGGCGCAAGGGACGCGAAGACGCGGTCATTCTTGCACGCGACCTCTAGATGACAGGCCAGGCTGCCATACCGCCAGCAGACGCCACAGGAAAAGAGTCTTGCCTACCCGCCGTGTTTCGGTCTATGAGGGCAGAATCATCAGTGTCAGCCGCGAGCTGGCACAGCTTCCCGATGGTCGCACGGGAGAGTTCGAGGTTGTGCATCACCCGGGTGGCGCCGCGACGGTTGCGCTCGACAGTGGAGGCCGAGTATGCCTGTTGCGCCAGTACCGGCATGTGGTCGCGGACTGGGTCTGGGAACTGCCTGCCGGCAAGCTAGACCGCGGAGAGGCGGCACTTGCCGCGGCGCAGCGCGAACTGCGGGAAGAAGCGGGTATAACCGCACGCAGCTGGCGCTCTCTTGGAAAGATCCTCAGTTCCCCTGGGGTTTTCAGCGAAGTCATTCACCTCTTTTTTGCGCGCGAGCTGGAACCGGCTGCTATGCAGCACGAGGAACATGAACTCATCGAGGTCCACTGGTTTCCCCTGGCTGCCGCGGTACAGCGCTCCCTGTCGGGAGAATACCAGGATGCGAAAACTGTAATCGGCCTGCTGCGGGCGCAGGCTGCCATGACTTGATGGCGGACAGGGCGCCCCTGCGCCAGCACCCGGATGTCCCGGGACGGCAGCACTCATCTGTCTTGAAAGCGCGGCGCACGCGACTGTATAGTCGGGCAGTTAGTAAACACTGTCGACGGGTCTTCAGACCTGGAGGGACCCCGACCGTGGCAGGTATAGCAGGAAAACTTCCATTCCCCGCTGCTGCCGGAAGGCCACCGGGATGCATCCGGGTTCCGCGGGCTGCCGTGTTTCCCGGACAAGGAGATCGAGCTTGCTGTGTTCCGGCGTTCCGCTGAAGTGTCTGCGTGGTGACTGCTCCGCCGGCACCGCGAGTCGGCACCGGGGATGGCAGTGGTCCGCTGCTTTCAGGCGGGTCGCCGCCGTGCTGGGGGGCGTGCTGTGGTGTGCCGGAGCAGTTTATGCGGCCGGCGGCGGATCTTCCGGGAACGGTCTTGACAGCCTGCACCGGCAGCTCACCCGGATCGAGGGCAGGCTCACGCGCGGGGAGGGTTCCGGAAGCCAGCTCGCCGGATGGGTGATCGATGTCCGCAGCGTCAGATCACACGCCGACAGCTGTGTTTCGGACGCCAGCCGCAACATCGCGGAAATCAGCCGGGATCTGTCCGGACCCATGCGGATCCGTCGCGGCGAGGTGCTGCAGATCACCAAGGAGCGCGAGCTGCTGCGGCAGCAACGGCTTTCGCTGCAGGACCGGCTTGCGGACTGCCGCAAGCTCGGAGCGGACGCCGGCCGGGTAATGCTTCTCATCGGACAGCGCCAGCGTGCGCTGCTTGCGGCACAATTCTTCGGGCGGGGCCCGGCACTGGCATCTCTCCTGCGCGACAACCTTGCCATGCCGTCAGCCTGGAGCGGCGCGACTGAAGTCCATCTCAGCCAGCACAGCGGCCTCGACCAGCTGACGGCGCCGCAGATCTGGGCCCTGGGACTTATTGCCGCTGCGGCGGCGGTCACCGGTATGCTGTTGCGGCGGTACCTGCTGCATTGGGCGGGTGTTCGCAGCTGGGGCGGCGGATTTTCCGGCGCATTCGGGTTGTCGCTGACGGCATCCACGGCACGTTACCTGCCGCAGCTGCTCGTGGCGGCCGCGATTGCGGCAGTCCTGTGGGCCGCGACCGGTGCGATTGTTCCCCCGCCATTGATCAGTCTCGCCGCTTACGGACTGCCGGCGTATTTTCTGGCGCTCTGGTGCATCCGGATGTTTCTTGCGCCGGTGCAGCCGGCGGCTCCGTATATCTCGATTCCGGCAGGGACTGCGCGCACGCTGGCGGCCCGTCTGCGGATTCTGGCGCTGCTCATTTTTTCCGGATACCTCGCGTTCGGTGCGCTGTTTGCCGCGGGTGCTGCGGAAGGAGTTCTGCTGCTTGTGCGCGACGCGTATTTCGTTGTCATCACCGCTGGTATCCTCTCGGTCATCTGGCCGCTCGCAGGTGTCGGCAGGCTGTCACGCCTGAAGGGCCTTCGCATCGTGCTTGCCGCGGTGCTGATGGCGGCGGCGGGGGCCGAGGTGCTCGGTTACCGGAATCTCTCTATTGCGGTGCTGCGCGCGGTTACCGGAACCCTGCTCGCTTCCGGGATTCTCGTGTTCGCCAGCAGACTGGCCGGAGAATTCTTCGAGCGGCTGAATACGGACAAGCATCCGTGGCACAGGCGTCTGCGCCAGACCCTGGATATCGAGGCGGGCCAGCCGCTGCCAGGGCTCCTCTGGCTCAGGGGGACGGCATACATTCTGCTGTGGGTGGCGTTTCTGGTCCTGTTGCTGCGCGCATGGGGCCTGTCTGACGCTGCGCTGCTGGAAGTGCGTGCCTTCGTTGTCGGAGGATTCGCGTTTGGATCGCTGCGGGTGTTTCCTGTGCGCATCCTGCTTGCGCTGGTCACTTTCGTGGCGCTGTTCTACGTGAGCGGATGGGCGCGCGTCCTGCTCAAGAAACACTGGCTCGAGAAGATGCATCTTGAATCCGGAGCACACGACACGATGCTGACTCTCAGCGGTTATGTCGGCACCTCCATTGCCATTCTGGTTGCGCTGAGTGTTGCCGGGCTCGGACTGAGCAATCTCGCGATCATCGCCGGTGCGCTTTCTGTCGGCATCGGTTTCGGACTGCAGAATATCGTGAACAATTTCGTGTCCGGCCTGATACTGCTGTTCGAACGTCCGATCAAGACCGGCGACTGGGTGGTGGTAGGCGGCACCGAGGGTTATGTCAGGCAGATCCGCATCCGTTCCACACAGATCCAGACGTTCGACCGGGCGGATGTTATCGTGCCCAACTCGGAACTGATTTCCGGGCAAGTCACGAACTGGATGTTCCATGATCCGCGTGGCCGGGTGCGGGTGCAGGTAGGTGTTGCCTACGGGAGCGATACCGGCTTCGTAAAGGAACTGCTGACCACGATCGGCTCTGCGCACCCGCTTGTGATCCGTGATGATCCCGAGCGTCCCGTGACGGTGTATTTCCTGTCATTCGGAGACAGTGCGCTGAACTTCGAGCTGCAGTGCCATATCGGCCATATTGCCCAGCGCCAGCAGGTGATCAGCGATCTCAATTTCTCCATCGACAGCGAATTTCGCCGGCACATGATCGAGATGCCGTTTCCGCAGCGCGACATCCATGTGCGCGATCTTCCCGCCGGATGGCCGGCGCCGGAATCGCCAGGCCGGACCGGACCGGCATAGGTCCGGGATGGACGGTGCCGCACCGGAGCAGGGATTGATACAGGTCAAAAAACCCGGAAGGGTCGCGACATATGATGGAAATGGAAGTCGCGGACGGATTCTTCCGGGAGGTGCAGGGCAGCAGTGGTTTCCGGATGCGGCCGGACAGCGGGCTCATTGAGGATCGAGGGTCGCGCCTGAGGTAGCCGAGAGGACAGCCTACGGACCTGCTGTCGTCGCGGTGGTGCCAGGTTGGCGCCTCATGAAGCCGTCGTCCGTGCCGTCGTGCGCTGGGTTGCAGACCGTTCGCGGAGGGATGTGCAATGCATGATCTTGACGCAGTACTGGCGTTGTCCCGCTGGCAGTTCGCAGTCACCGCCCTGTACCACTTCCTGTTCGTACCGCTCACGCTGGGCATGACCTTCCTGCTGGCCGCCATGGAAACGGTATACGTGACAACCGGGCGCCAGATCTACCGGGACATGGCGCAATTCTGGGGCAAGCTGTTCGGAATCAACTTCGCGCTGGGTGTCGCGACCGGACTTACCATGGAGTTCCAGTTCGGCACCAACTGGTCACAGTATTCAAGTTTCGTCGGCGACGTATTCGGCGCCCCCCTCGCCATCGAGGGACTCATGGCGTTCTTTCTCGAATCCACCTTCGTCGGCCTCATGTTCTTTGGATGGGACCGCATGAGCCGCGGCAAGCATCTTCTGGTCACCTACATGGTCGCGCTCGGGTCGAATCTGTCAGCACTCTGGATCCTGATCGGGAACGGATTCATGCAGTCACCGCACGGCGCGGTGTTCGATCCGGCTACCATGCGCATGGAGCTCACCAGTTTCAGCAACCTGATATTCAACCACGATGCCCAGGCCAAGTTCGTGCATACCAGCATCGCCGGCTACGTGACCGCGGCCGTGTTCGTGGCAGGTATCAGCGGCTGGTACATGCTGCACAGACGCCACATGGAGCTCGCCAAACGTTCTTTCCGCATGGCGGTACTGTTCGGTGTCTTTGCCAGTGTTGGCGTAATCAGTCTCGGCGATGCGCTGGGATTCATCGACGGTACCAGGGAACCGGCAAAACTGGTTGCCATGGAGGCGATGTGGCACACCGAACAGCCTCCGGTTGCATTCAACCTCATCGCTTTTCCTTCCCAGAAGCAGCAGCGCAACCTCTATGCACTGCGTATTCCCGGACTGTTGACCCCGCTGGTGACCCGTACCATGGACACGGTAATTCCCGGCGCTGACGAGGTCGAGAAGCAGGCGATGGAGCGGATGAGAAACGGCATCCCGGCGGTGCTGGCGCTCAAGACGTTGAGCGCTGATCCGTCTGATTCCGGCGCGCTTGCCGAGTTCCGGAAGCATCAGAAGGACATGGGCTATGCGCTGCTGCTCGAGCGCTACGCGCCGGATCTGGCAGCCGCCACTCCGCATGATTTCCGCAAGGCGGCACGCGACGTGATTCCCGATGTCGCAATCGTATTCTGGTCGTTCCGGGTCATGGTTGTTGCCGGTTTCGCCCTGCTGTTCTATCTGGGCGTTGCAACGGTCTGTTCACTCAACAACCGGGTGCAGGACCGGCGGTGGCTGTTGAAGATCGCGCCGTGGTTCATTCCTGTGCCGTACCTCGCCTGCGAGGCGGGTTGGCTGGTTGCCGAAATGGGCCGTCAGCCGTGGACCGTATACGGACTGCTGCCGACATGGCTGTCGGTGTCGACGCAGAGCGTGGGCAGCATGGTGTTTTCGCTGACGGGGTTTGTGCTGATCTACTCTGTCTTCATTGTCGTGGAGATGTATCTGATGCTCAAGTTCATCCGCAGAGGTCCCGACAACCACGTCGCGGCGCCACTGGCGCACTGAAACTGCAGGAGATCGAATCATGGAACTCTACGCGCTGCTCAAGGTGATCTGGTGGCTGATTTTGGGGGTGCTTCTGGCCGGGCTTGCCGTGATGGTCGGTATGGACATGGGCATTGGCGCGGCGCTGCGATATTTCGGGCGCACCGATGGCGAACGCAGGGCCGTGCTCAACATGATCGGTCCGCATTGGGACGGCAACCAGGTCTGGTTCATACTCGGGGGCGGGGCAGTTTTTGCCGCCTGGCCGATGATCTACGCCACTGCTTTTTCCGGTCTGTATGTCGTGATGCTTCTGCTGCTGTGGAGCATGATCGTACGGCCGCTCGGATTCGAGTACCGCAGCAAGCTTCCGTCGCCGGTCTGGCGCAGCACCTGGGACTGGGGGCTGTGCGTAAGCGGTCTGCTGCCCATGGTGATTTTTGGTGCGGCCATCGGGAACATGCTGCTCGGGGTGCCATTCCACTTCAACTGGCGGCTGGAGTCGTGGTACACCGGCAGTTTCATTTCCCTGTTCAATCCGTTTGCGATTCTGTGCGGGCTCATGTCTTTGTCGCTGGCGCTTTACCAGGGTTCGGCGATGGTGATGAACCGCGGTGAGGGGGCGGTGCGGACGCGGGCCAGCGCCCTCGGGGCCGTGTCCGGAATCATGGCGCTGGTGCTGTTTACCGCCGGTGGCCTGTGGGTGGCACGGTTACCGGGCTATGTAGTGACCGCCGGGGATGATCCGTCTGGCCCGGCAATGCCGCTGCACAAGACGGTGGCGGTCACAGCAGGCGCATGGCTGCACAATTTTACTGCCCATCCCGTCCTGTGGCTGGTGCCGGCGCTGACCTATGTCAGCGTGCTTGCCGGAACCTGGGCACTGCGGCGGGGCTGGTCACATGTGGCTTGGTGGCTCGGGGCCGCGGGCTGGATCGGAACCATCGGTACCGTGGGCGCGGCCATGTTCCCGTTCATGATGCCTTCGAGCAGTAATCCATCCCAGAGCCTGACCGTCTGGGATGCATCGTCGAGCCAGACCACGCTGCTGTGGATGCTTGGCTGGACCGTCGTATTCGTTCCCATCATCCTGACCTATACCAGCTGGGCGTTCTGGGTCATGCGTGGCAAGGTTACGCCGGAACGCGTGGAAGGCGACGACCACGCCTATTGAGGGGAGGTTCGCATGATTGTATTGCGCATGCTGCTTTATTCGATCATCACCCTGGTGATCCTGGTGCTGGTGATCCTGCTGGGCCAGAAAGGGGCATGGTATTTTGCCTGGGTGCTGGGTACCGTCATGATGGTGTTGATCGCGGCCGCCGGAGCAGCACTGCTGGATACCCAGGAGGAATCCGGACGGAAGCAGTAAGCACGTTCCTGGCGCCGGCGGACACTCACGGACCACCGGCGGTTCCGGGCAGCGATGACAGGACGGCGTGCAATTGCCGGTAGCGCGTGGCTGCGGAGAGAAGTCCGTCGTGACTGCCACGCTCGATGATGTGTCCGCGCTCGATTACCGCAATCTCATCCATGTTCTCGAGGCCACCGAGGCGATGGGTAATGACGAGCAGCGTGCGCCCGGCCATGGCGGTGATGAGGCTGTCCATAAGTGCCCGTTCGGTGGCGGCATCGAGTCCTTCGGTGGGTTCATCCAGGATGAGGATCGGCGCGTCTTTCAGGATCGCCCGGGCGACAGCCAGCCGCCGCGCCTGACCTCCTGAGAGCCTGAGTCCCCCTG
>JAJYCY010000014.1 GCA_021778035.1 Pseudomonadota bacterium
CGGCTTTGCAGCGGCAGGTAGTATCTCAATTTATTTTTCGGCCAATGGCGACCTCGATGCGCCGAACACCTCAAGGCAGATTACCCATGGCGCATGATGAGCGCACCAAGATAATTCCCGGAAAAACGCCGGAATCGGCGGCCATGCTGGCAAATGTCAGACGAGCGATGGCCATCACCGCCAAGCTCAACCGTCTGACGTTCAATGATGCGGACGCAGTCCGGGCCTTATTCAGCGAACTTATCGGCAAGAAGGTGGACGACAGCTTTTTGTTGTGTCCGCCCTTCTACACAACCGGCGGAGCCGATATCAGCGTTGGGCGCAATGTTTTCATCAATCAGAACTGCACTTTTTATGATCTTGGCGGGCTCGACATCGCCGACGATGTCATGATCGGGCCGAACGTGAGTATTATCACCTCCAGCCATCCCGTTGCGCCTGCTCAGCGGCGGGCCTTCGTCATCGCAAATCCCATAGTGATTGAGAGAAACGTCTGGATCGCCGCTGGGGCAACGATCATCGGCGGCGTAACGGTCGGTGAAAACTCTGTTGTGGCGGCAGCTTCCGTAGTGACCAGGGACGTTGTCCCGAATACTCTTGTCGGGGGAAACCCGGCGCGGGTCATTCGATCAATTGCTGACTGATGGAATGCCCGCGAACAGCAGAGGCCAGAAATTCAAATAGAGATGCTATCTAGCGACATCGCCCCCGGGCATTGCCTGATTTGCTTACAGTGACCTGGGTCAGTACCGACTCCGGTGTCGATTTGCCATATTGGGAAAAGGTCTTGGTGGTGGTTTCGACCAAGCCGATTCCTTGTGCGTACCGTGTCGTCGCGATCGTCGTCATCGTCGGAAGTCCGGTCGTACATGCTACGGTGACGACGGAGCGCTTCAGCTTGAACAGTTTCCGTGTGCCGAGAGCAGCTATCGTGCATGACGCGGAGCTCTTGAGCGGCGGTCCCGACGAGTATTAACCGGTAGTCGTCTGCGTCCAGTGCGATAAGCCCGGGGTGAGGGGCCCCTGCAGCAGAATCGTCGCGGTCTTGAAATCAGTTTCAGTGGGCAGGTTATCTCGCGTCAATATCGTGTATCGCGGGAAATGGCACTGGGCGCCCTTAGCCAGAATCCTGGTGGGTAACGGGAAGTGGGTTTCCATAAGCACGGCATTCTTTGCGTTGAGCCACAACCCTGCAGTCTTCCAGGTACCTCCGTCGGATGAGCGGTACACGTAGATCTCTCCGGGACGGGGCCCAGAAACACCCGGATTGGCGGCTCGGCAGACTGCGCAGGCGGGCTCATTACCGCGAGCAAACACATGATGAGCAAGGGGAATCTCTTCGCAGGGATCATGGGTCTGGCATCCGGAAACGCCTGATTTTTCCTGTCCTTAAAGACTCGTACACCCCCTGCGTCGCCGTTTTCGCTGTCATTTCCTGCGAAGATTCGGCAGGATGAAAAGCACGTCGCCCGCCGGGCACATGCCGAGAAAGGAGCATTTCCCGTGAAAAAAAGGATTATGCGCGTTACGCCATTCCAGGCCGCGAAAGTGACGGCCGTCATCCAGTTCCTGGTTTCATTGCCCTTTGTCGTGGTGCTGGGGGCCGCTTTCATGGCCGCGCATGCGCCGCATAGTTCAGGCGATGCCAGGCACGCCAGTGCCCCACTTCCGCACCTGCCAGTAATCGTCCTCGTGATAATACCCTTCGCCTATCTCATTGTGGGCTTTATCATTGGGGCGTTGGGCGCCTGGCTGTACAACATCACGGTGCGCTTTACGGGCGGTATCGAATACACCACCACCGAGATTGAATAATCCGAAAGCCCCGCGATGGTCCTTCGCGCACGCTGAGTTGCGCCGTAGTCCCGCGGGTTTCGGCTTTAGATCCCCACGGCCGCTTTCCTTGCCGGTTCGGACGCGAAACCGGACCGTCATCCGTTGCGCAGTTTGGTGCATTCGTGTCTCCCGAGAAAGACACGACACCGGCCGCGGCCTGCAACACAGCGAAGCTGTAGGCTAAAGACCGCCTGAGTCGATCATGGGTGGCCAGCCGGACACAATCACGCCGGTAGTGCCCCGGCAGCCGCCAGAGTTTTGCGTCCGACTTCGGCGCTCAGTTCAGGTTGCTGGACGAAAACAGGAGGACTTTCCCGCCGGCAAAGGTCACGCTGACGGAGCGTTTTCCGTCTTTCCAGGTGCAGTTGCGCAGACTCATCACATCATCGCATTTTGTCGGTGTTCCGATAAATCCCGTAACATCGTTATAGGACATGCCAACCGCAATCTTGCTGTAGTTTTGCACTGTCAGTCTGCTGCAACCCGATACTGCCAGCAGCAGACACGCAAAAAGGATGGTTCTGACTTTCATGAGGCCTCTGATTGGTAAAATAGCCAGCGGAACTACGTTTATTCTAGCATTCAGGCACTGACGTACCGATAATTTTTCCTGCGATGGGACCTGTCGGGTGCGGTCAGTAATCTGCCAGCAACAGCCGGCCATCGGGGTCCGGCCGGGCCGCCCTGGTCGCCTTTCGCCGTGTTGTTCGGGAAGGTGTGCCGCCCGCCCGTTGGCCGCTATCCCGCATGCCCCTGCCTGGCGGCACGCCTGGTGTTCAGGGTGGCTGTACTTCCAGCAACCAGTAGTCGGTCAGCATTTTGATTACCCCGCTCCGGGTAATCTGGTAGGCGTCGCTGTTCAGCTCCTGGCAGGCGAGTGAATGATTGTGCTGCACCATGGCATGGAGATGGCTGCCCTGAAGGTTTCTGGCCGCGATGAACTGGCTGACCAGACTGTTTGTGCCGGCGACCGCCTGCACCAGGTCTGGCCGGCCGGCAATGGCCATGAGCTGCAGATCCCAGAGCAGATAGCCGGACAGGGCGCCCAGTGCCGTTTTCGGGTTCTGGGAATCAACCGGGTGCGCATACCGGTTGTACCAATCAGGGAGTTCCGTCAGCGGCATCGGGCGCGCGATCCCATAACCCTGGCCGTAATCTGCCCCGAGAATTGCGGCTGCCTCAATCATTCCGTGATTCTCGAGCCCCTCGACGGTCACCGGAGTCTTGAAGGCGTGCGCCAGTCGGGTGAGGTAAAGGATGAATTCCAGCGCACGGTGCGGCTTGTGAAGAGCGCTGCGTACAAGGCCCTGGTCGATCTTTACCGCGTCGAACGCGTATTGATCCATCCGCAGCAGGGAGCTGTGCCCGGAACCGAGATCATCCTGGACGATCTGGATTCCGGCGTCGCGCAGCCTGCTCAGAAATGCCTGATCCCGGTCCGGGTCGGGCATGCGATCCTGGGTTTCCAGCATCTCGAGCTGCAGCCGGTCCGGGGAGATATCACCGCTGCCCAGGGCCTGAAATAGCGCCTGCTCGTAGCGTGGATCACCGATCCCCTCGGCCGGAAAATTAATGGCGATTCGGGCCTGCAGGCCGTGGCGCTCGAGCATCTGGTATCCGGAGCAGGCCTGTTCCAGGCCTTGCGCGAACAGCTCCAGCAATTCAGTCTCGCCCAGCGCCGGAAGAAAGCGTGCCGGGACAATAAGCGCTCCGGCAGAGTCCTGCAGGCGCGCAAGAGCCTCGACCTTGTCAAGCTGACCCGTCACCAGATTGATTATGGGCTGATACAGCATGACCACGCGCCGCTGTTCGAGCAGCAGCCGGTAGTGATCCTGTTCCCGGAGCGGAATCACCGGAGCCTGGACGCGGCGCTGGATGGCGTGACTCAGCACCTGTTTGACATGTTCCAGAAGATTGCGCATCCGGGCAGTCGAAAAGCAGCCCGGCCAGCTGCTGTAGAGACTAAGCAGCGCCATCGAGTGACCCGATGCGTCTACCAGCGGGACTGCGGCGCTGGAGCGAAAGCCGAGCGTGCGTCCCACGGCCTGCCAGGGAGCAGCATTGTCATCCAGTGACCATGCGTCGGATACCACGATCTCTCTGTTGCGCCAGGCCAGGCCGCCGGGACCCCGGCCAGATGCCTGGTCAGGATCAATGCTGATCCTGGGAATGGCCCCGTCTTCCATCGCCTTTCGGTAGCGTTCCGCTGCGCTTCCCCAGGAAGCCTCGATCTGCATCTCGTGATTGGCATCGACGCGGGCGAAAAACGCGCTTAAGTTGCCTTCCAGGCTGCCGAGCGCTGCCATCACGCCGCGCACAAGGTCTGGCAGATTGGCCGCCGTCATTGCATGCTGGTCGATCCGGTTCATGACCCCGGCCGCTTGCTCATCGATCCGGCGGTAGCATGCAACCTGCTCCCGCAGATCAAGAAGTATGCGGCGACCGACGATACCCTTGATCCGCTCACGTTCCTGGGGCGAAAAGCCGCATGGAGACAGCAGCTGGTGAATTTCCTGCTCATACAGATCGAACACCTCGATCAGCCACAGGATATCCACGCCGACAAGTGCATGAATCTGGCCAACACGCCCGGCTTTTGTGGAGTGAGCGGATTCCGTCAGCTCTGGATCGAGCAGCAGAGTGAGATACTCGGCCTGACTGCGTCTGAGCTGTGAAAATTCCGCGTCGCTCAGGCGACGGAACACGGCGTCGACCTGTGGGGTTCTGGTCAGCGCTTCGTAGAAGTCCGCAGAGAATTTCTCTGCCAGCGCTGGAAGATACGGCTGGATGTGTCTGAGTGCCGATGATGCCTCGTCACCGTAGGCTTCAACGAACTCCGATCTGGGAAAAGCCATGCTGTCTCCGGCACTCCAGGTCTGGCATCGGCCGGCTGTCTTAGCCACCGGCCAATGGCGAAACCCGGATTCGTCCTTGTTGCGCGAAGGGAACCGGCCGGCACTTCGGCGCGGATGGGAAGCAGAGGTCTGTATCAGCCTATGCTTGCTGAAGCTGTCCTGTTCGCCGGTTGCTGCAGGTTCCTGAAGCCTTTCTTAAAGTCTAGCGCAGATTGCGGCCGCGTTCCCATTTTTAAGACTATGGAATTTGCGTATCTGACGTGTGGGTAGCCTCGATCTTTCCACCGCTGCCGCTGCCAGGCGCTCTGCATGGGTAACGATGGGCACGGTACCCGCCGGCCAAACCGAAGCGAAACGCTTGCGACCCCGATCCCTTGCCGGGAGTGAAAAGGGCCCAAATTGAAAAACACCTTGCTTCGGAATCAGTGACAGATTTGGGCCGGAATAGGCACTGCTGCTCAGGATGCCGGACTACCGCGAGCGCGAAGGCGGCACTCAGAGCTCCAGGATCGCCAGATGCCCCGCCGGGGGGTGGTGGTGTTTCTGAACCCCCAGTGGCTGACATTACGACGCCAGCTGGGAATTGGGCCGCAAATTTCGTCACTTTATCGACGTCCCGGTGGATCTTGCCCCGCGGCAATGATTCCGGGATTTCCGTGCCGCGACGTCTGTTCTGATGAGGTGAGGGTGGTTTTCCATTTACATAACAGTCAGATAGCAGATCCTGTCATGTCACCGGGAATTGCCAGTGAATAAGCCGCGGACGCTGATCATCGGTTTGGCGTTATGGCACGGATCTTGAACAAAACTAGAGTGGTGAGGGCCGGGTTCCGGATCCGATAACAGAAAATTACCAAGTCGATGCCACAGACCATCCTGCTTCTCGACGACGAACCGGATAACACCACCCTCATGGAGCAGACGCTCCATCGCAAGCTGGATGGTGTAGCCACAGTCAGCTTCAATTCCCCCCGGGCAGCCCTCTCGTGGTGCACGGACAATGAACCCGATTTGTGTCTCATCGATTACCGCATGCCGGAAATGAGCGGCATAGAGTTCATGGTCCGAGCGCGCCAGAATCCGCGTTTCCAGGGCATCCCGATGGTAATGATCACCGGCATGGATCCGGAAGATGTCCGGCCGGCGGCGCTGGTCAGCGGTGCCACCGAGTTCCTGAGCAAACCCATCAATCCCGCCGAGATGGCATCGCGCTGTCGCAATCTTCTGGTGCTGCGACAGAGCCTGAGGGAGCAGCGCGACCAGGTTCAGAGACTCGGCGGTGAGGTCAGCGAGGCGGTGCATGGAATCGCCTTGCGCGGCCAGGAGGTCATCATCAACCGCCTGGTGCGATTCAGCAGGGCGCGTGACGAGGAAACTGGGGGCCATATGCATCGTATGGCGTTTCTTTCCGAACTCATTGCCCGCGAAATCGGCGAAAACCGGGAATACTGCGACATGTTGCTGCTTGCCGCGCCCATGCACGACATCGGCAAGGTCGGAATACCTGACCGGATTCTCCTGAAACCAGGGCGCCTGGATTCGGCGGATTGGGAAATCATGAAAACCCACACCACCATCGGCTACGACGTACTCAAGGAAAGTGATTCGTCGTTGTTGAATCTGGGTGCGGAAATTGCCCGTTCCCACCACGAGAAATTCAACGGGTTCGGTTATCCCCGGGGCCTGTCCGGGGAGTCAATCCCTCTTGCGGGGCGGATTGTTGCCGTCGCTGACGTGTTTGACGCGCTGGTCAACGAGCGTCCGTACAAGCAGGCATGGCAGCCCGGAGACGCGTTCGACTTCCTGCGGCGGGAGCGTGCCAAGCATTTCGATCCGCAATGTGTCGACGCGCTGCTGAAGCGTATTCCCGAGGTGATGGACATCGAACACGAATTCAGCGACGCGCGGACTGGCAAGGTCGGCGTTGTGACACAGCTCTCGCGCCGAGGGGCATCGGGCGGCTGATCGCGGAGCTGAAACGGATTCCCTTGCGGGCCGCCGCGCCCGCCGCCTATCCCGGCAGCCCTGCCATGACCCCGGGGTTGTGAACCAGGCCGTACCACAGGAAGCCGAGGCGTTCCCGCATGGCGATGGCGCTCATCTCCATGCCCTTGGCTGACGGCAGGTAGCCGAGCAGTCCTGAATACTTTTTCCCCAGGGTGGCAAAGCCCGTCGGTGCCGGGGTCACCTTCATGCCGTTCATTTCGAAGGCCCAGACCGCCCGCTTCATGTGCCAGGCACTCGTTACCAGATAAATGTCGTTGATCTTGGCCGCCGCCAGCAGCTGGTGACTGTAGCGGGCATTCCCCCAGGTGGTCCGGGATTTGTCCTCGACCCACATGACCTTTGCCGAGAAATCCCGCTCGAGGCTTCTTTTCATCAGTACAGCTTCCGCAGCGGGCTCACCGAACGGCGAACCCCCGCTCACCAGGATCGGCAGCCCGGTGCGCCGCTGCAGCCATGCGGCATAGCGCAGACGCACGAGATCAGTTGGTCCGACCGTGTCGCCGCCGTATTCCGGGGCATTCGCATAGCGGCCTGCGCCTAGCACAACGATGGCCCGTATGTCCTTGCCTGGCTTTTTGAGCCCGGGGCTGAGCGGCAGTGCGTAGGCATCCAGGCGGGCCAGAAGCATCTGCCCGGTCAGGGGCAGGGACAGCGCAATCAGTGCCGCGGTGGCGAGTCCGATTACCGCGGCGCCCAGCCAGGGTCTCTTGATATGCAGCAGCAGTCCGAGAATGATTGCCAGGATGATCCCGCCCGGAGGAATGATGAGCAGGGCGATCATCGAGGTCCAGACGCCACTGTTCATGGCCGGCGTGCCTGCTGCTCGGCATGGTACGACGATCGCACGAGCGGACCACTGGCCACGTTGCGGAACCCCATTGTGGCGCCGATCTCGGCGAAATGTCCGAACTCCTCGGGCGTGACGTAGCGCTGGACCGGAAGATGGTGATCGCGGCTTGGCTGCAGATACTGTCCGATGGTCAGCATCTCGCACCCATGGTTGCGGAGATCACGCATCGTTTCCTCGATTTCCTGGGTCGTCTCGCCGAGACCGACCATCAGTCCCGACTTGGTCGGAATTCCCGGGTGCCGTTCCCCGAACCTGCGCAGCAGCTCGAGCGAATGGGCATAATCGGCGCCGGGGCGCGCAGCCCGGTAGAGGCGCGGCACCGTCTCGATGTTGTGGTTGAACACATCCGGTGGCGCGCGGTCCAGAATGTCGATCGCCCTGTCCATGCGTCCGCGAAAATCCGGAACCAGGATCTCGATGCCGATCCCGGGATTATGCGCGCGCAGTGCCTCGATGCAGTCGACGAAGTGTCCGGCCCCTCCGTCACGCAGATCATCACGGTCGACCGAGGTGACCACAACGAACCGCAGGCCCATCCGGGCCACCGTCGCTGCCAGGTTAAGGGGTTCCTGCGGATCAAGGGCCGCCGGCCGGCCGTGCGCGACGTTGCAGAACGGACAGCGGCGCGTACAGACATCTCCCATGATCATGAATGTCGCTGTGCCATGGCCGAAGCATTCCCCGATGTTCGGACAGCTGGCCTCCTCGCACACCGTGTGCAATCCGTTGGCACGCAGAATCGATTTCAGCCGCGCAACGTGGGGTGTGCTTGGAGAACCCGCACGCAGCCAGCGTGGCTTGGGTAGAGGCCTGGCTGCAGGGACGATCTTTACGGGGATGCGGGCAGTCTTGGAAGCGCCTTTCAGCGGGTTCGGACCGGCTCCCGACCCTTCCGTCCTGCCGGTGTTCCGGTCGTCATGTTCCATCTGCGGGCTTCCGTGGCGCGGCGTCAGCTTCAATTGTAACTCAGATTCCCCAGCAGTGCGTCAAGCAGTGCCGTTTCGACGGCCTGAAGGCTGTCGACGGGAACAAGGTCGGCAAGCTGGGTGACTTCGAGACCCGGGTAACCGCAGGGATCGATGTCGTTGAACGGGCGCAGATCCATGCTGACATTGAGCGCCAGGCCGTGGTAGCTGCAGCCGCGCCGGATGCGCAGGCCGAGCTGGGCGATCTTGCGGTTCCCGACGTAGACGCCCGGCGCACCAGTGTGGCGGCATCCGCCGATGCCGTATGCGTGGAGAAGATCAATAACCGCCTGTTCAAGCCTGTGTACCAGTCCTTTGGGCCCCAGATTATGGCGCCGCAGATCCATCAGGACGTAGGCCACCAGCTGTCCGGGACCATGATAGGTGATATCTCCGCCGCGGTCTGTCTGTACCAGTGTGATATCGCGACCGCCGGCAAAGGGGCGGTGTTTCGCGTTGAGCCCCATCGTATACACCGGCGGATGCTGGAGGAGCCAGATCTGGTCCGGATCACCGGGCATACGCGCCTCGGTAAAGGTGCGCATGGCGATCCAGGTCTCGTTGTAGTCCGCAATGCCGATCCGCCGGATCGTCGGCTGGATGATGCCGGATTCCGTATCACGGCTGTGGTCTGCGTCGCCGTGCATGATCGAATCCGTTTTCACAGCGCCACCAGGACTTCATCGCAGGCGGACAGGTCACGGTAAATAGCATCGAGCTGTTCCTGGCTGTGCGCGGTAATGGTCACGGTCAGCGCGACATACTTGCGTCCGCGGCTTGGGCGTGTCCGGACCGCAATCAAATCCTCGGGTCTGGTGTGGCGCGAGATGATGCCCTGCACCAGCGCCTCGAACCTTATGTTTTGCCGGCCCATGGCCTTGATGTCGAAGCGGACAGGAAAGGTGATCGCGCCGGCCCGTGCCTGTCCTGCGCCGTTACCCTGCCCGTTGCCGCGGTCGGCAGACGTCATTCGGCATGTCCCTTGCGCAGGGCATGTTTGTAGTCCTGGTAGAGTTCCAGCATCCGCTGCAGTGCCGGTCCCGGCCGGCCGCCACCGATATCACGGTCGTCGATGCGCACGATCGGAAGGATTTCCTTGGTAGAGCTCGTCATCCACACTTCATCGGCGGCAAACAGTTCGGAGCGCAGGATGTCGCGCTCCGAGCACGGAATGCCGTGGTCCCGCGCCAGCTCGATCACGAGATCACGCGTGATGCCCGGCAGGATGAACGGGCCTTTTGGCGGAGTGGCGAGGCTGCCACCGGATACGATGAAGATGTTGCTGGCAGCACCCTCCGTGATGCGGTCATCGCGGATCAGGATCGCCTCAGCGCAGCCGCTCTCGACTGCGGTCTGGCGCATCAGCACATTGGCAAGCAGGGCGATGGCCTTGATGTCGCAGCGCGTCCAGCGTATGTCCGCAACGGTGATCGCGTGCACGCCAGACCGGATCTGCTCGGGAGCCGGATAGGCAAGAGGCTGCGAATAAGCGAAGACGGTGGGGGTCACTGCGGCCGGAAATGCATGGTCCCGGGGCGCGGCGCCGCGGGTAATTTCGAGATAGATGGACTGGTCGACAGCACCGTGTTCGGCAATCAGCTCCCGGAATATGTCGTGCCATTGTCCGGGGTTCAGCGGGTTCGGAATCCGGACCGACGCAAGGCTTGCATCCAGGCGCTGCAGATGGTGTGTCAGGCGGAACGGACGTCCGCCGTATACCGGGATGACTTCATAGACGCCATCGCCAAACACGAACCCGCGATCGAACACCGAAATCCGGGCAGATCCGGCGGGCAGATACTCGCCATTGAGGTAGACGCGTGCGGGGAGGGCCATGTTCAGTTCATCCAGGCTTGGCAATCATGTTCGGTGTCCTGCCGGTACCGGCGGCTGTATCGCATTATAACCCGCTGCCGGAATTGTGGCCGAAGCCAGGCCTGGCGCCGCCGGACGGATTACTCCACTACGGCATATGCGCCATGGATGCCGTAGGCGGCCACGCGCTGCGCAAGCCTGTCGCAGTCCGCGATGGTTGGCAGCGGACCGATCCGGACCCGGAAGAGCGGCGTCGCCGTGGAGCGTGACGGTTGTATGCAGACATCCGGAAAATCGGCCCGTATCAGCTGCCGGCGCAGTGTCTGTGCGTGCTGCCGGTCAGCGAACGCGCCGACCTGCAGATATAGCCGCGGTGGGCTGGATACCGGCGGGGTACCGCGCGCCATGTCCGCACCTGCCCCGCCCCGGGCGACCTGCACGTCGGGCCGGCCGGGCGAGATTCCGTCCACTTCCACCAGCGCCGTTCCGGTCTGGAGCATGCCGAGTTTGGCTGCGGCGGCGTAGGACAGGTCAATCAGCCTGTTCTGCAGGAACGGACCCCGGTCATTGATACGCACGATGACCGATCGCCCGTTGGACAGGTCGGTTACGCGGGCGTAGCTCGGCAAGGGCAGTGTCCTGTGGGCCGCGGTCATTGCGTACATGTTGTAGCGCTCGCCATCGGCGGTGAATTTGCCGCCGAACTGCCGGCCGTACCAGGAAGCGATGCCGCGCGCGTGATAACCGGCCGCCTCCTTCAGCGGGTAGTACGTTCTGTGAAAGACCGTGTACGGCTGGTTGCCGATCGGACTGAGCGGTTCAGGCTGCGGAACCGCATTCGGGACGCTCATGACTTCGGCCAGCGGTCTGTGTCCGGGCCCGTCATTTTCGTAATAACCGCCCCGGCGCGGGACCGTGCTGCAGGCTGCCTCGAGCAGCAGCAGAATCAGGAGCGCAGGCCGTACCTGGAATCGGGTAACCCTGCGTCCGCGTCTGTCAGGATCTGTCAGTGCCGGATGCGGGACAGGCAGGCGCATCAATCGGCGATGATCTTGCGGTGCGTATGGATGCTCATGAGCATCCCGAAAGCCGCCATCAGTGTCACGGTGGCGGTGCCGCCGTAGCTGATCAGGGGCAGGGGAACACCGACCACGGGCAGGATACCGCTCACCATTCCGATGTTGACAAAAAAATACATGAAAAAGGTGAGCGCCAGGCCGCCGGCCAGCAGACGGGTGTAGGTGTCCTGTGCGTAGAACGCGATCAGCAGACCTCGCCCCAGCACGAAGAGATACAGGCCTAATAGCATGAGGATCCCCAGAAATCCGAACTCCTCGGCGAATACCGCAAAAATGAAGTCAGTCGAGCTTTCCGGGAGGAAATTCAGGTGGGCCTGGCTGCTCTTGAGCCAGCCCTTGCCGAAAAAGCCGCCCGAACCGACCGCAATCATCGACTGGATCGTGTGATAACCGGCGCCGAGCGGATCGGAGCTGGGATCAAGCAGCGTGCGGATGCGCTGCTTCTGGTACTGATGCATGTGTGCCCAGAGAAGCGGAGTTGCCAGGCCAGCCAGCAGCAGGACCATAAGTATGGACCGCCAGCTCATGCCGGCCAGGAACAGGATCGTAAGCACGGAACCAAGGATGAGCGCGGCGGTCCCGAGGTCCGGCTGCTTGGCGATCAGCAGGATGGGTACGAGGGAAATCAGGCCGCCGAGGGCAACATACCGGGTGCGCGGCGGCAGCGAACCGCGGGCAAAGAACCACGCCAGCATCATAGGCATGCCGAGCTTCATGATTTCGGCCGGCTGAAAGCGGAACAGACCGAAATTGAGCCAGCGCCGTGCCCCGAGCCTCACCGACCCGACGGCCAGTACGGCAACCAGCAGCATGAGTCCAAACGCGAAAATGTGGGGTGACCAGCGCCGCAGCGTCTCCGGACGGACCTGCGCGATGCTGACGAGCACCACAAAGCCGAGCATGAGCCGCACGACGTGGCGCACCATCAGCATGGAATTCTCGCCGCTGGCGCTGTAAAGCACGAACATGCCCACTACCGACAGCAGCAGAAGAGCCAGAAACAGGGGTCTGTCGAGATGCCAGCGCTGCCAGATGTTCATAGCCGGAAGATTAGAGCAGAAAAGCGGATGCGGAAAGCCCGGAATCCGTCACCGCTGCTCCGGCTGCCGGAAACGGCATCAATGCGCATGCTGGACCGGTGCCCGCACGCTGGAGGCGGTCGACCCTGCAGGAGGCGGATTTTCCGGCAGCAGGTAGGCATCCATCACCTTCCGTGCCACCGGCCCTGCCACTTCGCCGCCAAAACCGCCATGTTCGACGATGACGGCGACTGCTATGCGCGGATCCGCAACCGGAGCAAATGCGATGAAAACCGCATTATCGCGCAGATCCCTCGCAATTTTCTTCACATTGTAGGCCATGTTCGAGGGCATGTCCTTGACCTGCGCAGTGCCGCTTTTGCCGGCAATCTTGTACGGCGCATGCAGGCCCATGAGATAACCGGTGCCCTTGGGGGAGCGCACCACATCCCTCATGTCTTGAACGATCGTCGCCAGGTCATTCTGGTTGTGAACTCCCACTGTGCGGCCGGGGGATGGCTTGAGATAGGTCATCACCCGGGTCGTCGGGTTCTCGATCGCGCGGACGACCTGCGGGTCAAAACCGACGCCGTGGTCGGCAAGCAAGGCGGTCGCATTGGCGAGCTCGAGCGGGGTGACCAGCATGGCTCCCTGGCCGACGCCCATGATGACCGTTTCCCCGGGATACCACGGCAGGCCATGTGCCGCTTTCCATGCGGGTGACGGCACGAGTCCGGAAATTTCTCCGGGGATGTCGATCCCGGTCTTCGCACCGAACCCGAATTTGTCGAGAATATCGTCGATGCGGCTGATCCCGAGGTGGACGGCGAGATTGTAGAAGTAAACGTCGCAGGACTCCATGATCGCGTGGCGCAGGTCAACCGTGCCGTGACCACCCTCACGCCAGCGCCAGCAGTGGAAAATATGCGAACTGCCTGGCAGGTGGTACCACCCGGGACAGAAATAGGTCTGGTCCGGATTCATCCCGTCCTCCAGCGCGCCCAGGGCCAGAAACGGTTTTATGGTCGAACCCGGCGCGTATCGTCCGTCGAGCGCGCGGTTCAGCAGCGGCCTGTCCGGGTTATCCATCAGCGCCCGGTAATTCTTGGTGCTGATGCCATCGACAAACTCGTTGGGGTTATAGGTCGGCGTGCTGACGAATGCCAGCACGCCCCCGTTCCGGGGGTCTATGGCAACCACGGTTCCGCGGTGGTTTCCGAGGGCTTGTTCGGCGGCGGCCTGGACGCGGGCGTCCAGGTTGAGATACAGATTGTCTCCTGCCACAGGCGGTATGCGGTCGAGCGTGCGGATTGCCCGGCCCTCGGCGTTGACCTCGACTTTCTTGATTCCACTGCGGCCCCGCAGCACGTCCTCGTAGCTTGCCTCGACGCCGAGCTTGCCGATGTACTCGATGCCCCGGTAATTGGCATCGTTGATCTCCTTGGTGTCGTTTTCACTGATTCTCCCGACATATCCGAGCGCGGATACGGCAAGCCCGCCCTGAGGGTAGTAGCGCTCGAGACGGGCATGCAGCTCGGCTCCGGTAAGCCTGTAGCGCTGGACGGCAAACCGGTCTGCCTCCTCTTCCGTCAGGTTGTTGCGCAGGACCAGGCTGTCGAAATGCGGTTTCTCCCGCAGCTCCCGGTAGAAGTTCCTGAGATCCTGCCTGTTCAGCGTTACGATCTTGCCTAACTGGGAAAGCAGGACCTTCATGTTTTTTACCTGGTCCGGGACGATTTCCAGTGTGAGAACCGGGTAGTTTTCAGCCAGCACGACCCCGTTGCGGTCGAAAATCAGCCCCCGGACCGGAGCAATCGGAACCGGGTTGATGCTGTTTTCGTTGGACAGCGTCATGTAATGGCGGTGATCGATGATCTGCAGGTAGGCGAGCCGTACGACCAGCACCAGCACCAGCACGGCGATGACAGCGATCACGCCGGTCATGCGTGCGTTGACCAGGCGCGATTCGCGCAGGTAATCCTTGATCGGCGTGCCGGACATGACTCAGCTTACGCGCGCGCGGCGCCGTATGTCCCTCAGGATGACGAACAGCCAGGGCCAGATCAGCATGCTCACGATGCTCGACGTCCAGTATGACCACCGCACCGGGGTGTGCGTAACCAGGTCCCGGATCCAGAGCACGACCAGGTGGTTGATCGTCACCAGGACGAGCACGGTGACCGCCTGCTGCCAGCGCGGAAACATGCGCATGCGCAGATGCAGCTTCAGTGTGAGAAACGCAATCAGCGTCTCGGCCAGCGCCTGCTGGCCGAGCAGCGATCCGTACAGGACGTCAAGGATCAGTCCGACCGTCCAGCCGACACCCACCCCGACGCGCTGCGGTGTGGCCATGCACCAGTAGATCAGGACCAGCGTGACCCAGTCAGGCCGAAACGGCTGGGCCCAGCCCGGTCCGGGCAGGATCGCAAGGATGAGTGCCACCACGAAGGTGGAGGCAATCACCAGGCGGCTGCGGTTGTCAGGGCCAAGACTCATACGCAGGAGTCCGCTCCACGCAGCGGGCCGGTGCCACAGGTCCGGCCGGCGCGACGCCGGGGGTCTTCAGTGCCCATGGGTGCCAGCAGGCTGGTCCTTCGCACCACCAGGCGGCGGGAGCCGCGCGGCGCCAGCTCCTGTCGCGGATGGGCCTGGCGGCAACCCGGGTGTGCCGACTGCGGGTGGTTTCAGCTTTCCGGCAGCGAGCGAAGCGTGCGATGGCCAGATCAGCAGGACTTCCTTGTTGTATTCGAGGTGCGCTACCGGACGGGCATGGATGCCCAGGAAAGGTTCATTCGGGTCATTGGTGATGTGTGTGACGCGCGCCACCGGGTAGCCGAACGGAAAGGTACCGCCGATGCCTGAGCTGACCAGGAGATCGCCCACCCGGATGTCGGTCGGTGCCGTGAGATAGCGCACGGCAACGCGGTCTTCGTCACCGGTTCCAAACACAATGGTGCGCAGCCCGTTACGGGTGTCTTCGACTGGAATGGCGTGACCGGGATCAGTGATGAGCGTAACGCGGCTCTGTTCAAGGTCGACTTCAGTGACCTGTCCCATGATCCCGTGGTTGTCTATGACAGGTTGCCCGTCATAGACTCCGTCGCGGCTGCCCTTGGCGATGACGATCTTGCGCGTGAACGGCTCCTCGCTCACCTGCAGGATCTTGGCTACGACAGCCCGGTCCGCGACCAGCGCCGCGGAGCCAAGCAGTTTCCGCAAATGGGTGTTCTGGGCCCTGAGTGCATCAAACCGCTCGAGCTTTGCCTCGATCTTCACTTGCCGCGCAGCAAGCCGGTCGTACTTCTTCTGCAGCGCCCGGTTCCCTCCGGCGAACTGGATGACCGATTCACCGATCCGTGCGGGAATGGTCGCCGCGACCTCAAGCGGATAAAACAGCAGGCTGAGTCCTGCGCGGATCCTGGCGAGGTGCTGGCCCCGATAATCGAGCACCATCAGGGCCAGAGCCAGCGCGGTAAAAATGACAAAGCGGGTCAGGACAGTAGGTGTGCGCAAGGACCAGCCGGTGGAACTCAGCATCAGTACATCCAGGGTGAATTATTCGTGGACAAAAACCTCGCTCAGCGTCTCGGTTTCTTCCAGCGCCCGCCCGCATCCGCGTACCACGCATGTCAGGGGGTCTTCAGTAACAACAATAGGCAAACCAGTCGATTCGCGCAACATATGGTCGAGGTCCCGCAGCAGTGCCCCACCGCCGGTAACGACCAGGCCCTTGTCGGCGATATCTGCTGCCAGTTCCGGCGGGGTCTGCTCGAGCGCCGCCTTGATGGCGCTGACGATCCCCGTAAGCGATTCCTGGAGCGCGACATGGACCTCCTTGCTGTTTATGACCATGCTGCGCGGAACGCCGTCCGCGATGTGGCGCCCCTTGATCTCCATCTGCCGTACCTCGCTATCCTCCCAGGCGGTACCAATGTCCTTTTTCACCTTCTCGGCGGTTGCCTCGCCGATCAGCAGGCCGTACTTGCGCCGGACATAGTTGATGATCGCCTCGTCCATCTTGTCGCCGGCAATGCGCAGCGAATGGGAATACACGATGCCGCCCAGCGAAATGACCCCGACCTCGCTGGTGCCTCCACCGATGTCGAGAACCATCGAACCGGTCGGGTCGGCAATCGGCAGGTCAGCCCCGATGGCTGCAGCCATGGGCTCCTCGATCAGATAGACCTCGCGCGCGCCAGCACCCATCGCGGATTCGCGGATTGCGCGCCGCTCCACCTGGGTGGATCCGCACGGCACGCAGATAACGATGCGCGGACTCGGCTGGAACAGCCGCTTTTCGTGCACCTTGCGTATGAAATGCTTGAGCATCTCGCCGGTGACGGTAAAGTCGGCAATGACTCCGTCCTTCATCGGGCGGATCGCCTGGATGCTGCCGGGTGTGCGCCCCAGCATGCGTTTGGCTTCGGCGCCGACAGCGAGCACGCTGCGGCTGTTGCGGCCTCCGAACTCCTGCCGGATCGCGACAACCGACGGCTCGTTCAGCACTATTCCTTTGCCGCGCACATAAATCAGGGTGTTTGCCGTGCCGAGATCTATGGCCAGATCACTCGAAAAGAAACCGCGCAGAGTGCGAAACATGGATTTAGGTGTTACCTTTGTCAGTTAGCCGCATTGTGGGAAAAGCACATAAAATCATCCTACTCTATCAACCACAGACAGCAGGTTCAACAGCAGACCTTAATGTGTTAAGTTGGATGACTGTGTGTGTCTGGGGTACGCCATGCCCCCGGGGATCGAATGTCACTGAGCCGGACGGATGTTGAACGCATTGCGCATCTTGCGCGCCTCGAAGTCGGCGAGCAAGAACTGGCTGCCTATGCCGAGACCCTTTCCCGGATACTCGGCCTGATCGAGCAGATGAACGCGGTCGACACCACCGGCGTGACTCCGATATCCCATCCGCTTGAGGCCGGACTGCGGCTGCGGGCGGATGAGGTGACCGAATCCGACCGGCGCCAGGACTTTCAGGCGATCGCTCCGTCTACGCAGGAGGGCCTGTATCTGGTGCCGAAGGTGATCGAATGATCCGCAGTTCCTGTGTCGCCCGGTCCAGCCGCTGAATCCTGCCATGTCCTTGTACCGAAGCACTCTTGCCGGACTTTACAAGTTACTGAAAAAGAAAGAAATTTCTTCTCAGGAGCTGACCCAGGTGTATCTCGATCGTATCGAGGCACATTCCGACCTCAATGCGTTTGTGACCGTGGACCGCACACGTGCGCTTGCGCAGGCACAGGCGGCCGATGCGCGCCTGCATGCCGGCACCGGCACGCCGCTGACCGGAATCCCGCTCGCCCAGAAGGATATTTTCTGTACCGAAGGCCTGTTGACGACCTGCGGATCGAGGATGCTCGCGAATTTCGTTGCTCCTTACGACGCGACGGTGATCAGCCGGTTCAACGACGCCGGCAGCGTGCTCCTCGGCAAGACAAATATGGACGAGTTTGCGATGGGGTCAAGCAACGAGACCTCCTTTTTCGGTCCGGTGCTCAATCCCTGGGACCGGCGCTGTGTGCCGGGGGGCAGTTCGGGTGGATCAGCCGCGGCGGTAGCCGCCTGTCTCGCTCCGGCAGCCACAGGCACCGATACCGGCGGGTCCATCCGCCAGCCAGCCGCGCTGAGCGGCATTACCGGCCTCAAGCCCAGTTACGGCCGGGTGTCGCGCTTCGGCATGATCGCGTTTGCATCGTCGCTCGACCAGGCTGGCCCCATGACCCGCAGCGCCGAGGATGCGGCACTGATGCTCAATGTCATGGCCGGATTCGACCCGCGCGATTCCACGTCGGTCGACCGGCCGGTTCCGGACTACACCCGCACGCTGGATGAGCCGCTGGCGGGCCTGCGCATCGGTCTGCCGCGCGAATACTTCGGTCACGGCCTCGCGGCCGAGGTCGGACGCGCGATCGAAGCGGCGCTGGAGCAATACCGCCGGCTGGGCGCGAAAACGGTGGATGTGAGCCTTCCCAACAGCGGTCTCGCGATCCCGTGCTACTACGTGCTCGCGCCAGCCGAGGCATCGAGTAACCTGGCGCGCTACGACGGGGTCCGCTATGGCTATCGTGCCCCCGAATATGCGGATCTCTGGGAACTGTATTCAAAAACGCGGGCCCAGGGATTCGGTGCCGAGGTCAAGCGCCGCATCATGATCGGTACCTATGCGCTGTCTGCCGGCTACTATGATGCGTACTACCTCAAGGCCCAGAAGCTGAGGCGGCTGATCAGCGCCGATTTTGCCAGCGCATTCGAGCACTGCGATGTGATCATGGGTCCGACCTCACCGGGCACCGCCTTCGAATTCGGTTCCAGGAGCGGTGATCCCGTGGCGATGTACCTGAGCGACATTTATACGATTTCGGTAAACCTCGCGGGCCTTCCGGGCATGTCGGTTCCAGCCGGATTTGACAGCGGCAACCGGCCGATCGGGCTGCAGATCATTGGCCGGTATTTTGATGAAGCGAAGCTGCTGAATGTCGCACACAGGTTTCAGCAGGTAACGGACTGGCATCTTCGCGTGCCGGAGGGATTCTGAGCCAGCGGTATCGCGGCTGGATCCAGACAGAAAGGTCGGCGGATGGAATGGGAAACGGTCATAGGGCTTGAAGTACATGCGCAGCTGCTCACGAAGAGCAAGCTGTTTTCGGGTTCGAGCACGCAGTTCGGGGCCCAGCCCAATACCCAGGCCTGCGCGGTCGACATCGCGCTGCCCGGAGTGCTTCCGGTGATGAACCTCGAGGCCGCACGCATGGCCGTGAAGTTCGGTCTGGCGGTCGGTGCGACCGTGAACCGTCGTTCGGTATTCGCGCGCAAGAACTATTTCTATCCGGATCTGCCAAAGGGATACCAGATCTCGCAGTACGAGCTGCCGGTGGTGCAGCTCGGCCGGCTCATGATCGATGTCGACGGGATGAAGAAAGAAATCGGTATTACCCGTGCCCATCTCGAGGAGGACGCGGGCAAGTCGCTGCATGAAGCGTTTGAGGGCCTTACCGGCATCGACCTGAATCGTGCCGGCACGCCGCTTCTGGAGATCGTTTCCGAGCCTGACATGCGTTCAGCGAAGGAAGCGGTGACCTACCTCAAGAAGCTGCATGTGCTGGTACGCTATCTCGGGATCTGCGACGGCAATATGCAGGAAGGATCGTTCCGCTGCGATGCAAATGTTTCCGTGCGGCCGAAGGGGCAGCATGCCTTCGGTACACGTGCCGAGCTGAAGAACATCAATTCCTTCCGGTTCGTGGAAAAAGCAATTGACTACGAGGTTGCGCGGCAGGTAGAGCTGATCGAGAGCGGTGGCAAGGTGGTGCAGGAAACGCGGCTGTATGATTCACAGAGCAACGAGACGCGGTCTATGCGCAGCAAGGAAGAGGCGCATGACTACCGCTATTTCCCGGATCCCGACCTTCTCCCGCTGGAACTCGACGAGCAGTTCATCAAGGAAGCGGCGCTGGGCCTGCCGGAACTGCCAGACGCGAAGCGGGAGCGCTTTGTCCGGGAGTACGGTCTTAGCGCGTACGACGCCGAAGTGCTGACGGGGTCGCGGGAAATGGCGGATTATTACGAGGCTGCTGCGGCCATGGTACCCGGGCAGGCGAAACTGGCGGCAAACTGGATCATCGGTGATCTGAGCGGATACCTCAACCGGGATAGCCTGGGGATCGGTGATGCGCCGGTGACGTCGGCCATGCTGGCGGGACTGGTGTGCCGGATCGCGGACAGCACGATCTCCGGGAAGATTGCCAAGGATGTCTTCGATGCCATGTGGAACGGCGAAGGCGATGCCGATGCTGTCATTGGAAAAAAGGGGCTCAGGCAGATCACCGACGAGTCCGCGATCGAGCGTATCATCGACGAGGTTATGGCGCGCAATCCGAAACAACTCGAACAGTATCGCAGCGGTCAGGACAAGCTTTTCGGCTTCTTCGTAGGCCAGGTCATGAAGGCCACCCAGGGCAAGGCCAATCCAGCCCAGGTGAATGAATCTCTCAGAAAGAAACTCGGCGATAAACCGGCATAGCCGGCGGACCGGGACCACCACAAATCCAGCCACCCGCACGGGGAAATACCAGTGACCAGCGCAGCTAATGATCGCGTCGCATCCTACCGAAGGCTTTTCTACATAACCCTGTTCGTCACCCTGATCGTCAAGATCATTCTTGCGGCGACGGTCCCGATCACGGCGGACGAGGCCTATTTCATCGAGTGGGGACAGCACCTGAGCTATGGCTACTATGACCATCCGCCCCTGGTCGGCTGGATACTCTACGTACTCCTGAAGTTCGGGAACTCGACGCTGCTGATGCGTTCGCCGGCGGTGGTGATGTCGACCATTATCGGTGCGGGAATCTATCTCGTGCTCCGCGGATATGATGAGGCGCGTGCCTGTATGGTCGCCATCCTGTACATGATATCGCCGATTGCCATCCTCGGCGTGCTGATCACCACCGACGGTCCGCTGATCATATTTTCGTTCCTGTCCTGCGCCCTGCTGTTCAGGGCACTCAAGGACAATTCGCTCAAATACTATTTCTGGGCGGGCGTCTGTCTCGGCCTGGCGTTCCTGTCGAAGTACTTCGCGGTGCTTCTGATAGGATCATATCTGGCCTTTTACTTCCTCTCTGATCGCAGCCGTGACAAGACCCGCGGGTTCGCGCTGCTCTTTCTGGCGTCGCTTCCGTTCGGCCTGGTCAATCTCGCCTGGAATTACAACCATTGCTGGGACAACATCCTGTTCAATCTCCTGACCCGCAATCACGGAATGCAGCTTTCGTGGTACAAGTTCCTGATGTGGGTGGCGATCGTGGTCTATCTGGTCACGCCGCCGCTGATCTACTACGTCTTCAAGCACCGCCGGGAACTGGCGGGGCGGGCACGCGAGAGCGAACTCAAGATCTTCGTGTACTCGGCGGTAATACCGTTCGCCTTCTTCACCGTGCTTTCCACGTTCAAGGATATCGGGCTGCACTGGCCGCTTTCATTCTACGGTTTCGTGTTCATTGCCCTGGCGATCTACCTGACCGACCGGGAGATCGTGACAGCCACGAAATTCATGGCGTATTTCACCGCCGTGCATCTCGTGCTGGTGACCATAGGATTGGTCATGCCGCTCAAGGACTGGAAGTTCACCAAGCACTACGATTCCATCGTATTCACCGAACGGAACAATGTGCTCTGGAACGACATGAAACCGTATGCTGACCGGTACGTGTTTGCGACCGATCGCTATACAACCTCGTCGATTTTTTCGTACCTGCAGAGCCAGCACGTCATCGTGTTCGGTGGCGGCGACTATCATGGCCGGCAGGATGACATCCTGACCGATTTCCGCAAATACGCCGGCAAGAACATCCTGACGATGACCAAAGACAAGCCGGACATCCAGGAGTTTTACGCTCCGTATTTCAAATCGGTCAAGACACAGAAGCTGATAGTCGAGGGCACGCCGTTCTACATGGTGTTCGGCCACGACTTCAACTACCAGGCCTACCGCGACAACGTGCTGAAACGGGTCATGGCGGCGTACTACCGGCTGCCGTCCTGGCTGCCACACGGACGCTGTTACATGTACGACCGCTACGGTCATCCCTGAGCGGAAATCCAGATAAAGAATAGCCCCGCCAGGTCGGGGCTATTCTTCTTTCATGCAGGCGCGTTCGACATCCACCGTCGCGACTCCTTCTATCGCACCTACCGCTTCGCGGATGCTACGCACGATCTGTTCAGCATGGGGACAGTGGGGGGTGGTAAGCTGGATATCGAGGTGTACGTAGTCGCCTACTATGTCCACATCCTGGACAAATCCGAGTTCGACGATGTTGTGCCGCAGCTCCGGGTCGACCACTTTTCTCAGGGCTTGGTAGATCTGTTCTTCAGTTACGGATGCAGGCATTGGCCGGTCCTCCAAGGGAGTGTCCCAGTCTAGCAGAATACCCGGGTGTGGCGTGCGCCGGTTGCGGGAAACCGGGCGGAGCCGCTGATTCCCTGGCGGCTGGCCGGCCTCTGTTCCGGCGGTCATTGTGCCCCGGCGGGACTGCCGCGGACCCCGATGGCGGCAGCAGCCAGTCTTTGATGCCATACTTGCTAACATCCAGCTCAGTCGCCGCGGTGTGATATCGATGGCACCAGTACAGGACGTAACTACGCGCGAATCCTCCGGCCGGCCGAGAATCGGGCTGATCATGTCCGGTGGTGGCGCACGTGCCGCCTACCAGGTCGGTGTACTCAAGGCGATTGCCGGAATGCTGCCACCCGGCACGCCGAACCCGTTTGCAATCCTGTGCGGCGCCTCGGCCGGGGCCATCAATTCGGCAGCGCTCGCGATCCATGCGGACAATTTCCAGCGGGCGGCACGGCGGCTGGAAAAGGTGTGGAGCAGTTTCCATGTGGACCAGGTGTTCCGTGCCGATGCGTCCGGACTGTTCGTGAACTGGGCGCGCTGGCTGATGGCACTGTTTCTGCTGGGCATGGGCCGAAGCAACCCGGCTGCACTGCTTGACCGTGCACCGCTGCGCCGCCTGTTACAGCGATACCTTCCCTGCGAGAGAATCCAGCAGTCGATCGATGCCGGCCATCTGCATGCGCTGTGCATTGCCGCGTCCGGCTATGGGTCCGGACAGTCAGTAAGCTTCTTTCAGTCCGCGTCGCCCCAGACGTCCTGGAAACGTGCGACGCGGGTCGGAGTTGCCGCAAACATCACGGTTGACCATCTGATGGCATCATCGGCAATCCCGTTCGTGTTCGAGGCGGTCAGGCTCCAGCGTGAATTCTTCGGCGATGGATCCATGCGGCAGATCGCCCCCATGAGCCCGGCGATACATCTGGGAGCAGACCGTATTCTCGTGATCGGCGTGCGTCCCGAAGGTGGCGCCCCGCCTTCGCGGCCGGCGCAGCCCGAGGAGTATCCGTCGCTGGCGCAGATCGGTGGCCATGTACTGACGAGCATATTTCTCGATGCACTGGAGGCGGACCTCGAGCGTTTGCGGCGGATCAACGAGACCCTCAGCATGATTCCGGCCGCGAGCGCAGGTCCGCACGACGGAAGTGCGCCCCTGCGTGCCATCGGGTCGATGCTGATTTCTCCCAGCCGCGACCCCCGCGAGATTGCCGAGCGGCACAAGCACAATTTTCCCGGCCCCGTGAAATTCATGCTGCGCGGCCTCGGTGCGTTTGACCGTGGTGGCGGAGAGCTGATCAGCTATCTGCTGTTCGAGAAGCCCTACTGCCAGGAACTCATCGCCCTCGGTTATTCCGACACGCGCCGGCGGCAAGAGGAACTGTTTGCCTTTCTGGGCATGGATCCGGCGGCCAGCCGGATCAGCCAGCCGCCGCGACCCAGGGAGAATTCCGCGCGGCCATGACCGCACGTGCCCTGATTATCCTGGGCATCGTCCTGCTGGCCGCCGGACTGGCGTGGCCCTGGCTCAGCCGCATCGGGTTCGGCCGCCTGCCTGGGGATATTGTCATCCGGCGCGGAAACTTCAGCCTCTATTTTCCCGTGACGACCTCCCTTATCGTCAGCGTGGTGCTCAGCATCCTGTGGTGGTTGTTCCGCAGATAGGCTTTGTCCCAGCCGCCTTTGCTGTATTTCCGACCTGGAAGATAGGATTTTGGCGTGCGCGGCGCCCTTATGCGTCGGCATGCAGCTATGCTAGAATCCGCGGCCTGGCAGCGGGGCAGCGGTAGGTAGTACCACCGCGCGGTATGAACCGGGGGGCCGGGGACTGATGGACGACTGCGGGCGCGGACCTGTAGCTCATTGCGGTGCCGCAATCGCGGGTGTCTGCACCCGGTGATTGTGCCGCTGGCGGAACGGGCGGGTGACGCGGGTTGCGTTTGGTTTTGGTAAGGTGGCTTCTGTTCGCTTCAACATGTTGCAATTACCACGCTCCGAGTCTTTACCGTCGCCATGGAGCCCATCCGAGGGCGGGCCGCACAGCCATGTCCTGGCCTTCGTGCCGGAATCAATCTGACCGAGGAGATTGACGCACGTGTTAGAAGCAGTGCATAAACGCCTGGTGGCATTCTGGCAGAATCTGGATCCCATGGTGCCGATGGTCATGGTTGCGGCGCTGGTGGGCGTGATTGGATCGATCGCGGTCGAAGGTTTCCGCCAGGCGATGTACGCCATCATCCATCTGTACAGCACCCATGAGCATCTGGTGGCTGCGGCGACAGGGCTTCCGATCTGGCTGCGGGTGGTGATCCCTCTGGCATGTGCCACCGTCGGCGGTCTGATCATGTGGGGTGGCCACCGATGGATCAAGCAGCCGCGGGGGCCGGAGTACATGGAAGCGGTGCGGGTAGGCGATGGAATCCTGCCGTTTGCACCGAACATCACGCGCACGCTTTCCTCGCTCTCCGGTGTCAGCGGTGGCATCACGATCGGACGCGAAGGAACGATGATCCAGTTTGCCGCGCTGGTTTCATCGATATTCGGCCGGCTTACCAGAACGGATGCGGAGCACCGGCGGCTGATCGTTGCGTGCGGCGCCGCGGCCGGTTTTGCCGGCGCCTACCATGCCCCCATCGCGGGGACGCTGTTTGTGTCGGAAATCATCCTCGGCGGGCTCGCGCTGCGGGAAATCACGGCGATTCTCGTTTCCGCCGTGATGGGCGAACTTACTACCCAGGCGCTTTTCGCCACGGGCCCCTTGTACCTGTCGCATACCATTCCGGTGGTCGGTTTTCCCGACCTTGTTGACGCCACGCTGCTCGGGCTGCTCTGTGGTCTCCTCGGGCCGGCATTCCTGTGGCTGCTGGACAATGCGCGCCGGCGATACCAGGCAAAAGTCACGTTCGTGCCACTGCGTATGGGGCTGGCCGGGCTGGTCATCGGGCTGCTCTCGATACTGCGTCCCGAGGTCTGGGGCAATGGCTACAGCGTAGTGCAGTCATTCCTGGTGCATCACTGGGCGCTGACGACCGTTGCGGCGGTTTTCGTGCTGCGGCTGATCGCCGTGACCTGTGCGAGCGCTGCCGGCATTCCCGGAGGCGTGCTTACGCCCACCCTGTCTCTGGGTGGAGCGCTCGGCCTGCTGGTCTACCATACCCTGCTTACGTCGGCCGCAACCCATTCCCAGGCGCTGTGGGTGCTGGTCGGGATGGGCAGTCTGCTGGCAGCAACCACCCATGCACCGGCGATGTCGGCAATCATGGTTTTCGAAACGACGCGCAACTACAACGTGGTGCTGGCGGCGATGCCGGCCTGCGTGCTGGCGTCGGTCACCGGCAGCCTGCTGCGCAGGCGCTCGGTTTACACCGAGGCGCTCGGAGTCGAGGAGGACCATTCGAAGCCCTCTCTTCTCGACGCCCTCACTGGCCGGCATCCCCGTGCCGGGGTCGTGAACGCGGCAGAAGTGGTTGCCGAAGCGGCTACCGTGCAGCCAGCCGGATCCCCCCCGGCGCACATGGAAGAAGTCACTTCGGATCTGCGCAAGAAGGGAGAGTAGAAACGCAGCCGCCCTGTGGGCGGCTGCTTCCGGCCGGCAGTCGTCTCCTCGCGCGGACAGTGCCGCTGCTCAGGACGGTTCTGTCTGGCTGCGTTTGCTTCTCAGCCACCGCAGCAGCGGGTCCCACTGGTCAAGATCCACCGCAACGGAAGCATGCCCCATCTCGAAGATCCCGATGCCGCGTTCGGCCGCTGAAACGTAGTTCTGGCTGTCACGCAGGCTAGTAAGAAACGGAAGGCCGAGCTGCCCGAGAAACTGTTCCAGGGTGTCGAAAGCGCGGGTATTTTCACGCACGCGGTTTGCCACTACCGCAATCTTGGGTGCAAGCGGCGACTGCGCGCTGCCGGCGATCATCTCTGCAATGAAATCGGTGGCTGCGCGCATGTCGATTGCCGACGGCAGCACGGGAACGATGATGGATTGTGCCCGACCCAGCAGCGGCACGAGCCGGCGGTCGCGGATACCCGCCGGCACATCCATCACGACGGTGTCGACATCGCGCGGAATCCAGAGTCTGTCGCGCCATGCAGCCAGCCCGCGGATCGGGGTGTTCTCCTCGGGCCGGGCCGCCAGCCAGGCCAGACTCGAGCTCTGCGGATCAAAATCGGCCAGAACGACCGGCCGTTTGCGGGATGCATAGTAGCTGGCAAGATTGGTCGCCAGTGTGGTCTTGCCGCTTCCCCCTTTGCTGTTCATCACCATGATGGTGCGGGTGTTGCGGGTTAATGGCTTGTATTTGCCCGATATCAGGTCTATGAGATGCATCTCCGATTTCCTCGGCAGAGTCACGCCCATGCACGGGCTGGCTAAGTGTGTGCAGCCGCCGCCCTGACGTCAACCCGGCAGGCAGTGGCGCCGCAGTGGGACATGGCCCGTTCCGCCTGGTAGGGTACGTACAAGGGATGGCTGCCACCTGACGGGTGTCCTGGAATGCACGTGGGCGAGGCGCAGAACCGGGACACACCGGACGGGACCGGCGTGATCGGTCCCCGTGGGGTGACGAATTCCGGCAGGGGGTTGCGGTCAGCGGCCGATACCCCGATGTCCGGAGAGATTTCCGCCTGACATAATTCTTTGATTTCCATGGATTTTTCTGGCGACCGCTGGCAAGATCTGGCCGGGTATGAATTTGGCTCAGATTTTGCAATGATAATCATGAACTTAACGTTTTATCGCGATCCCTATGAAAAAGAAGATCAGCGTACACGATCTGGAGCTCGGGATGTTCGTTTCCGAACTCGACCGGCCATGGCTCGAAACGCCGTTCCTTTTTCAGGGATTCGAGATCCGCTCGCAAAATGAAATCACCGAACTGAAACGTTACTGCCAGTCGGTTTATATCCTGATTGCCGATGAAAGGGCGGACCGGCGTGGCCTGGGTCCGGTTGTGGGTGTCCGCAAAACGGCGGACATCATGACATCCAGCGATCAGCAGAAGAGAATCGAATTCGAGCTGTACCGCCGGGTCGCGATACCGTCGGCCGCCGAATCCTGCTACCCGGACGTGACCACCGTTGAGGAAGAGGTCCAGTCCATGCGGGCGGTGCACGAGGAGGCGCGGACACTTATCCGTGCCATCATGGACGACGTGCGCGTCGGGCGCACAATCCCGGTCCACGATGCTCGCAAAGTGGTCGCGCGGCTCGCCGCCAGCGTGATCCGCAATCCCGATGCTCTGGTCTGTTTCAGCCAGCTGCGCAGCAAGGACGAATATACCGCGCTGCACAGCCTGCGTGTTGCGATCCTGGCGCTGGTTTTCGGCCGCCATCTCGGGCTCGATATCGATGCGCTCAATGTGCTTGGACTGGGCGCGCTGCTGCACGATATCGGAAAAATGAAGGTGCCGAACGATATCCTCAACAAGCCCGATCCGCTGACCCCGGAAGAATACCGGATCGTCCAGACGCACGTGCCGGTCGGAGTGGCGATACTGGAGCACACGGCCAACGTGCCGCAGGCAGCCATCGAGGTGGCACGCTGCCATCATGAACGCCATGACGGATCGGGGTACGTCAGCGGCATGCGCAGCGACCAGATCGGGCTATTCGGCCAGATCGGCGCCATCGTGGATTATTATGATGCCATTACGAGTGACCGGGCCTATCACACCGGTCTTTCCGCGCACGTCGCGCTGCGGCAGATGTACACGGAGCGCGGCACTGTTTTTCATCCCGAACGCGTCGAGCAGTTCATCCAGTGCATGGGCATTTACCCGATAGGCAGCATCGTGGAATTCAGCAGCGGCGAGGTGGGGGTGGTCGTTGCCATGAACCGCCAGCGGCGGCTCAAGCCGCGCGTGACCCTCGTCCTCAGGCCGAACGCAAAACCCTTTGAGGTTCCGCACACTGTGGATCTGATGGATCAGGCTGCCCGTAGCGATAACCCGCTTGAGATCGAACGGGTCGTCGAGCCGGGACTGTACGGCATCAGCGCCGTGGATTATCTGCCGGTGGCGGTGAACCACTAGCTGCGTTGCGCGGCAATCGCACCGCCGCCGCCGTCACGGTCCTGCGGGCGTCCGCCGGCTTAGCAGGTGGCCGAGCCACAGCCCGGTGAGATGTTCCTGCACGTGGTTCTGCGACAGGCGTTCATCCAGATTGTCCAGATCGACGATGTCGAGCGGCTGGTCCTGCCAGGAACAGGCGAACACGGCTTTCGTGCGGCGTCCGGTATGCGGGTCGACCTGCCACTGCAGGCACTGCGAGCATACGCCCTTCAGCATGCACTGCATCGGTGTGCTGATGGACGCGGTGGTCTGCGGCTTCCTGACCAGAAATTCCGCCAGCTCGGCACTGCGTGCATCGCGCATCAGCCGTACGAAGCAGCTCGACCCGATGAGCCACAGCCGGTCGACATCTTCCAGTCTGACGGGGGGTCCGCCGCCGAGCTGCCCCGTGGCGTAGGCGACGAGTGCTGTCACCACATCGCCGCTTGCAACCCGGTCCTGCGGTCTGCAGGGTGCGGGGAGCATGCTGCCGTCTTCGATGACCCACAGAATGCTGTCTGCCGTGTCCTCAAGATCCTTCCTGCAGATGATGGCATCCACGGATGGAAACACGCCGGCGAAAAGGACCCGGTTACCGGCTTCCCGCAGCGCCGGTCCAGCTGAACGCAGGTATGCGGCAGCCATTACGCCCCCTGCGATCATGACGGTTTCGCCGCCCGCGGGAATCGCGGCGCGCACGCCGGTCGGTCCCATCAGGGTTACCGGATCACCGGGCTTCAGGGTCGCAATGAGATGCGAGCTTGCCCCTTGCTCGATAACGATAACCGAGACGAGCCCGTTTTCCCGGTCAACTTTCGAGCCGTACAGCGCCAGCGCCTCCGATTGCAGGCGCGTGCCCTCGACGAGCGGGGCATGGGTCTCGAAGTTCTGCAGGCGGAAAAACTGTCCCGGGCGGAAACGCTTCGCCGCCATGGGTGCCCGCACGGTCAGTTCCACCACGGTGGCGCCGAGGCGCTCGACTTTCTCCACCCGGGCTGCCAGCAGATCCGAGATTTGGTCGCGGAACCGCGCGTACTCGCTGCGGTCTCCGCGCTGGCCGGTACGCCCGCCCAGCGCGGCAAGGATGTGCGGATAAATGCGCTTGGCGGAGGCGACTGCCTTGACTACGCTGCCATGAAATACCGGGTGGGTATCGCCGAGGAAACTGACCCGCCGGCCGTCCACGCCATAGGAGGTGAATGGACCAAAATCCCCGATCTTGCAGTGTTCCGCGACCGGCACCGCTTCCAGGCAGCCGCTGGCATCACGGAAGGTCTGGTAATGGCCATGTTCCTTGCTGAAATGGCCGCGATGTTCGAATTCATAGGCGACATTAGGCCGGGCACCCGTGGCCACGAGTATGGAGCGCGCGGGAACCCGGATTTCTTCCCCGGTATCCTCCCAGCTTCCGTCCGCGCCGCGCCGCAGCTGGCGGCACAGCAGCGTCTCGACCTGGCCGTGCCGGTCGGTAAGTGCCTCTCTCGGATCCAGTCCCTCGGCGTAATAGATCCCTTCTTCCAGCGCCTTGATGATCTCCTCGTGGTTGCGGGTATAGGCCGGGGATTCGTTCATTCCGCGGCGATAGGCGACGGTCACGCCGCCCCACGACCGCAGCAGCTTCTCGAAATCGGGTTGCGTTCCGGCAGCAGCAGCACGACCGCGTTCTGACCGCACCAGCCGTCCGTGGGCAAGCAGCTCATCGAGGATCAGGCAGTCGCCGTCATCCAGTCCGACCCGCACCGCCTTGTCACCGAGACTGGTACAGAGCTGTTCATAGCGGAAGAGTGTCTTTTCGACCTGCGCGATGTAGTAGGCGCCAACCTCGGTCGCAGCATCAATTCCGGTGAGGCCTCCACCGATGATGACTGCCGGCAGCCGTACCTGCAGGTTGGCGAGGCTCTCGGCCTTGGCGGCTCCGGTAAGCTGCAGCGCCATCAGAAAGTCGTTTGCCTGTCGCATTCCCGGCGCCAGGCTTCCCGGGACAGGCAGCGCCTGCGGCAGACCAGCGCCGATAGCAACGGCGACATGGTCGAATCCGAGATGCCACGCGTCTTCGACGGTGAGGGTTCCGCCGAAACGCACCCCTCCGAAAACCTGGAACCGCGGCCGGCGTGCGAGGCTCAGGTAGATGAGTCTGAGGAAGTTCTTGTCCCAGCGGTTCGTGATGCCGTATTCCGCGACGCCGCCGAATCCCGCCATCACGCGGGTGTCGAGTGGCTCTTCGATCTGCACATAGTCGCGCACCGGTCTGCCGAGGAGCTCCTGCGGCAGAGGTTCGATCTTCAGTCCCTCGATGCCGACCACGGCGAATCCTTCCATAAGCAGGTGGTGGGCAAGGGTGAAACCCGCCGGCCCCATGCCGGCGATGAGTACTTTCAGGCCGTTGTACGGCTTTGGCAGCCATTGGCTGCGCCGCAGCGGATTCCAGCGAATGAGCAGATCATAGATTTCCACGCCCCAGGGCAGTCCGAGCACATCCGTGAGAATGCCGGTTTCCGTCTGCGGAATATTCACCGGATCCTGCTTCTGGTAGATGCACGCCTTCATGCAGTCGTTGCAGATGCGGTGACCCGTGGCCGCGCACATCGGATTGTCCGCCGTGATCATGGCAAGCGCGGCAATCCCGTGGCCGTCCCTTTTCATGACGTGCATCTCGGAAATCTTCTGGTCGAGCGGGCAGCCGGTGAGGGTTACGCCGAGGGGGTTCAGCTTCAGACCCTTGTCGGGCTCGCCTTTCTTCTCGGGGAACCCCTTGGAGCAGAAGTCGCCGTCGTGATCGTGGCAGTAGATGCAGTAATGGATCTCGTTCTGGACCTGGCGTGGTCCCATTCGCGTATCGGTCAGCCCGAAACCATCGCGCCGGCGACGACTGTCCTGCGGTCCTTCCAGCCGGCCGGCGGCGTCGCCGGCCACTGGAAACACCGGCACCAGCCGGGCAGGATCCACCCCCTGCGGAAGCCGGAAACTCACCCACCCCTGAACCCGTGCGCGGCCCTCGGGCGACCGGATCGCCTGGATGCACCAGCGCGTGAGCATCTCGATCGCGTCCTGGTGCCCCGGTTCATCGCCGAGCAGCTGCTGCGCCCAGGTGGCGACCGCCAGCTCACGGTCGGGTCCGCCATGCCCCGCCTGGTGCAGTGCACGGTCGAGTGCAGCATCGAGTTCCGGAAATGATTCTATCTGCTCCTTGGCAAGGAGGCGGCGGCGGGCACGGCGCTGCACGAAGAGCTTCTTGAACGTGAACACCGGGCCGTGCGCAAGAGTGCCCAGACGCAGATGCTCCAGGGCCCTGCGGATGCCGAACAGGTCGGCAATGAATTCCTCGAGCACCGGTCCGGCGGCGAGCAGCAGCTCGCTCACCTTCAGTGCATCCAGCGCTGCGCCACCCCGGTAATCGAGCAGCTGTTCGTGACGTGAAGGATCGTGTTGCGCAAGGCGCTGCAGGAATTCCTGGTCGAGCCGCTCCAGGCCTTCCTGACGGAACAGATCATCGTAGGTCAGGCCTGGCAGGCCTGGTGTGAACTCGCTTACGCTGCTGGTGGTGGTCATACACTCACAAAAGAGCGGGGATATCGGACATCAGTCACTTACGGAGACGCCATTGTAGTGGCCCTCCGCCGGATTACCTAGGGGCGGCCCCAACACAGGACAATCTTGACGGGCGGCGCGCGCCACCGGCCAGCAGCGCGCGCGGGGTTCCCGTTCAGTCCTTTTTGGTGGACGAATTGATCCCGAAAAGCGAGTAGGCGGGGCACCAGCCCACGAAGGCCGTGAATATCGGCACGAGCCCGATCAGCCCCAGCCAGCGGATACTGCCTTTCAGCACAAATACCAGGCTCAGCAGAGCCAGTCCGATGATCACGCGGACCACTTTGTCCATGCTGCCGACGTTCTGTTGCATGTTGGAATCCTCGGTCAACCGCCTGTCCGGATCTGCGCCGCCGCGATCTGCCGGCGGCACCCCCCTGCAAGCTACCACGAAACCATGACGGGAGTCAGGCGCGCGTCCAGTTTCCTGAACGCCCGCCGGATTTTGCGATCAGCATGATGTCCGTCATCACCATGGCGCGGTCCGCGGCCTTGCACATGTCGTAGAGTGTCAGCAGTGCCACCTGGACCGCGGTGAGCGCCTCCATCTCCACACCGGTCTGGCCGCGGGTACGTACGGTTGCGCGACAGTGGATCGCAGACGCAGCTTCGTCAGTGTCGAGCGCCACGTCGATCGCGGTGAGGACGATCGGGTGGCACAATGGCACCAGGTCGGACGTCTTTTTTGCCGCCATGATACCGGCGATGCGTGCCGCGGCCAGTACGTCACCCTTGCCGTGCCCGCCGGACAGGATCAGACGCAGGGTTGCGCGCTGCATGCGGATCGTGCCGGTCGCGACCGCCTCGCGGTCCGTGATCTTCTTGGCACCTACACCTACCATGTGTGCCTCGCCGGCGGCGTTGATGTGCGTCAGCTTTTTCGCGCCGCGCGGTGCCGCCGCACGTCCAGACCCGGACAGGTTTCGGCGCCGGCTATTCATGCCGGATGCGCGGCAGAAGCTCGACCAGGTTGCAGGGGCGGTGACGGCTGTCAAGCTGGCTGAGGATGATGCTGTCCATTCCGAGGCGACAGGCGCCGGTCGATCCGGGAAGCATGAAGATCACGGTGCCGTCGGCGATGCCGGCATCGGCCCGCGACTGGATCGTGGAGGTGCCGATTTCCTGGTAGGACAGCATCCGGAACAGCTCCCCGAACCCGGGAATGGGTTTGGTGATGAATGGCCGGACTGCCTCGGGCGTGATGTCGCGGCGGGTCATCCCGGTGCCTCCGGTGCAGATGATCACGTCTATGTCCGGGTCATCGATCCAGCTGCGCAGCCGGGCACGCAGCTTCTCCATGTCCTCGCGCACCAGCGCGCGCTGTTTCACGTGATGCCCGGCGTCCTGCGCCCGCCCGGCGATGAGATCTCCGGATGTGTCGTTCTCCGGGGTGCGCGTGTCTGAAAGCGTCAGTACCGCGATATTGAGCGGGATGAAGGGTTTTTCTGGTTTGGTCATGACTGATCCTCGGGCCGGCGGGTTTCGCGCGGGTCAGCTGCCATCGTCGGACGCAGGCAGGTAGGCCAGATTGCGCAGACCGCGCAGGTCACGCAGCGCAACATGGTTTCCGTTCACCTCGATAAGTCCGAGGCGCTTCAGTTTGGCGAGAATGCGGGAGAAGGTCTCCGGCTGGATCGCCAGCTGTGATGCGATCACAGCCTTGGTGGTCGGCAGCTCCATTTCGGCGGTTCCGGACCGGTCCGCCGGCACGTGCTCGAGCAGGTACAGCGCCAGCCGGTAGGTCGCGTTCTGCAGCGTCAGGCCATCGATCTGGTTGACGAGCATATGCAGGCGGCGGCTCAGTGCTGCCAGCATGCCGAGACAGATTTCGGGCGATTCCGACAGGACCTTGAGAACATGCTTCTGGTCAAATGCAAAAAGCCTGCTCTCAGTCATGGCCTGCGCGCTGACCGGGTAGTGTCCCTGCGCGCCCATGAACATTACCGCTTCGGCGAAGGTCTGTCCTGGTCCGATGATCTCGATGATCTTTTCCTGGCCCTCCGGTGATATCCGGTATAGTTTGATCTGTCCCGAGCGTACGAGGAAAAAGCGGTCGGCCACCTGTCCGTGTGTGAACAGGGTATCGCCCGTGGCAAGCGTGGTCTCGTGCGCAGCGCCAGCGAGCACCGCCAGCTGCGAGTCATCTGCCTGGGAAAAAAGAGGTGCGCGGCGAAGTTCGGCCAGTTGTTTAACCATGTCTTGTGCTAGATTAAAATGATTCTGCTCGGTCCGGGGTTGATCAAGGTCAAGCGCGGGATCTTCCCGCCGGAGCTATTCTAAGCAAAAATCAGGGCGCTGGCATGCACAAGCGGAACCGTCTTTTTGTCACGTTCAGTCTGGCCTATGCCCTGATCGGCGGTCTGGCCGGCATCATATGGCTTTATGATCCGGGACTGATACCCGGTGACGCCGTGCTTCTTCACGGGCATATCATGCTGCTCGGATTCATCGCCATGATGATCTATGGAGTCGGGCTGCATGTCCTGCCGCGGTTTTCCGGCAATCCGCTCTATTCGGAACGGCTGGCAAACTGGCAGTTGTATGTTTCCAACGCCGGGCTGTGGCTGATGTCGGCAGGGTGGCTTGCTGCCAGCAACCCGCTCGTGCTGCTCGGCGGCGTGGTGAGCTGGGCGGGTATAGGCATGTTTGCGTTCAACATCATGCTGACTGTCAAAATCCACGGACCAGCCGGGTGACCGCCATGTCCGAGTACCGTGGCTGCGAACTGCCGGAAGACCTGTACTATGACCTCGACTATGTATGGGCACGTCCAGACGCCGACGGCAGCTTCACGATTGGCATTACCGATGCCGCCCAGACCATGGCCGGAAGGGTGCAGTACATATTTTTCAAGAAGCTGGGAACGCACCGTGCCGGTGGCAAGCCGGTGGCGCGACTGGAGTCCGGCAAATGGGCCGGAGGCATACCGGCCCCGTTCGACGGTGAAATCCTGCGCATCAATGAACAGGTGGTGGCGAGACCCGGCCTGGTCAACGTGTCTCCCTACAGCGACGCGTGGCTCGTCATCATGCGTCCGGACGATCCGGCCAGGGCCCTGGACCGTCTGCGCACCGGTGCAGCCGCGATCGAGGCGCTGCACAAATGGATAGACCGTTACGACGTCCAGTGCATGCGTTGCCAGGACTGACAGAGAGAGGACGGCGCATGACGGAGGAACGGGCTTGAAGGTCCAGCTGCTCGTGTCCGATTGGTGCGCCTCCTGTCATCAGGCGGAGAAGGTGTGGCGCGAGGTGTCGGAGGAGCGCGATTTTGATTTTGCGGTGGTGGACATGGGGCAGCCCGAGGGCAGGGAGCTGGTCAGCCGGTTGCGCCTCAAGACCATTCCGGCGCTGGTCGTCGATGACCGGCTTGCGGCGATCGGCGTGCAGACCCGGCAGGAGGCGCTGTCCATCGTCGGCGCCGCGCCTGCGAAGCTGGCCGCGCCGACGCACCATGTGGGACTCAGCATGGGCACCACTGGCCGCGCGGCAGTACATTCCTCGCTGGTTTACCTATTTGTTGCCGGCGGGTTTCTCGCCGTGAAGGGATCCCTGTTTCTCGGCGGTTTTGCGCGTGTTGCGCCGCTGCATCTGTTCACCCTCGGGTTCATGACCTTCATGGTCTATGCCCTGGGCGAACACATGCTCCCGCGATTCACCGGCAATCCTGTCCGCGGCGGTGTGTTCGCCTGGCTGCAGCTCGGATTGGCCCATGCCGGGCTGCTCATGCTGGTGTCGGGTTTTTTCTCGGGCTCGCGGTGGCTTGCGCTGGCGGGCGCCTGTCTTGCATGGCTGGCGTTTCTGATGTTCGCGCTGCGGATGTGGCCCGTGCTGTGGCCACGGCAGGCGGGCGCCGCAGGCGCGGAACCGCCCACCGGTACTATCCGGGAAGGCGATTGACCCGGATGCGACCGCCCGCGTCCGGTACGGAAGGAGTCTGATGCATGCTGTCCCTTGAAGAAGCGCGCGCCGCCATCCTCGAACGTCTTCGCCCCTGCAGCGGGATCGAGGAAGTGCCGCTGCGGCAGGCGCTCGGCCGGTTTGTCGCTGCAGAACTGAAGGCGCGGGTCGATAATCCTGCGTTCACCAATTCTGCCATGGACGGCTATGCGCTGGCCGCAGCCGATCTTGCAGACGGGCATTCCGTGCTGCCGCTGGAGGGTGAATCGCGCTGCGGCGATGCGCCTGGAGCGATGGCGCGGGGCACGACCATGAGGATCTTTACGGGTGCGCCCCTGCCAGAAGGTGCCGACACCGTGGTCATGCAGGAAGATGTGCGGGTCGAAGGCGGGCGGGTTGTGTTTCCGGCGGGTGTGCGTCAAGGACGGAATCTGCGCAGGCGTGCCGAGGACTTCCGTGTTGGTGACAGTCTGTGCGCGCGCGGCCGCCGGCTGGCCGTCTACGATCTGGCGCTGTTGTCATCGTCCGGGATTGACCGCATCCCGGTCTATCGCCGGGCGCGGGCGCTGGTGGTGGCAACTGGCGATGAGCTGGTTGCGCCGGGGATGCCGCTCGGGCCCGGTCAGATCTACGAATCGAACCGGCTTGCAACGCTCCTGCAGCTGGAGGCTCTCGGCGTCGAGGTGGTTGATGGCGGAACGGTGCGGGACGATGCGGCGGCGTTGCGCGCGCTGCTCGGAAACTGTACCGGATATGATTTTGTGATCACCAGCGGTGGCGCCTCGGTTGGTGACCATGACCTGGTGCGCCAGGTGTTTGCCGAGATCGGCGAAATCGATCTGTGGAGAGTGCGCATCAAACCGGGCAAGCCGCTCGCGTTTGGCCGGCTGGGCGAACAGGGTCACTTCTTCGCACTGCCCGGGAATCCGGTGTCGAGCCTCGTCACGTTCAAGCTTTTTGTCGAGCCCGCGGTGCTCGCCTGGAATCACGCGCAGTCGGACAACCTTCCCGGTTTTGGCGCCGTGGCCGGCAATGATCTCAGACGGCAGCCGGGGCGTACCGAGTTCGTGCGTGCAAAGCTTCACATCGATGTCGCGGGACGGATCGTTGCGACCGCATTGCCAGGACAGGGTTCGCACCAGATCGGGACGCTGCGCGATACCAACGGCCTGATCAGGCTTGCCGACGACAGCCCGGGCTTTGCGGCGGGCGACGCCGTAACCGTGATTCCGCTCAGTCTCGACCGGCTGTGATGCCCGCCCCGCGCTTTTCCGCGGGCCTTGGATTTGCTGCGGACCGGCCCCATTTTCCATCCTGTACACGACAAAACGGATATATGGAGAACCTACCATGTCCGCCCTGAGCCAGCGCCAAATCCAGGACTGCAGGAAGCAGCTGCAGGACCGCGAGACCGAACTGCACAAGACCATCCATGCAGCACTGGTCAATGCCGACAACAAGACATACGCGGAAGTGGCGGGTCGGGTCCTGGATATCGGGGAGCAGTCCCTGGCCGATGTGCTGGCCGACTTTCATATCATCGAGCTTGAGAAGGAAGTTGCCGAGCTCGCCGAGGTTGAGGCGGCGCTGGCGCGAATCCAGGCCGGAACCTATGGAGAATGCGTCGACTGCGGAGCCGATATCGCGGCAGACCGCATGCACGTCCATCCGGCCGCCACGCGCTGTACGGGTTGCCAGACGCGCTACGAGCGCAGGGGCAAGGATATGAGCCCCAGTCTCTGAGGCGCCGGGCGGACCCTGCGCAATCCCCCGTCCGGTATCCCGATGAGTGAGGCGCGGTGGGTCCGGCAGCCGGTTGCCTGTCGTCGTCAGCATGTCCGACCGGTGCGGGCCCCGTTGACTACGCGAGTACCGCAGCCTTAGTCGGGCAATCCCGGCTCTGCCGGTTCCCGCAGTCGTTAATCCTCGTGAATCCTCCTGGCATCGCCGAACGGACACAGGCAACAGCCGCAGCAAAACTGCGGCCGCTTCGTGTCTCCGCTGCGGACGGCACCCGCGCGGGCCCCTGATGCCATGTGCCGAAGCGGCAAACAGCAGGCCTGCGGCATGATTCAGCCGCACTATTCCGGAAAATGGTTTCGCCAAACCGGCATCGCCGGTCTATGATCCCGGCACCGGCGGGTGTGCCGGTGTTAGATGACCCTGTGGGTGCGATGCCATGTCTGTTCCCCGATTCTACTGTCCCCGGATTCCCGGTACTGGCATGACCGTGGAGCTCCCGCCCACGGCGGCTCACCACGCAATGCGCGTGCTGCGTCTGCGCATCGGTGACGGGATCGCAGTGTTTGGCGGCGATGGCGGCGAGTACCGGGCAGTGATCTCGGTCATGTCCCATGACCATGTTTCCGCCGAAATACAGTCCTGCTCCGGTATCGATCGCGAGTCGCCGCTCGATATAACCCTGATCCAGGCGGTGTCGTCCGGAGATCGCATGGATCTGACGATCCGCATGGCTGTGGAGCTTGGGGCCGCGCGCATCGTGCCGGTGATCGGTGTCCGCAGCGTTGTGCACCTGGAGGGCGAGCGCGCCCGCAAACGCCAGCGGCACTGGGAAGAGGTGGTCATCGCGGCCTGCGAGCAATGCGGCCGGAACCGTCTGCCGGTGGTGGATCCTGTCGCGCCACTGGCAGACTGGTTGCGCGAATCTCCACGCGCTCCAGTACGATGGGTGCTCACGCCGGACGCCACCACCACGGCGCATGAACTTGCGCGTCCTGATGGGGCCGTGCAGCTTCTGGTCGGACCGGAAGGGGGATTTACGGATGACGAACTGCGTGCTGCTGCGCGCGGCGGTTTCGAGGGAATCCGGTTCGGACCGAGAATAATGCGTACTGAGACGGCGGCCGCGGCCGCGCTGGCCGCCTTCGCCGCGCTGTGGGGAGATTTCTGATGCGCGACGCTCTGGATTTTGACACAGATCAAATCTGATACAGACCGCATTCAGGAGCGACTGGAGAGCGCCCCATCAACCATTCAAATACCGGTATTTATCTTGACGTGGGTCAAAGCCGCCACAAAATGCCAGGAGTATCGTGCCCCGCAAAATGGCTGCACGA
>JAJYCY010000078.1 GCA_021778035.1 Pseudomonadota bacterium
CACCCTCCAGGTCAGCGCCGTTGCGCCGTCGTACCGGCCGCTGCCCGAGCGGCAGCTGCAGGTTCCTTGACGGACATCGCGATCACTTCCATTCCATGTCCGGATCCCGTTCCCTGAGCGCATAAAAGGCCGAGGCGTGGACCGGCATGCCTGCCGGCACCGACTGCGGGTCAGGACTGCGCCCACCAGGGTCCCGGGCGCAGAGCCGGACACCATCGCTGCCCGCACTGGCAGAGGATCAGCCGTTGCCGAAGTTTTTTGTCGCAGTGAATGCTGCAGAGGTGGGGCGAATACCTGGGACTGCGCCACGGCCGGCAACGGATTGCGGGTAACGGCCACCGCGACGATATAGCCGGCTGCAAACAGGGCGCCAATCCAGGCGGCAATGCGTACCCGCCGTGTCCTGCCGTGCCTGAGCGCGACAGCGCCCAGGCCGATGTAGACAATCAGCCCCAGGGTTTTGGCGGTGAGCCAGGCGTTGACGAACGGGTATTGCCGGATGTGGATCGCGAGCGCAATGCCGGCCGCCAGCAGCACGGTGTCGACGACGTGCGGAACGACCCGTACCCATCGTGCACCGAGCAGCGGCGAGTTTCTGATCATCCAAATTCCCCGCAGCACGAATCCGGCAATAGTGAGTACCACACAGGAAACATGCACCGCCAGAAGCCAGCTCATGACCGGGCGCTTCCGGACACAAGGCCCCGGTACAGCCGCCAGGCCCCCGCCAGGTTCAGCCCCAGAAGCAGGTTCAAACATGCGAAGACCGCTGCGGCCGGCCGGGCCAGCCATCCCGGCGCCAGAGCTGCGCCGCACAAGAGCAGAATCGACGCGAGGTGCAGCCAAAACTGGATGTTTGCGTGCCGGACAGAGATGATCTGCTTCATGTTTGACAGCCGGCCGCGTCCATCCGGTCTGGCCGACAGGTGCAGCCAGACGAGAAACGGCACGATCTTGTACAGCATGCCGCTGACGACTGAAACGCCGAAGCCAACAATGGCCAGTATTCCCCAGGTCAGTTGAATCGGCATCGGGCTGCGGCCGCCTGGCCACAACACCGACAGGCCACACAGTGCACAGGCAAGCAGGCTCACCATGCCAGTCCGCCAGAATCGCACCGTGATGTCCGGAATCCGGCGCCGTTTCCGGCGCTGCAGCGCGAGCGTGATTACCGCATACAGAGCGTAACCCAGGGCAGCGAGAAAAATAAATGCTCCAGCCGAGTCCGGTGCTGCGTGACCCGCAAGCACGCGCAGCAGCGACCACCCGAGCAACGCTGAAAATATCATCGGCGTGAGATTTTCCGCCACGATTCGCGGGTAGGGGGGTGTGGTCTGGAACATGGGCACCACCTGGATGCCGACACCGATGACGAGCAGCCCGACCCATCCACCAAGACCCCAGGCAAGATGCAGGGTGACGAGCGTTGCAAACGGCAGCGCCACATGCCACGTCCGTATCACCGCGAGCGACATTCCCAGCACGACGGTAAGGGGCAGGGCCGCCACCGACAGGCGCATTCCGCGCACCGTCGCTGCCGCGGCACGGGCGCGCAGCAGGCTTGCCGTGATTGCGGCGATAAACACGATAAACGCAGACCCGAGCAGCGCCAGTGCTGCTGCCATGACCCGCGTGCCGCCGGACAGAAAATCCCAGGCCAGTGCCAGTGTCCCCATCACCAGCATCGGGTGCACCAGGGCGCTGACCTGATGTGCCCGGGCCACCGGCGCGCCGGCTACGACCGGAAGCATCTGCAGCAGGGCTCCCATCATGACCATCGTAAGAAAGCCGAGCGCCATAAGGTGTGTCGCAGCCAGGATGCCGGCCGACCAGCGCGATGCCCACGCCGCCGGCCCGAGAAAAAGCAGCAGCAGCGCCGCGAACGTCCCGAACAGTGGGGCAGTCAGAAAAAACCGGAAAGGAACAAGGATAGGCGGCGCCTGATCGACAGACAATGCAGCGCTGCCGGAATAACCGGCGGACTCGTGCACCACGCCTCCGCACGGTGTCCTGCGGAGCGGGCGGTCAGGCAACACCGTGTTCCCGCATGCGCTGCAGCAGCTGCGGCACTCCGGCGGCCAGTGCCCGGTCAGCCATCGGGTAGAGAATTTGTTCTTCTTTCAGATTGTGCTGCTGCAGCAGCACCAGCACGGTTTCCGACGTCCCCAGAAACCGGTCGCGGTCCTGCGCACCGAGACCGGATTCCAGATCGTCGAACAGCTCCCGCATCTGTGCATGCTCCCGGCGCATGATCTGCGTCGGGCCCGACAAGATCCCGGTCTGCTGCTCGAATGCCGGAAACAGGATGCCCTCTTCGACATCGAAATGCCGCCGCGCGGCGCGCAGAAATGCCTGAAAATTCGCGCCCGCAATATCCCAGTGGTGGTCGTGGACCGCGTTTTCGGCCGCGGTAAACAGCTCGTCACAGCGCTGGTGGTCGGTACTGAGCAGGAGACAGATGGAGTTGGTCATGGCGCAGATCCTGACGCGTTGATTGTCTGCGACTTTAGTGACCCGACCGGTTTCAGGGCCTTGATTCAGGTCAAGACGCGGAAAGCTGCCTCATCCGGGGTGGCCATCGGCGCGCGGCCGCCAGTACATCGGGGCGTAATGCCAGACCCAGGGAATGACCGCGCCAAGCCACGCCACCGAGGCAGCGAGGCTGAAGAGGTATGCGTGAACAAACAGCGGCGCTGTCAGCGCTGCGCCGATGCGCAGCAGCGCAGCGATGCTGATGCCAAGCAGCGTGTTCCAGGTGAGGCGGTTCGCGGTCAGCGAGCGGCCAGAATGTCCAAGGCTGACGCGCGACGCCATGGCCACCACCATCCCGGTGATGAAACCGATGCCCAGTGCGTGCAGCGGAGCGCGACCAAACACAAGCCGTCCGCTGCCGAACAGGACCAGGCTCTGCAAGCTGTAAAGCGCCATGGCGAGCGGCAGCCACAGGAATGCCACATGCAGCATGGCAAGCAGGCGATCACCGAAGCTGCGCAGAAAACCCCAGGCGAACGTATGGTACAGGGCCGCCGCCGTCAGCGGCAGATCGCAGACAAAAAGCCAGCGCCGCAGACCGAGCAGCACGAGTGCGACGTGCCCCGCCGTGCATGTCAGTACTACAGGAAGGCTCCACGCCGGGCGCACGACACGATAGTGCGCCAGCACGCTGCTGCTGAAAAACGGGATCATGCGGTGACTGACACCGAACACGATGGGCACGAGAAACAGCCACAATCCGAGTTCGCGCGCGGCGGTGAACCATTCCGCACCGGCACCGGATAGCGCCACGGCAAAGCACGCGATTCCGCCCGCGCCGCCGGCAAGCGCCAGATTGAAAGCCAGTTCGTGCATGCTGGCCCTGCCCGTCGATAGGCACACCCAAAGCAGTGCCCCGAACATGACCAGCCAGCCGGCAAGGAACAGGAGGGTCGCCAAGATGATCAGCTTATTGTCTGCATACAGTCCGGCATAGAACAGGGCCATGCCGCAGGCCATGGACAGGGACGCCAGCACGTAGCTCCATCGCGCGATGACGCGCGCGTCCATCCACCGCGGATACACTGTCGCCAGAAATCCGAAGATGAAAAACGGAAACAGCCCATAGATCATCAGGAATGCATGCGCCCACACCGGATCGACCCGCATCGCGACGGCCGGAAGCAGCGCGTAGCGGCCGGCGAGCGTCAGCGCCCACCACGTCATGATGATCACGCCCTGCGCCGCGCCTGCCAGGAAAAACATGCGATGCGGCGCAGCGGTCAGCGCGTACCAGAAACCTGTGCGGTGTGCTGTGGAAGTTCTGCTGGGTATCGTGACCATGATCGTGTCTCACTGCCGGGCGGTGTACCGCGAGCGGGGATGCGGGCGTCCGGCTGTTCCCGACCGGGGACACCAGTGCCACCGCCTCTTCCCCGGATGCCGCCATTTATCCGTACACCCGGTGCCGCAGTCCTTGACATTGGTCAAGCGCCGCGCCGCCCAGCGATCTGGGCGGGGCCGGTGTGCGCGGCGCGCAGCTACGCTGCCGGGAGAGGCCGTGCGTTGCGCACGGAATGGCTGACAAACACGGCAATCGTAAACAGCGTCAGTGCACCTGCCTGGTGAGCCGATGCGAGGGGGGTCGGGACCACCAGCAGCAGTGTGCTGATGCCGAGCGTTACCTGGACCGCCAGCATCGCAAGCAGCAGATGGATCGCGATCCGTGGACGTCTTGGAAGCGGCAGGCGACGTGCCATGAACCAGAACGAGGTCACGACGATGATCAGCAGATAGGCGATCATGCGGTGGTCGAACTGGACGGTGCCCATGTTGGCGAAAAAATTGCGCCAGAGTGGATGCAGAGCAAACATGCCGAGCGGCAGCCAGCGCCCGTTCATCAGCGGAAACGTGTTGTAGATGAATCCCGCTCTGAGGCCGGCGACGAACCCGCCGGCAATCACCATGAGGAATATCAGCGCGGTGACGCCGTAGGAGAAGCGCCTCAGACCGTTGAATTCCTGCGCTGGAACCTCGCTTGTTGGCCCGATCAGGTCCAGTGCCACCCACAGGATGAATGCATAGATGAGAAACGCGAGCGACAGATGTGCGGTCAGGCGGTACTGGCTGACGTGGGGATTATGGATCAGTCCGCTTGCCACCATGTACCAGCCCAGCGCACCCTGCAGTCCGCCGAGAATGAACATCGTGACCAGTTTGGGTATCAGCCGCTTTTCTATGCGGCCGCGTGCCAGAAAATAGAGAAACGGCAGCAGGAATACAACGCCGATCCCTCGGCCGAGAAGCCGGTGGGCATACTCCATCCAGAAGATCGACTTGAACTGGGCGAGATCCATGTCCGAGTTCACGTCGCGGAATTCCGGTGTCTTCTGGTACAGATGGAAAGCGGTATTCCACTGTGCGGTGTTGAGCGGGGGGACGGCGCCCACGATCGGATCCCACTGCACGATTGACAGGCCGGAATGTGTCAGGCGTGTAATACCGCCGACGACCACCATGGCGAAGATCATTGCGCAGCACAGCAGCAGCCATAGGGCAATGGCACGGCGGGATCGCGCTGCTGGCTGGGGCGCCGCGTTCGGCGGTTCCTTGACGAATGCTGGGTCGGTCATGGTAGGGGTTCCGTAGCGGTTCAGCCTTGTTCCCGGATTGCAGGTCGAGGTCTCCCGGCTCATCGCCGGCAGATGTTGCGGCCATCCGGCCGTTCAGTACCCGGCATTCTCGGCCGGGCGCTCATTATAATTGATTCGGGCCCGGCGAAGCCGGTTCCGGCCGATTATCCTTCGTCCTGAAGCGTTTTCAGTCCCTGCGCCAGCGTATGGACGTGCGCCGGCGAGGAGAATACCGCGCGCAGCCGGGCCCGCGGGTCGATCAGGAAGATTTCATCGCTATGGCCCACGTCGTAGCCGGTCCGCTCGTGCGGGCTGCCAGATTGGTAGAATACCCCCATCTGCCGGGCAAAAATTTCCAATTCCCGGTTGTTTCCGGTAACGCCCAGGAACCCGGGATTGAAGCGCGCGAGATACCGGGTCAGGACCGGAAGACTGTCACGCCGTGGATCCACGGACGCGAAGACATACTGGATTCCGTGCGCCCTGCCACCAACCAGGCGGCGCAGCCGCTCCAGGGTCGCCAGCGTTGCGGGACAGACATCCTTGCAATGCGTGTAGCCGAAATACACGAAACTCCAGCGTCCGCGCAGCTGCGGCAGGCCAAACCGGTGATCCCGCGTATCCCGCAGGGTGAAGGCGGTCAGGTCCGGGGGCGGTTGCAGGACTGTCATGCCGCCGCGGGTGGCGGCCTGTGGGGGCAGGTGCCGGCCGGAACGCTGCCCGAGCCGCACGATGATGGTGGCTGCGGCCAGCAGCGCAACCGCCACCGACAGCGCAAGGGCCAGGACAGTTTTGCGTGTCACGGTGGATGATCCAGGCAGACAGACATCAGCCAACCTATTGTAATGATAACGCTAACCCGTTGGAACGGTGCGGGTAATGAAAGTTCATGGGCTGTCTGGCCAGGTTCCGCTAGGCACCGGACTCCGGGTCCCGGGCCGGGCTGCCATGCATGCCCCGGCAGCAGCCCCCGATAGGGTGTTGCCGGGAGCCCTGTTGCGTCATGGAAACAGGCACTTGGGTCCAGGTCCCGGCATGCAGCGATGGCCCCGACTATCCCAAAAGGGATGTTCTGCACCTACCCCAATGGCCCCCGGCGTTCTGCGGTTCACTTGACCTGGGTCAATCAATTGCCGTGACCGGTTGGTTACCGTCTGCACCCGATAGTTAAGCCTTTGCCTGGCTGGCCGTCCCGGCCGCGCAGGCGCCGCTGTCCTGTCGCAATGCGGCGCGGCTTGTCACCGATCAACGTGAGGAGAACCATCGTGACGAAAAAGATGTCTGCAACACCGATGATCGATCAGCTGGAGTCCGGCCCCTGGCCGAGCTTCGTGACCGGACTGAAGCGGCTCGCGAAGGAAAAGGACATGATGGTAGACCTGCTGGGTCAGCTGGAGCACTCGTACGAAACGCGCAAGGGGTACTGGAAAGGCGGCACGGCGAGCGTTATCGGGTACGGTGGCGGGGTCATTCCGCGGTTTTCCGAGGTGGCCGACAAGTTCCCGGCGTCAGCAGAGTTCCATACCATCCGCATCATGCCGTCGCCCGGCATGCACTATGATACCGCCATCCTGCGCAAGTTCTGCGACCTGTGGGAGAAACACGGTTCGGGACTGATCGCGCTGCATGGCCAGAGCGGCGATATCATGTTCCAGGGTTGCACCACCGAAAATGTGCAGGTGGCGTTCGACGAGATCAATGAGCTTGGCTTCGACATGGGCGGAGCTGGTCCGTCGGTGCGCACGTCGATGTCCTGCGTCGGGCACGCACGCTGCGAGCACTCCTGTTTCGACGAAGGCCGCGCGCACCGCGCCGTGCTGAATGATTTTACCGATGATCTTCATCGTCCCGCTCTGCCGTACAAGTTCAAGTTCAAGTTCTCCGGATGTGCCAACGACTGCATGAACTCGATTCAGCGTGCCGACATGGCCGTCATCGGCACCTGGCGTGACGAAATCCAGGTCAAGCAGGACGAGGTAAAGAAGTTTGTGGCCGCCAAGGGACGGGATTACGTGATCGACAATGTCGTCACGCGCTGCCCGACCCAGTCCCTGAAGCTCAAGGCCGACGACACGCTTCAGATCGACAACCGCAACTGCGTGCGCTGCATGCACTGCATCAACGTCATGACCAAAGCCCTGTCTCCCGGCAAGGACCGTGGCGTGACCATCCTGGTCGGTGGAAAGCGCACCCTGAAGATCGGTGATCTCATGGGAGTTGTCGTCGTCCCGTTCATGAAACTCGACAGCGACGAGGATTTCGAGCGCCTTGTCACCCTTGGGCATACGATCATGGACTTCTGGGCCGAAAACGGTCTCGAGCACGAACGCTGCGGCGAGATGATCGAGCGTGTCGGCCTGGCCAATTTCCTTGAGGGCATCGGCATCGAACCCGATCCCGCCATGCTGGCGCATCCGCGCAGCAATCCGTTCATCCGCACCGACCAGTGGGATGAAGAGGCGCAGCGGTGGCAGGAGCGCAAGGCCAGCGCCGCACGGTGACGGTCCACCCGGATAACCCGCGAATCCGAATCAGGAGACAGCAATGACTACAGCCCAGACCACGGGTGCCAGCAAGCAGCGCATGCCGATCGAAAGTGGCGTGCCCGACCACTTCCAGTACATGCATCCCACCATGCGCCGCAATTACGGCCATTGGGCGTGGCACGACCGCCCGCGCCCCGGAGTCCTGCATCATGTTGCCGAAAGCGGCGACGAGATCTGGACGGTACGCGCCGGCACACAGCGCCAGATGGATGTGCATACCATCCGCAAGCTCTGTGACATCGCCGACAATTTCGCCGAAGGCCATGTGCGTTTCACCATCCGCAGCAACATCGAGTTCATGGTGAGTTCCTACTCGAAGGCCGAAAAGCTCATCGAGAAGCTCAGCAAGGAAGGATTCCCGGTCGGCGGTACGGGCAACTCGGTATCGATGATTTCCCACACCCAGGGCTGGCTGCACTGCGACATCCCGGGCACCGACGCCTCGGGCGTGGTGAAGTCGCTGATGGATGAGCTCTACGAGGAATTCATCCACGAGGGGATGCCGAACCGCGTGCGTCTGACGACTTCCTGCTGCCAGATCAACTGTGGCGGCCAGGGTGACATCGCCATCAACATCCAGCACACCAAGCCGCCGAAGATCAACCATGATCTGGTGGCGAACGTCTGCGAGCGTCCGTCGGTGGTGGCAC
>JAJYCY010000015.1:0-20258 GCA_021778035.1 Pseudomonadota bacterium
TGCACACGCTCGCCATGCAGTGGTTGCAGTGCGCTGTTGCCGCAGACTGCTTCGCGCTTTACCAGCTCGACACCGCGGAAGCGCAGCCCGGAAGGGGGCGCCGGACTGTCCCGCCATTCTCCCATTCCCGCCAGGCGTTCTGCACCCAGCAGCCAGGCGGCAAGCAGGCCGCGGCCGCAGCCGAGATCCAGGACGCGTGCGCCCTCCGGCACTACCGGGCGTTCAAGCAGCGCTGTAAAAATGGGATCGTTCCAGAGTTTGCCCCGCGCCCAGCGGTAATTGACATAACCGGTGCGCCGGTAAGGTTCGGTCGCCAGATCAAGCAGTCTTCTTTTCAGAGCGATGTGCATGGGGTGCCCAGCGGTACAGGCTTGAGGTTGCGTGCCGCCAGCTCGGCAATCAGGCGTGGCAGCACTTCAACAACGACCGGAATGCCGTCTGCGCTGCGCGCAGAATGTCCATCGTGCAGCAGCAGGATATCGCCAGCCCCAAGGTTACGGACCAGGCGTGCCAGCACGATGTCGGCATCCGCGCAGCGGGTATCATAGCCGCGCCGCGTCCAGCTCACGAGCCGGATGTCCAGCCGCTGCAGTACCGGGTCAAGAAATGGGTTGCGCAGTCCGGCAAGCGCACGGAAATACTGCGGGCGCCGTCCGGTGATGTCCTCCAGGGTTTTCTGCGCGTTGCCGACCTCGCGCGTCCAGCCGCGGATTCCGGACAGGGCGGCATGGTTCCGGTGTCCCTGACCGTGATTTTCTATCGTGTGCCCGCGTGCCACGATGTCGCGGCAGATTTCCGGATGGGCCGCGGCCCTTTCTCCGATGCAGAAAAAGGTCGCGCGGACCTGGTGCCGGTCCAGGATGTCGAGCACCCGGGGCGTGACCCGCGGATCAGGTCCGTCGTCGAAAGTAAGTGCGACTTCCTCCCGGTCCGCGCAAGCGGCCGGCAGGCGCACCAGATTCGTTCCCAGCAGCCGGCTGCGGGGCCACAGGCCGGCGGCGCCGATCACCGCATGGTCGAGCAGCACGCAGCCAAGTGCCCACGCCCAGAGGGATGGTTCAAACAGCACGAATGCCAGCGCCCCGGCATGTATTCCGCCCGATGCGAGCAGGAAGGGTGCTGGCCGCCAGGAACGTGTGGTCGTGTTCCCGGAGTCGCTCATGAGGGCTCCTGCGCGGCTTTGCCGCGGGACAGTATGGCTGCAAAAACCAGCGACAGGAAAGCGCCCAGACTGACCGTGGTGCCGATGTACGACAGTACGGGAATGCTCGACAGCCCCAGGATTCCGAAGCTGCCAACGGTGGTGAGGTTGGCGACTACCAGAGAAACCTGCATCCGGCGGCGCTCCGGGGGTGAGGTGGCCTGCGCACCGCTTTCAAAGAACAGCGCGTAGTTGGAGCCGATGGCGACTACCAGCAGCAGGCCTACCAGATGCAGTATGGTCAGCTGAATGCCGCTTTGCAGCAGCACCGCCGTGACGCAGGCAACCGAGCATGCCAGCGGAGTGACCACCCGCAGCGTACGGGATGCGGATCGGAGGGCGGCCAGAAGCAGCGCGATGATGACCAGACAGCCGAGCTCTGACAGCAGCAGTACTTCGTTGCGGTAGTTCCTGAACAGGCTGGTCGACTCCGCCAGCAGGTCGATCACGACGATGTGCTTCAGTCCGGTGGCCTGCAGGGGGGTCTGTACCCGTTTGACGTCGAGCGGGGTCTCGGAGCTGCTGTCAACCGGGCGCAAGGGCATCAGCACCAGCCAGTCGCTGGCACGGTGGATCAGCAGCGAATCGACCAGCAGTGCGGCCGAGGTACCGTCGAGATCGGCACGACGCAGCGGTTTGCGGGTACGCGCTGCCTGCAGGTCAGACAGGAATCCCTGCAGACTGCTGAACCTGACGGGCAGACCGGCCAGAGCCTGTTTCAGCCGTTTCCCTGCCAGCCGCGCGCCCGGGATTGCTGCCTGGCGTGCACGCTGCTCGGCGCGGCTCGGCAGCACGAAGGCAGGCGAACTGAATCCGGCGATCATCCGTCTGTGCACCAGTCCGTCCAGCACCTGACCGGCCTTTTCGGCCCCTTCCAGCGCGAGTTGCCGGCTGGCGGCACTGAAAGCAACCATGTAGCGCAGATCGGGTGCGCCAAGGTCGCTGCGCAGCTGCTGGTCGAGGCGCTGATCGGCCCTGGAAATCGGGCTTAGCGCCGAAAGACTGCGATTCCATATCTTGCCTGTGTGGGCGAAGACCGCGCCAGCGGCCGCGAGCGCCAGCAGCAGCGGCAGCCACCGCAGCCGGGTGGCGAGGTCGAGAATCCGGTCGAGTACGAAGCCCGGCCGGCTCAGGTCACGCAGCTTGAGCTGTGTGGGCACCAGCGCGGGCAGTACATGGCGCGTCACCAGCGCAGCTGCGATCAGGCCGCATATGGAATAGACACCGAGCTGCGCCAGACCGGGAAACCCGGAGAACAGGAGTGGGGCGAAACCGGCAATCGAGGTGGTCACGCCAAGCCAGATGGTGCGCCAGAAATGGCCGGGATTCAGCTGTCCGGCCCGCTGCAGGTAGAAATAGATCGAATAGTCGACCGCCTCGCCGATCAGGGTTGTGCCGAAAGCCAGTGTCAGGCCGTGTACCTGGCCGAACTTCAGGCTTACTGCGGCAATCCCGACCAGCGCACCCGAAAGTACGGGGAGCAACCCGAGTGCGAGAAGCAGCGGCGACCGGTACACCAGCAGAAGAAGAAAAATGACCAGAAGCAGGCTCGCGCCCGCAAGCCGGGTAACCTGCCCCTGGATGGTGTTGCGCGACCTGACGGCGAACACGCCTGTTCCGCTCATGACCACGCGGCTGTCAGCCTGCCGGCCCGGCAGCTGCCCGAAGGTCTGACGTATGGTTCGGATGGCGCGTGCCTGGGCTCCAATATTGGTGCCGGGTGCACGGGTGTAGGCAAGGAGCACCGCCCGTCGGCCATCGCGCGAAGCCCATGCCCCGTGCAGGCTTCGCGGCTCGCTGCTGCCGCCAAACTGCCCGATCAGCCGCAGTGTCTCACCGGTCGGGTCACGGGCGAACAGCTTCTTGATAAGCAGCCCGGTGTCGCCTGAAAGTTCGTCAATCGAGTTCTTGATGGCGGCGTGCAGCCCCTTTACGGTAAAGAGCGCGGGCGTGACGTGGGGGCTGAGCAGATAGCGGTTGTCGAAAAAATACTCGCGGTCGCGCCGCTCTGTGGCCGAGTCGCCATTCTGCACGCCGAGAAATATCCCGGTCCTGCGCAGCCGGCTGGCCAGCTCCTGCGAAAGTCTTGCGCGTCCGGTCGCGTTGCCGCCTTCGATGCCGATCATGATCAGGCGACCGATGATGCCGTACTGGAACTGGTCGACGAGCAGCTGCTGGCGCGCGCTCGGTGCCTTGGGCATGAATGCCGACAGGTCAGATACAAACCGCGTGCGCGCAATGACCAGCGCGCAGGCAAGCAGCAGTGCCAGCCAGACCCCGAGGACCAGGCGTTGTCTGCGCAAGATCATCGACTGGCGGCGACCTGGGTGACGACCATGACGGAATGGTCGCCGTCATGCTGGTCCAGCTCGATGGTGTTGATATTGGCGTGCGAACCGCTGATGCGGATGCGGCTGAAAATGCGGCTGAGGCGCTGCCGCTTTGGAATCAGCACGAGCCGCCATTTTCCCATCGTGCCCGTCAGTCTGAGCACGTAGAATTTGTTCAGCGCGGAAAGATCACCCGCCAGGGTACCACGTATGCTTTCGACGAATGCCGCGATTTCCGGGTGTTCCTGCAGATTTACTTTTATCCGGCGCTTGCCGGGCTGGGTTACCGTCAAAGTATTGCCGCGCAGAACCAGTGACTCAGGCTTCGGTGTGAGCGTGCGCTTTTGCAGGCTGTCCGGTGCAACGAAGGACAGATCTCCCGTGGATACGAGGGGGCGGTCGATGATCCCGATGTAGGTCTTTTCCACAAACGTGGCCCTGGCCGAGCCGCGATGTGCCAGCAGCTGCATCAGCTGCGGCAGTTGCGCCTGCTGGGCGCGGGCAAACGGCGCAGCCAGCATGAGGACGAGCCCGGCGACAGCTGCGATGCGCAATGGATCAGGATGTCTCACGGTCTGCTGATTCCCAGAAATCGTAGAAGTTGAACCAGTTGAAGGGTGCTGCACGGCAATGGCGTTCCAGCGCAGCTGCGTATTTCGTCAGAAGGTCACGGACTTCGTCCTGGCGGCTGCCCGCGGGCGGCGCGGCGAAGTCCGCCAGAAGTTCGAAATGTACGTCATAGCGGTTTCCTCCCCGGTACAGGCCGGCCATGAAATAGACTGGCTGGCGCAGCATGGCGGCCGTACGGAATGGTCCGGTGGGAAATCGTGCCGGTGCGCCGAGAAACGGCAGCTCGATGTATTTGTCCGGCCCGCTTGCACGATCCGCGAGAATGCCGACCATGGCGCCATCCTGGAGCCGCTCGTGAATTGTCAGTATCGCGTCCACCTGCCCGAGTGCGATGACATCGAGTATTACGCCAGGATTGATTGCGGCAAGGGCGGCGTTGATCTGACGCGCGTTTTCCGGGTTCATTGCCACACACAGCCTGAGGTCCGGGTTGTCGCGCGCCATACTGCGCAGTATCTCAAAACTTCCGAGATGTGCTCCGAACAGGAAACAGCCCTTGCCCGAGGCATGCGTTGCGTGAAGCTGTTCGGTGTCGTGGATACGGATGTCAAACAGGTCGTAACGGTTGTTCAGCAGATAGATACGGTCGTGGATCGTTGTGGAAAAAGCGAGGATGTGGCGGTAGAGGTCGAGCCAGCCCGCCGGCTGCTGCCGCACCCGTTGCAGATAGGCACGCGAAGCCCTGCGCGCCGGGTGCGCAGCAAGCAGGAAGTACAGCGCGATGCCGTAGACCACGCAGCGGGACAGCCGGCGCCCGAGCAGCAGCGACAGGTGCCGCATAACGCTGAGCCAAAAAATGTTTCCGCGCTCCCTGCGTTGCAGCCATTCGGGTGTTTTGCTGGCGCCGGAGGCTGGTGCGGCGGTCATGACAGTGCCAGGACCACCGTGACGATTCCACCAGTCACGGTGTGGTGCATGCGCAGATCATCACGCAACGGATCCGGTAGCCGGTCCTCCGGTGTGCCGGAGGGCGGAACAGCGCAGGGATCGGTGTAGGGCGGATCATGGGATGTGCCTGGCGATCAGCTCCGCCATGGCCGACGCGGAAATCTTGCCGTTGCCGTCGCGCGGCAGCGAATCAACGAAAATGATCGGTCGCGGCAAAAACACCGGGTCCAGCTGCTGCAGCAGCGACGACTGGATTTCATGCGCCCGCAGCCCCGGAGCGACTACAAATGCGGCCAGGCGCGAGACGTCCCGTTCCGGGTGGGTTTCCGGTATGCAGAACACGCCATCGCGTACTCCGGGCAGACGGGCAATGACCTGGTTCAGGTAGGACAGGGAGCTGCGCTTGCCGACGACATTGACCATGTCCGAGTTGCGGCCGAGCAGCCGGAACCGCGACTGACCACACAGTTCGATGGAGTCGTTGAGCACCTGGGGCGATTCCAGATGACCGCCGCTGACCCTGGCGATGCCCTGTTCCAGTGTGAGCGTGATGCCGTCATACATCTCCCATTCGGCGCATTGGGCGGGACGGCGGGTGGCGATCTGGCCGGTTTCGGTGGAACCGTAGATTTCGATGACGGGTGCATTGAGCCGGGTCTCCGCCTCGGCCGCCAGTTCCCCGGACAGAGGTGCAGTGGCCGACACGATGGCAGCGACGGGCGGGACCGTAATGTCGGTATCCAGCAGCTTGCGCAGATGAAACGGCGTGGTAACGAGCAGACGCGGCGCCGGCAGTTCGGCCAGCGCTGCCGCTATGTCTGCGGGGAAGAACGGCTGGCGCGAGGTCAGACGTCCCCTTCCCAGGAGTGGCAGGAAAACAGTGGATTCGAGACCATACATGTGCTGGAACGGTACCGTGCCGAGCACCGCGCACGGCTCGCCGGCGGTTGCCCACACACGCCCGGCCCCGGCTGCGATGCACTCACCTATCCGGCCGAAAGTCTTGGCATGCTGGATCGGCTTGCCCGTGGAGCCGGAGGTGTAGACATGCATGATCCGCTGTCCGAAGGGAATACGCGGAATCGCGGGAGTGCCGGCCGTCGTATGGTCGTCGCTGCCGCAGACCTGCAGGTAGGGCAGATCCAGCGGCGGCGACGCCTGGTCGCCCAGGCAAACCAGATCCGGCAGGTCGTGCCGCAGGCCGGCGATAATGTCCGGTGCGACCGAATTGGGCAGCACGGTCAGCGTGTCGCGCGCAATGGCGGCGAACAGCGCTGTGGCAAACCAGTACCGGTCCTTGCACAGGTTAAGGACATGGCCTGTGTCCGGGAGGCGTGCCGCGAGCGCGAGCAGGTCGCGCAGGAACCGGGATCGGGTGACCGGCGTGGCACCACGGTAGGCGACAATCGAATCCATGCCGGATTCCGGCAGCAGCGGTAGGGTATCAATCATTGCTCAGTGCGTGTTCTGTCGCTGCGCGTATTCGCGGTAGGCCCGGATTGTGGCGCCAACACTGATCCGTGGCCCGTCTGGCAGTGCGCGCAGCCGGATCAGGTATTCTCCTGCAAACATGATGGCGAGCGACACCGGCGTTAGCAGGTTGGCAAAGGCCCACCACGCCCTGATTGGCGCCAGAAAGAACAGCAGTACCGAAAGCACTGCGGTCGCTGCAAAATAGATTGTCCAGACCAGTGTGACCTTCCAGGTGTAGCGCAGGTATGCCGAGTCCAGCGATTCCGGAATGATGAAGCTGGCGATGCGTGAGCAGAGGGCGCCCGCTTCGCCATTGCCGAGCGTGCTGCCGAAAATGATGGCGAGCAGAGACATTGCGCCGGCATGCTGGATGAAATACACCCATGCGGCGTGGTCGCGCAGCTGGTGCAGGTTGAAGACGATGGTCATTGCGCAGACGATGTACAGCGACATGAACAGCATGCGTGCCCGCGCTTTCCAGGCCGTCACCAGCGCTGCCACCGCCAGCGGCGCGAGTCCGACCAGGATGGTAACCAGCGGCGGATGCGGCATTGTTGTTGCGACATAGCCGATGCCGAGGTAGATGGCGCCGGCCAGCACCAGCAGGAGGTTGCGGATGGAAAGCACGCCGCGTGTCGTGCGCCCGTTTCGTCCAGTCACACTATGATTCCTGTTCGGCGACGCTGTAGTCCAGCCGGTACTTTCTGCCGGTGAACAGGTCCCCAGGCTGCCCGGCCACGCTGAAAGCCCAGATGAAGACCAGCGCCAGATCGATGCCGGCGGCCACGTCCAGCACCATGTGCTGTTTGGTCGCCATGGTAGAATAAACGATAGCAGCGCACCAGCAGGCACTGAAGATGCGCGTGCGGCGACCCAGATGCAGTTCAGTCAGCCGCCGGTGCAGCCAGAACCAGGAAAACACGGCCGTGGCTACGTGCAGCGATGGACACGCGTTGCCTGCAGCATCCATTCCTTTCAGGAAAGCCATGCCGGGGTAGCGTGCCCAGTTGACGTGGGCGGGCGGAATTGCCGTCGGCCAGAAATAGAAGATCGTCAGCGCCACCAGACACAGGCTGCCAATCCATTTTCCATATTCGACGACGGCCTGCCGTGTGCGCATCAGCATCGGCGGCAGCGATACGTATACCCAGAGTGACAGGTAAAACGGCAGGGTGACTGGCTCGACGCCAATCAGCCGGTCCAGGGCGGTGGCCGGCACCACGGTCACCGGGTAGGCGGGGTGCTTGAGCAGGTACACGTACGCCACAAAGAATACCAGCGTGAATCCCATGGTACCGAAACACTTGAACCAGAAATGTGTTATGACCAGGGACGGTATGCGGCGCCACCCGTCGGCGGCGCCGGCCGGGGAGGCCGTGCGGTGGTCGGTATCGACGACGGGTTGCCGCCAAGGTGGTGATCTCAGCGGCGTCACCGTGCTCTCAGCATCAGCGCCCACGGCTTCTTTCTGGTGATCGGACAAAAGATATCTCCATAGCATTAACGGTGCCGCCGGTCCGGCGTGGCATGTGGAGGTCCAACGCACAGCCAGGCGTCGATGGTGCCCGGGATGAGCGCCCGAGCGCTGACCCCCGAGCGGCACTCCACCGCTGCTTTCCGGCGGGACGCTGCGGGGTCGGCGCCGGATCCTGTCCGGGGACCTACCCCTGTCTCGCCCGACCCCGAGGAACGGAGCCGGCAGCCTGGCTCTCAGGTACCCCGGTTATTATATTAAAGAAATTGCCGGGCAGGATGAGATTCTGCCGTTCCGGTTGCAGCGAAACCGGCGTCCGGACCTCCCGGTTTCCCCCGGAACCGTTCTGTGTGCCGTAGCCGGCATTGTGCGGCAACCTGGCAAAGCCGGGCAGGCCACACGCTGCAGCGGCGCTCCGGTAGCGGACCTGTCTGCAGGTTTTCGGGTCGCCGTGGCGAGAAAACCCCGGGCCAGGGCCTGACCGTGTCAGCCGGCGCCAGACAGGATAGACTCAGCCCAATGAAGATCGGTGTCGGTCATCCTGCCCTGCCAGGTCATTTCCCCGGCAATCCCATTGTCCCCGGGGTGGTCATTCTTGGTGAAGTCCTGCTGGCGGCGGGCGGATTCATCGGCCGCCCGGTGCGGATCACCGGCCTGCCGAGCGTGAAGTTCTCGGCGCCGCTGCTGCCCGGGGAGGAATTCGAGGTCATATTTGAACCGAAAGGCGAGGGCCGTGCCGGCTTTGCGGTGCGCAGCGGCACGCGGACTTTTGTCACAGGGATCGTGGCGTATGAAGCGCTGCATGCCGGATGAGGCATGCCGTGTTGCAGACTTCGCTCCGGCAGGAGTATGTGGCGGGGACTGCCGGATCTATCAGGCTGCAGTCGCACCATGATGCTTGATCGCGACGAGATCTGTGCGCTGATTCCGCATGCAGGATCGATGTGCCTGCTTGCCGGTGTCACATCCTGGAATCAGGAAACGATTTCCTGTTATGCCGTCTCGCATGCCGATGCCGCCAATCCACTGCGCGGGGATGCCGGACTGCCTGCCGTCTGCGGTGTGGAATACGCGGCCCAGGGAATGGCGCTGCATGCCCGCCTGTCCGGGACCGGAAGCCAGTCGGGTATTGGCCTGCTTGCCAGCGTGCGCGACCTGCGGTTTTTTGCCGAACGCCTGGATGACCGCGGCGCGCTGCTGCGGATCGAGGCTCGCCGGCTGACCGGCTCGGCCCAGGGGTTCATCTATGATTTCGAGGTGCATGCCGCTGATGCCCTGCTGTTATCCGGACGCGCGGCGATCCTGCTGGTAGAAGGGAGCGGACGATGAAACGGGCACTGGTGACCGGTGGCAGTGGTGGCATCGGGGCGGCAATCGCGCAGCGGCTGGCTCGTGACGGTCTGCACGTGATCGTTCACGCCAACAACCACCCGGAACAGGCGCTGGCCACGGTTGCCGCCATTGTCGCGGAGGGTGGCCACGCCGAGACCACGGTTTTTGATGTGTGCAACGCGGCCCAGAGCCGCGAAGAGATCGAGCGGTTGCTCGAAGGCGGGCCGGTGCAGGTGCTGGTGAACAATGCGGGAGTGCACGATGATACGCCGCTCGCCGGCATGCGTGCGGAGCAGTGGCATCGGGTCGTGGACGTTGCGCTGGACGGATTCTATAACGTGACCCAGCCGCTGCTGCTGTCGATGCTCGGTACGCGCTGGGGCAGGATCATCAGCATGTCCTCCGTGGCCGGAGTGATCGGTAACCGGGGCCAGGTGAACTATGCGGCAGCGAAAGCCGGGCTCCATGGGGCCACGCGGTCGCTTGCCCGCGAAATCGCTTCCCGTGGAGTGACCGTGAACGCAGTGGCGCCCGGCATTATCGCATCCCCCATGACAGCACGCCTGTTCACGGATGCGCAGATCGACGCGCTGGTGCCCATGAAACGGGCAGGAACAGCCGAGGAAGTCGCCAGTCTGGTGAGTTTTCTGGCGTCTGACGCCGCCGGATACATTTCCGGCCAGGTGATCAGCATCAACGGTGGCATGGTCTAGCTGCGCGCGCTCGATGCGGCCAGGAGGGTAGCGCATCCACCACGCGCCCGGCATCCGCAGATGCCCGGGCCTCAGATCTGTCCGGGATGTTTCAGATCCGGAATGCCGTCCACGTCATGAACCGCGATACGGCTGTCATCAGCCGGCGAACGGGAACCGGCAAGTCGACGGCGCCGGCTTCGATTGCCACGGTCGCGTGGCGTGACTCGTCGGCACGCATCCGCTCAAGTATGGTCCGGCTCCTGGCATCGGCCTGTGGCAGCTGCTCAAGATGGGAGTCGATATGCGCCATCACCTGGTGTTCCGTTTCGGCCACGAAACCCAGACTCCAGCGGTCTCCGGCGGCTCCGGCCAGCACCCCGATTGCAAACGAACCTCCGTACCACAGAGGCGCGAGCATGCTGGTCGGAACACCGAGTTCGCGGGCGCGCTCCGCGGTCCAGTGCAGGTGATCGTTTTCCTCGCGCGCAGCCTGTTCCATTTTTTCCCGCACTTCCGGTAACCGGGCGCTCAGCGCCTGGCCGCGGTACAGCGCCTGCGCGGCGATTTCGCCCGCATGGTCGACCCGCATCAGGCGACCAGCCAGCAGACGTGCGGCGGCGTCCAGATCCGGTTCAGCGATGCCAGCGGCCGGGCTCGCCGAGCTTGCCGCCGGCGCCGGACCGAAGATTGTGTGCAGCGCCTGGTCGAGACCCTCGATGAGGCGGTCGGTGGCCGTGAAATGCCGGGAGTCCATGGGATCAACCTTACCTGACTCTGTCTGCCGCGTTCAAGCCGGGGTCCGGCCGCAACTGACGGTGGAGCAGTGTGACGGGATGCAGGACCTCTACGGAGAGCCCGTCGCGGGCGAGGCCGGCGGCGATGTGCAGTGCGCAGCCGATATTGGCACTGACGACGATGTCCGCGGCCAGCGCGCGCAGCCGCGTGACCTTGTCGGCGGCCAGGACGTCTGCCAGGGCGGGCTGGGTCAGGGGATAGGCGCCAGCCCCGCCGCAGCAGATCGCATTGTCAGGCAGCGGAACCAGCCGGATTCCGGGAATTGTGGCGAGCAGCGTGTAGGGCCACTTTTCGTCGCGCAGGACATTGCGCTGCGAGCAGGGTTCGTGCACGGCAACGGTCCTCGGCAGCGCTGTCAGGGTGAGGCCCTGCGGCCAGGAGCTTTCGGCGATGAAGCGGCTGATGTCGACCAGGCGCCCGGTAAACCGGTCCGCAGCAGGGTCCGCCGGAAGGTGCCGGCGATATTCAGAGAGCGTGGCGCCGCATCCGCTCGCGGCGTGCACGATCGGGATGTCGCCGCCTGCGCCTGCGGCATCGGCGAATGCAGAAAGATTGCAGCGCATGAGCGCATGCGCACGTTCGCGCTGTCCGGCATGCAGGTGCAGCGCACCGCAGCAGCCCTGTCCCGGCGGAACCCGCACGTCATATCCCAGCCGGTTCAGCACAGCGATTGCAGACCGCAGTGTCTCGACGTCGGCGATGCGACTGACGCATCCGATGAACAGTGCCACCTGTCCGCGGGCCTCGCCCTGCGCCGGGTACAGGCTGCGCCAGGGTTCTGGCGGCCTCAGCCGTGGCAACGCATCAATCCGGGAGACCAGCCGCAACAGCGCCGGAATTCCGGAAGCGCGCGCCAGCCGCTGCAGTCCACTGCGCTGGTACAGCCGCAGCAGCCGTGCAAGGACGCCGAGATTGCGTGGCTGTTCGATCAGCAGAGCCAGGGCGAGGTTCCCGATGATGCGTGCCGGAGTGCGCCGGTGTGGCTGTGACGCCAGCATGGCGCGGCCGGCTTCGATGAGCGCACCGTATTCCACCAGTGAAGGACAGACCCTCTCGCACGCCCGGCACGCCAGACAGCGATCGAGGTGGGCTTCGAGACGTGCGCTGACTTCCAGTTCGCCGTGTGCGAGGGCCCGCATCAGCGCGATGCGTCCGCGCGGAGATTCATTCTCGTCCGCGGTCTTGATGTAGGTCGGACAGCCCGGGAGACACAGGCCGCACAGCACGCAGCGGTCAGCCTTGCTGAACGGGAATTCCTCGATGGCGGGCGGCTGGTGCAAATTGCGCGGAAACCGGGGGGAGCGAGTAACTAGAGACACACTATACTCCGGGCAGATTGCATCCTGCCACCCACGGGCCGGGCGGCGCCGGCCGGGGCAAACGAGGCGGACGATCTGAAAGGGGCCGGTGCCGCCGAAATGCACCTGATCGAGGAGATCTGCCGTATAGAGCGAGGGATCTTCCAGTCCCGGGCAACCCGCCAGGCGCAGAAAACCGCGCAAGCCGAGCAGGCGCGAGGAGCCCATTCCATATTGGTCTGAATCTCACGCCGCGGCGCAGCGGACAGTCCGGCCGGCGCGCCGGCCTTGCACAGTGAGCGGTTGCCGGGTGCGCGACCAGGACGCCGGTCAGGTTCGATTTCGGACCGGTCGGCTGGTTATGGGTGGTCTTCACTGGTGAAATGTCTGATAATCGGCGGGACCGCCACGCATTGCTCCTGTCGACCCGCCGGACAAGCGAATCCCTAGAGTCACCCAAGGACCATCTGGGGATGCCCTTAAGCCGTCCGGCGATGCACCGGACGGGATCAAAAATCGAACCAGCACCTGAACGACCGGTGCGGCTGTCGACGCAGTGTGTGTCGGCTCTCGCAGGTCATCAGGGCTGTGACGCCGAGAGCGCAGCATGAACCAGCAGGTGTAGCGCCGTTGCAGGACGAAAAGCGCCAAGTGATCAAGATGCGGTTGCAGTCCTATCTGGAAGCGCTCGGAGTTCCGGAGCACCTGATTGCGTCCTGGATCGGCGAGGCGAGCGATGGCGCAGGCAGCGCCGATGATGCATTTCTGCGCCTTGAGGGCCTCATGGCGCGCCGCCAAGCGGCTGCCGGGCTGGAAGGAGCCGACCGTGCAAACGCTGCGGCCCGTTTCCGGATTCATGCCTGGCTGGATGAGCCCGGCAAGGAAGTCGATGCCGATCTCACCGCCCGGCCCAGGCTGATGCGCCTTTCCATGGCATCGGAGCGATGGCGATCGTCCGGGCGGACGGGTTCTTGCATTCCGTGGCGCGGCGCGCTGCTGGCGGCTCTGGTACTGATCCCGAGCTACGTTGCGAGCCAGTTTATGCTCGGCGTCCTTCCGCATCCCGGTATCGACTGGCTGAACGACAGCCTGGCGGTAGTGTTCGGGCTTCTGTTCGGGTGGATTTCCATCGGCCTCTGGATTTCGCTTGCGGGCGCCACGGCGCTACTGTTCTGGCGCAGACCGAGGCTGCACAGGGAGCCGGACTCCGGCGTGGCCGGCGCTGCGGCAACTGCGGTCGTGATGCCGGTGTTCCGCGAAGACCCATGGCGTGTGTGTGCCGGTCTCGAGACCGTATATCGATCCGTCGAAGAGTCCGGCCGTCTGGCGCAATTCGATTTCTTCATTCTGAGTGACAGCGACAACGCCGATGCCTGGGTGGAAGAGGAGCGGGCGTGGGCCGAACTGCGGCACCGTCTCGGCCCGCGAGCACGCGTTTTCTATCGGCGCCGGCGCAGCAACATCAAGCGCAAGAGCGGCAACATAGCGGATTTCTGCCGCCGCTTCGGAGGGCATTTCCGCTACATGGTCGTGCTTGATGCCGACAGCCTCATGAGCGGGTCGACGCTCACGAAGCTGGTAGAAACCATGGAGACGAACCCCGGAGTCGGGTTGATCCAGACGGTACCTGCGGCCATTCACCAGCGGACTCTTTTCGGCCGCATTCAGCAGTTCGGAAACCGCCTCTACGGACCGGTTTTCGCTGCAGGGCTGCATTTCTGGCACATGGGCGAGGGGCACTACTGGGGACATAACGCGATCATCCGGATCGCACCGTTCATGCGTCACTGTGCGTTGCCGCGTCTGCCGGGAAACGGGGCGCTCGGTGGCGAGATCATGAGCCACGATTTCGTCGAGGCAGCTCTGTTGCGCAGGGCCGGCTGGAGCGTGTGGCTCGAGCCAGTACTGGAGGGAAGCTACGAGGAGGTGCCACCCACGCTTCTTGATGAGCTCAAGCGCGACCGACGCTGGGCACAGGGCAATCTCCAGCATACACGCATGATGTTCGCACGCGGTATCACGTTTCCCCACCGGGTCGTGTTTCTGAACGGCATCATGTCCTACGTTTCATCGCTGCTGTGGCTGGCGTTTCTGGTGCTGTCTACCGTAGAGGCCGTATCACTTCGCATCATGACGCCCCGCTATTTCCCCAAGCCACACATGCTGTTTCCGGCCTGGCCGGTGTGGCACCCGCACTGGGCGCTCATCCTGTTCTGGTTCACCATGTCTGTTCTGTTTCTGCCAAAGCTGCTCGCGATGCTGCTGGTGGTCGTGCGGCGGCGTACACGCCTGTTCGGCGGGCTGGGACCGCTCGTCGCCAGCGTTACCCTGGAATGTCTGGTATCGGCACTGCTTGCGCCCGTGCGCATGCTGTTCCACACCATGTTTGTCGTGTCGGTCCTTGCCGGTCGCAAGATCAGCTGGGGTCCGCAGGTGCGCGGGGACGGAGGCACGTCGTGGCGCCAAGCCCTGCATCACCACCTGGCCGGCACGGTTGTCGCTGCAGTCTGGGGTGGTCTCGTATATGCCATGAATCCCGGCTACTTCTGGTGGCTCATGCCCATCATCGCCGCCTGGCTGCTCGCGATCCCGGTGTCGGTTTGGTCCAGTCGTACCGGGCCCGGGCGCGCGGCCCGCAGACTGAAGCTTTTCATGACTCCGGAGGAGATTGACCAGCCACCGCTGCTTCGCAGCTTCGAACAGATGCGTGTCCGGCCCGCTGCACGGCAGTGCACCCCGACGCGCGGCTTTCTGGCAGCGGTCATCGACCCGGGTGTGAACGCGCTGCATTGCGCGCTGCTCGGAGCGCAGGGCACGCCCGGGGAGGCCGTTGCGCTGCAGCGCCGGCTGGTGATGGCACGCGCGCTGAGAAGCGGGCCGGGTGCCCTCGATGCGCGTGACAGGCTGTGTCTGCTTGGCGACAGGGAAACCCTGGTGACACTTCATCGGCGGATCTGGGCGCTTCAGGCGCCGGGCGCGCATCGCTGGCTGGGAGACGTTGCGGTCAATGGAAAGGATACGCGCTGCCCGCACCCCCTTTCCGCTGCTTCGCGGGACGGACAGCCGGGGAGCGGAGAGGAGTCTCGCGGCTACCCAAGGGGGAGACGCTACCGATGAATGCGACGAGGTGGGCCAGGGCGGGCGTGTTGCTGGCCGTGGGCGCGTTGAGCGCCTGTACACTGCCGATGACCGCCAGGCATACCAACATGCGCTCGCGGCAGGCGCTCAGCCAGAGCGGCCGGGCGCTGGACGCGGTTCGCGCGGAGACTGCACGACGGCGGAAAGCCGTACAGGCACTGCAGGCCGAAATGGCTGAACTGGCTGTACGTCAGGCGGCGCTGGCGCGGGAAATGGAAGCGAATCACGGGGAAGTGAGCCAGGTGGTTCCGCCGGCGCCGTGGGGGCAGACCAGGCCGAGGACCGACCACGTGTTTGCGATGGTGGTGTCCAGGGCCAGAGTGCTGGCGGCGCAACGCTACCAGGCGCCCGCTGCAATCCCGTCCGTTCTGAAGAAGCTGAGCTATGTCGATTACGGAAGGATCGGTTTTCCTGGCCGTCTGCCGGCCTGGCCCAAAGGCACGCCCTTTCATGTCAGTCTTGCGCCGGTGGGCTATCTTTTCGCCTGGCCGGTGCATATCCATGTGGTTTCGGGCAGCAGGATTGTGCTGGCGCAGCTGCCGGCGGTCGTAAACGGTGATCCGCAGCTTGCGCGTCGGCTCCCCGCCAGTGTGCCCACCGCCGGCTTCAGCGTTTACAGCCATGCCGCCAATACGCCTCTGGTCGACGAGTTTTTATCGTTTCTCGGCGCCAGTTATTTCCGCGGCGTCGGCCTGGGCGAGGCGTGGGGGTCATCAGCGCGCGGGATCGCCGTCGACACAGCGCTACCGCACCGTGCGGAAGAATTTCCTTATTTCCGTGGGTACTGGATCATAGCGCCAGGTCGCCATGCGCGGCATCTGGGTTTCTGCGCGCTGCTCGACAGCCCGGCGCTCACCGGCGCATACCGGTTCATCGTGCATCCCGGAGCAAGCACGACGGTGGATGTGAAGGCAGTCCTGTTCCTGCGCCGCAATGTACGCAGACTGGGTGTCGCGCCCCTCACCAGCATGTTCCTGCAGGGCCGCTTCAGTAACCATCGGTATGACCGGCTCATCCGCAGCGCACACGATTCCGACGGGCTGCTGATCGATGGCGGAACGGGACCGAAGGAGTGGAGGCCACTGCGCAATCCGCGCAGGCTCGCCGTTTCCCGCTTCCCGATCAATGATCCTCGAGGCTTCGGTCTGATGCAGCGCCCGCGCCGTGCGCAGGACTACCGTGCCCTTGGCATGGATTACGAGAATCGGCCGAGCGTCTGGGTCATGCCAAAGGGGAAATGGGGCAGCGGACACCTCCTGCTGATCGAGCTGCCGACGAATTCGCAGACGAACGACAACATTACCGCGTTCTGGGTGCCTGGTGTGAAGGCACACTCTGGCCAGCCGCTGGCGTTCAGCTACCGGATCACCTGGACGGGCAGGACGCCACTGGGCGCGAAATTCGGATTTGTCTCAGCCACCCGCTACAGCTACGACGCCAGGCGGCACCGCGAAACCTTCGTTGTGGATTTCCGTGGAAAGCGCCTGGCAGATCCAGCGCTATCGGCGGTCGAACCGGAGGTCCGAGTCAGCGGCCGGGCGCGTGTTACGAACGCCTGGGTGACCCGCACCGGCACCCCTGGACACTGGCGGCTGCAGTTCGACGTGGCTCGGACCGGACCGGGTCCCGTGCACATTCGGGCAGCGCTTGCCGCCAAGGGAAAGCAGATCACAGAAACCTGGCTGGATGTTTTTCCGCTGCGCTAGAAGAGGACATCGCGATGACTGAGGCGTATTACCGGTATCACGTGTTTTTCTGCATCAACCAGCGGACCAACGGTGAGCCGTGCTGTGCGGACAAGGGTGCAGCCGCGCTGCGCGAATATGCGAAGGGGCGGGTCAAGGCGCTGGGCCTGGCGGGCCCGGGAGGAGTGCGGATCAACAACGCCGGCTGCCTCGACCGTTGCAGCGAAGGACCGGTCATTGTCGTCTATCCGGAAGGGGTCTGGTATACCTACGTGGACCAGGAAGACATCGACGAGATTGTGGAAAAACACCTCGCCGGTGGCCAGGTTGTCAGCCGGCTAAGGATCTGAGCGGCCCGAATTCGTGCCGGGCAGCGGTAAACTGGCCCATATCCGAACCCCCATTTCCGTGCCTGAACGTCATGACAGGTCATGACACAAAGACAGCCCTCCGCAATCAGCAGAGTGCATCCGGAATGATTCCGTTTTTCTACAAGAACGGGATATCCAGAATGAGACAGGGACAGACTCATTTTGCGCCGGTCGGGTGCAATCCACACTATCCCGACCTCAGTATCGGACCCCGACTGCCCCGATTATCCGGGTCTTTACAACTGATCCCGGATATCCCGAGTGACGGGAAAGACCGAATTTCGTAAAATTATACGTTTAGTATCAATGCACTAGTACATTCCTGGTGCCTTGCACGACCTATTATCGTTTCAGATCTTGACTACATCAGCACTTAAGTGTATTCTCATATTCAAATATGGATGCACTGGTAGCACACATGGCTCGCTCCTTGCATCTATACTGGTGGTAGACAGGATCAGGCAGGCAGTCGTACCCAGACTGTTTGCCGCAAGGCTCCTCCATCCTCCTAGTGGTGGTTCGGGCGCGGCCCCCAAAAGCCGCGCCCTTTTTTTTGTGCTGGCACGGGTGACGATACTTCAAACCAGCCGGGTGGCGCAAACGGTATCGGGATGCCGGCCTGTCTCATCGCCGGAAATATCGCCTCCCTACCTTGCTACCCGACGCCGCCTTTTGTATCATGCCCGGCTCTTTGAACGGGTTCATCTGTGATCCTGGAAGAATTTCGAATGAAAACCTTTACGGCCAAAGCGGAAAGCGTCAAGCGCGACTGGTACCTGGTCGATGCCTCAAACAAGGTGCTCGGGCGTCTTGCCACCGAAATCGCGCGTCGCCTGCGCGGCAAACACAAGGCGGAATTCACGCCTCATGTGGATACCGGCGATTACATCGTCGTGGTCAATGCCGAGAAGGTGCGGGTAACCGGAGCCAAGTCCCAGGACAAGCTCTACCATCACTACAGTGGTTACCAGAGCGGTCTGAAGACCTTCAGCTTCACCGAGCTGCGCGCACGGGCGCCGGAGCGCATCATCGAAACCGCCGTGCGGGGGATGTTGCCGAAGGGTCCGCTGGGCCGCGCCATGCTGCGCAAGCTCAAGGTGTACTCCGGAAGCGAGCATGGTCATCAGGCACAGCAACCCAAGAACCTGGAAATCTGACGGAACAACCTATGGCAGACCAGAAAAACTACGGTACCGGACGACGCAAGACCGCGACCGCCCGCGTGCGTCTTACCCGGGGCAAGGGGACGATCGTAATCAACAGCCGTCCGCTGGATGAGTACTTCGGGCGCGAAACCGCGCGCATGATGGTGCGTCAGCCCTTTGCGGCGCTCGACATGAATGACCGGTTTGATGTCAGTGTCAACGTGGCCGGCGGCGGACCGAGCGGCCAGGCCGGAGCCATCCGCCACGGTATCACGCGTGCACTGATGGTCTATGATCCCACGCTGCGGCCAGCACTGCGCAAGATCGGCTTCGTCACACGCGACGCGCGCGAAGTGGAGCGCAAGAAAGTCGGCCTGCATAAGGCGCGCAAGGCATCGCAGTACTCCAAGCGCTAAGGCACGGGAAACTGCCCGTCAGCCGGGCGGCCTTGCCGGGCATGTTCCGGACCCCGGTTGCCTGCTGCCCGAGAGGATCGTCGCGGGAAACCCGGAGGGGGACCGGTCTTATCCCATGATCGCGCCAGCACGATGGTCGCGTGCATGGATGTCTTTTCCCTCGGCATGATATCGCCCAATCGGTTCAGGAGCGGATGTCTTATCCGGGTCCCGAGGCGAGCGGCGGCGCGCTTCAGGAGTTTTCGCCAGGCGCCATCTGTACATTGGGGGATCGTCTAGTGGTAGGACAGCGGACTCTGACTCCGTTAACCGAGGTTCGAATCCTCGTCCCCCAGCCACTCACGAAAGTCCGAGGCGGCGGGAATCTGTCCGGACCTTAATCTCTTCAAAGCCAGCATGGCGGCACGTATGGCGATGCTCGGCAGGCGTCCAGGCCCCGGCAGTCGCGAGGTCTGCGTGCCGCAGACATTTCCCTGCCGTCGCAGTGTCACCAAGCCAGGAATCGAGACCCCCGCTTTGTTGGCGACCGCCGCACTGTCCCCCGGTTTGCGTTTCCAGAATCTGCCATCGCCTGCCGGGCGTGCGCTATCCCTGATTTTGCCGTGGCCGTCGGATCGGCCGGTGTGTTTGCGCGCAATGTCTGCGGTGTGGCACCATCGCGTCATTCGGACTGCGATACGCCACTGCCAGTGGCTGGATGAAAACAGCGAGGCCGGGTCCGGCAGCCTGGCATCGCGGGCGCCGCGCGCATCTGGATCTGTTCCGAGCATGTCGAACGCGCCGAAGGCGGGCGCATCGGGCGGGAACGGAGCGGGCCGGCAAGCACTCGAAACGCCTATCAGCCCCGCGCAGCGGTTTTGATGGATGTGAAGCCGGGAATAATCGATCGCTGTTATCCGTCACCCCCGCAGTCGTTGCGCAAAACGACGCTATTGTCATTTATTAATAATGTTCTTAATCTAATGGACCTGTTTGCACCGGATCTGTGGTAAAAATACAACAAAAAATCTGTCGTTGTGTTTTTGCAAAACGAGTTGCGCGCGCTGGAACAGCATGTTATATCAGCAACCGGATGTGACAGCTCGCACCTGAAATTTTTTTACGACAACCTCATGCAGGAGGAATAAATGAATAAGAAGCTCTTAACCCTCGCAATCGCCGGCGCGCTCGTGCCTTTCGCCCTGCCCGCGACCGCGATGGCGGGCGTTACCATCAGTGGCTACGCGCATGTGTCGGCGGACAGCCTGAACAGTGGCACCATCTCGAACGGACACAGCTACGGCGGCAGCTACCTTTCCAGCAATGCCTCGAATCTCGTCATCAGCGGTGACACCGATCTCGGCGGCGGCTTGAAGGCACTGTTTTCGGCTCAGACCTTCCTGAGCCT
>JAJYCY010000015.1:20358-33276 GCA_021778035.1 Pseudomonadota bacterium
GTCGTCCGCTTCGCTCAATGTCTGGGGCCTGGGTGTTGCGTACACCTTTATCCCGGATTACGCGGTCAAGGCGCAGTACTACGGTGCCGCCAATGTCGGTGGTACCAACAACACCGGTGCCCACATGGTTGCCGTTGGCGTGACCCATACGTTCAGCAAGAACGCCTCGGCCTATCTGGACTATGCCAAGACCTACAATCAGACCTTGGCCGACTATGGCATGGCGGGTGGTGGCCACGGCAATGTCGTGTTGCTGCCACCGACCACGAACGGCAATGGAGCCAATCCGTACGGCGTGTCCCTGGGCATGATCTATACGTTCTGATCCGCTTTCGCGGTAGTCTGTATGGACAAGGGGGCGCGAAAGCGCCCCCTTTTTTTGGTGCGCCCGGCAGGGCGCACCCGCTCTGGAGTGACAGTTCCCTCCACGTCCGGAAAGGACTGCTCGGATAAGTGGGGACCTGAAGGAAGCCGAAGGCAAAGCGCCGGCGCGACGAACAGGAAGCGGACAGGAGGCGACACACGAAGCGAAGCGCCACCGGATTCTGCACACGACTCAACGCCGGGATGGACGTGTCGTTAAGCCTGTCCCCGGTGGCAGGTATTCGTGGCGATGACCGGCAGCGCGCGGTCTGCGATCCCCTGCAGAGGGGAGTGGTAATCTGCTAATATCCTTTTTTGTGTCGGGACGTGCATCATGATCAAGGTCGGCATCATCGGTGGCACCGGCTATACCGGTGTGGAACTGCTGCGGCTGCTGTCGGTGCATCCGCAGGCGGAGCTCAAGGTGATCACCTCGCGCGCCGAGGCCGGCAGGAAGGTTGCCGACCTTTTCCCCAACCTGCGCGGATTTGTGGATCTTGCTTTCAGCGAACCGGACCCGGGGCTGCTTGCCGGCTGCGACGTGGTGTTTTCCGCCACGCCGAACGGCGTGGCGATGACGCATGCCCGCTCCCTGCTCGAGGCGGGTGTGCGGCTGATCGACATCGCGGCGGATTTCCGCCTGAGCGACCCGGGACTGTGGGAGAAGTGGTACCGGATGCCGCATGCCTGTCCGGACCTGCTCTCCGAGGCGGTCTATGGCCTGCCGGAAGTGAACCGCAGCCGCATCCACGGTGCGCGCATCATCGCCAACCCCGGTTGCTATCCGACTGCCGTCCAGCTCGGGTTGCTGCCGCTGCTCGAACGTGGGCTGGTGGATCCCGGATATCTGGTCGCGGACGCCAAATCCGGCGTGAGCGGGGCCGGGCGAAAGGCTGATGTGCAGACGCTGTTCTCCGAGGCCTCGGATAATTTCAAGGCCTATGCCGTCGGCGGACACCGCCACTGGCCCGAGATCTGCCAGGGGCTCGAGCGTGTGAGCGGGGCGCCCATCGGGCTCACCTTTGTGCCGCACCTCGTGCCGATGGTGCGCGGAATCCATGCCACCCTGTATGCGCGGCTTACGGACCGCGCGATGGACCTGCAGGCGGTCTTCGAAGAGCGGTACCGGGATGAACCATTTGTCGATGTGCTGCCGGCGGGCAGTCATCCGGATACGCGTTCGGTGCGCGCTTCCAACCTCTGCCGCATCGCGGTCCACCGGCCCGGCGACGGAGACACCGTGGTCGTGCTGTCCGTGATCGACAATCTGGTCAAGGGAGCGGCAGGCCAGGCGGTGCAAAACATGAACATCGCCTTCGGGCTGGAAGAAACCACGGGCCTGATGGCACCTGCCGTCCTGCCGTAAGCTGCCGCCGGTCGTCTGGCGTTTGTGCACCCCTGTCGGGCCGCTATAATTCTGGCCGCGCGGGTGCGTGCATGGTGGGGATCAGCAGTCCAGGGGTTGTCGGGTGGTCAATAGATTGAAGCTGTTCAAATTGAACTGGCGAAACAAGACGGCTGACCTTGTGGTCCGGCCGCGCTATTCGTCGAAACTGATGCTCGTGGTCGCCGGACTCGCAGGGGCGCTGCTCATCGTGGCTGGCAGCGCCATCTATAATCACGCCATGGACATGGCCGGGTTCGACCGGGTGGCGGCCATCCACCGCCAGCAGGCGCTGCGCGACGAACTGCAGCATCTGCGGAACGAGAACAAGATACTGCGTGCCGGGTTGGCAGATGCCCAGCGCGCGGTGCAGATGGACCAGACGGCCTACCAGCAGCTCGGCAAGTCACTCAGGGACTCCGCTGACCAGATCCTGAAGCTCCGGGAGCGGGTCGCCTTCTACCAGGACATCATTTCTCCCGCTGACAACATCGCCGGTCCGCGCATCCAGGCGCTGCGCATCGAGCGTCTGCCCGGGCCCGGGCAATACCGGTACCGGTTGACGCTGATCCAGGCGCTTAAGCACCAGCAGACGGTCTACGGGCGCGCCACGCTGCAGGTGAGCGGTGTGGACAAGTCTGGCCACAGTGCAGTACTGACTTTCCCGGGGGCGACCGGCAAGCCGCTGGTGGTCAATTTCAAGTATTTCCAGGAACTGCGTGGAACGATCGTGCTGGCGGACGGATTCACTCCGCAGCGTGTCAAGGTGAGCGTGGCCACCGGTGGCCGGACGCTTGAACAGAGCTATGCCTGGCCGAAACTGTGAAACCGGCGGACGGTGTCTATACTTCAGTAGCCGGACCGCAGGAGTTCGTAGGGATCGCATCCGGCAGTCCGATGCAATCATGGAATCGGGGGCAAGACCCAAGAAGGTGGAGGATTTAAGACATGTTGGAAGGAATCGGGAAGAAGTCGAACGAGAAGCCGTGCAGCACCATTGATACCCTGGTCGGTTCCAAGACCGAGCTGAAGGGCGATATCGTGTTCTCCGGCGGCCTGCGTGTCGACGGGAAGGTCCGCGGCAATGTCATTTCTGCCGGGGAAGAGAACAGTACGCTGGTGCTGAGCGAGACCGGCGTGATCACCGGTGACGTGACGGTGCCGCACGTTATCATCAATGGCAAGGTGGTCGGTAACGTGCGTGGCAGCGGACGCATCGAACTGCAGGCCAAGGCCGAGATTACCGGCGATGTGGAGTACAGGGTGCTGGAAATCGCCGCCGGTGCGGTCATTAACGGGGCTGTGAAGCGTGATACTGCCGACAAGGGCGCTGTGGTGGCACGGCTGAAGCCGGCCGAAGCGGCGAAACCCGCATAGAAACAACGGCTTCTTTCCGGGCCAGGTTGACGGCAGGCCGGGAGCGCTGGGATAATACGTCTAAATCCGTAGTCCTATGCGTCGGGTCGCGTCCAATTCCGGAGGTTTAAACCCATGACTGCCGTGCTTTCAGAGATACCCAGCCCGCTCAACTTTACCGACAACGCTGCCAGGAAGGTGAAGGAACTGATCCAGGAAGAAAACAACCCGGCACTCATGCTGCGGGTCTTCGTCTCGGGTGGTGGCTGTTCGGGATTCCAGTACGGGTTTACGTTCGACGAGAACGAAACCGATGGCGATACCAAGATCCAGAAGAATGATGTCACGCTTCTGATCGATCCCATGAGCTTCCAGTATCTGGTGGGTGCCGAGATCGATTACCAAGAGGGCATTGAGGGCGCGCAGTTCGTCATCAAGAACCCGAACGCGAAGACGACCTGCGGCTGCGGTTCATCCTTCGGCGTCTGATCGGCGAGATGGTTCCGGACCGGCGGAAGGACGCAGGGTCCGGACGCTGCGGCCAGCCGGGGCCGGAATAAAGCTGTCCTGATCCCCGCACATCGGACCGGTGTGCGGGGATTTTTATTGCCTGTCGGCAGCGGCGATGGCTGGCGGGAAGCTAGGCCGGATGGATTGCCCCGAGGACGACCGGGTGGCGGGCGCCGGTCACCGATGGCAGATTGCCGGGAAGCCCCTCAAGCGTGCGGTGCGCCAGCCAGGCAAACGCCGCTGCCTCGACCCAGTCGGGATCGAGTCCCAGCCGGGCCGTTGTGTGCAGCGGGATCGCGCCGAGCCTGACCTGAAGGCGCCGCATGAGTTCGTGGTTGTGTGTACCGCCGCCGCACACGAATACCTCATCCGCGCCGCCGCCCGCCCCGGCGATGGCATCGCCGATCGAACAGGCCGTCAGTTCCGTCAGGGTCGCCTGGACATCGGCGGGGGCTGTGCCGGGCACCGCCGCAAGCTGTGTTTTTACCCACGATGGGCTGAAATAATCGACCCCGGTGCTTTTGGGCGGGAGACGTGAAAAGTACCCGTCCGAGCATAGCCGGTCCAGCAGTTCCCGATCCACGGTTCCGGTGGCCGCCCAGTGTCCGCCCTCGTCGTACGCCGATCCGCGGTGCTCCGAAACCCAGTGGTCAAGCAGCGTATTGCCCGGTCCGGTATCAAAGCCGGTTACGGGGTCTTCGCTCGCGGCGGGCAGGACGGTAATGTTGGCGATGCCGCCGATGTTGACGATGATGCGCCGCACTCCCTGGCGCCAGAAGAGCCACCGGTGAAATGCCGGAACGAGAGGGGCCCCCTGGCCGCCGGCAGCCAGGTCGCGCCGGCGGAAGTCGGCGATGGTGGTGATCCCTGTCCGCTCTGCGATGATCGCGGGATTGCCGATCTGCACGGTGTACGGCGGGGTTGCCTGCGGGCCATGACGCAGCGTCTGGCCGTGGCTGCCGATGGCCCGGATCTGACTGCCATCCAGGCCGGCCAGGGCAAGCACCGTCTGTGCGGCGGCGGCGAACCCTTCGCCGAGCATGACATCGAGCGTAGCCGCGCGTTCCAGTTCATTGCTGCCGGCCTGCATCAGTGACTGGGTAAGCTCGCGCAGCGCGGCCCCGTACGGCTCATGATGCGTCGCCAGCAGCCGGAGTATTCCGGGTTCCGCGATGGCCACCGCCACCGCGCTGATTCCATCGGCGCTGGTCCCCGACATCAGTCCGATGTAGTTCACGGGCTGTTCCGCCTGGTGTCTTGCATGGAGGAAGTGTACCCCATTGTCTGCTGACACGAAGCGTCCCGGACGGTGCGCCGCCGGCGGGTCCCGCAAATTCAATCCCGCGTGGCGCTGTGGTACTCTTGGCAGCCCCTTTTCCCATCACTGGCAAGCACGGATATCCGGCATGACTGCGGTTGACGAAGCGCTGCGACAGCTGGTGCGCGGAGCGGACGAGATTCTGATCGAGCGCGAACTGGTCGAACGCCTGCAAAGCGGTCGGCCGTTGCGGGTCAAGGCCGGGTTCGATCCGACGGCGCCTGATCTGCACCTGGGACATACCGTGCTCATCAACAAGCTGCGCCAGTTCCAGGAGCTTGGCCACGAGGCGGTGTTCCTGATCGGGGACTTCACCGGCATGATCGGCGACCCTACCGGCAAGAGCGCCACGCGGCCGCCGCTGACGCGCGAGCAGGTCATCGAGAACGCGCGCACCTACGAACAGCAGATCTTCAAGATTCTCGACGCATCGAAGACGCGGGTCGTGTTCAATTCGGACTGGATGGCGCAGATGGAAGCGGGCGACCTGATCCGGCTGGCTGCAACCCATACCGTTGCACGCATGCTCGAGCGCGATGATTTCCACAAACGTTATGCTGGCGGGCAGCCGATCGCGATCCACGAATTTCTCTATCCCCTGATCCAGGGTTACGACTCGGTGGCGCTGCAGGCTGATATCGAGCTTGGCGGGACCGACCAGAAGTTCAACCTGCTCATGGGCCGGGAGCTGCAGAAGCACTTCGGCCAGCCCCCGCAGGTCGTGCTGACCATGCCGCTGCTGGAAGGCACCGACGGCGTGCAGAAGATGTCGAAATCGCTCAACAACTACATCGGCATCAACGAACCTCCCGCGGAGATGTTCGGCAAGATCATGTCGATTTCCGACACGCTCATGTGGCGCTACTACGAGCTGCTGTCACTGCAGCGGTCAGCCAGTGATATCGCACGCATGCGTGCGAGCGCCGAACAGGGCACGGATAATCCCCGGGACTTCAAGCTTGATCTCGCACGGGAGATTGTGGGCCGTTTCCACGGTGTCGCGGCCGCAGACGCGGCGGTGGCTGACTGGACGCTGCGCTTCAGCGAGCGCCGCATGCCGGAGGATATGCCCGAGATCTGTCTTGACCTGGACGGGGCGCAATCTCTGGGTCTCCCCCGGCTGCTGAAGGAGGCGGGCCTGGTGGCAAGCACTTCCGAGGCCCTGCGCCTTATCCGCCAGGGAGGGATCCGCATCGATGGCGAGCGCGCAATCGATGAGGGAATTGAAATGCGGCGCGGCGCGAGCCACGTGCTGCAGGCGGGAAAACGCCGTTTCGTCCGGGTCAGGGTGCGCTGATCCGCGTTGCCACGATTGTTCATTCCCCGGTGGCCGGAAACAGAGGCCGGGTGCGACACCCCCCCAAAGCCCGGCGGCGGCCGGAATCCAGGTCCAATGGTGTGGCGCGGCGCGGGACTGTCAGTACCGGGGGAAGTCGGATACCTGCCCCTCGGGATTTGTGATATAGTTTTAGACCCTCCCTTGTTCAGGGAGGGACTTGGGAAACGGTGATGTTTTTTTTGTTACACCCCGTTGACGGACCGCGGCAGATGCGTATAATGCGCCGCTCGTCCGGTTACCCCCGGGTAGCAGGACCGCTCTTTTAAAATTCGGATCAAGTAATTTGTGTGGGCGCTTTTGTCGAGCCTAGGTCCAATGAAAGACCGGCGAAGCCCGAACTGCCTTTACGGGCGGGTGAAGGTTTCGCCACTATAGTTTTGTTCCGTTACCAGAACGGAACGCCAATTTTCAATTGGAGAGTTTGATCCTGGCTCAGATTGAACGCTGGCGGCATGCCTAACACATGCAAGTCGAACGCGAAAGGGGGCAACCCCGAGTAGAGTGGCGGACGGGTGCGTAACACGTGGGAATCTACCCAGTAGCGGGGGACAACCCGGCGAAAGCCGGGCTAATACCGCATAAGCCCTACGGGGGAAAGCAGGGGATCTTCGGACCTTGCACTATTGGATGAGCCCGCGGCGGATTAGCTAGTTGGTAGGGTAAAGGCCTACCAAGGCGACGATCCGTAGCTGGTCTGAGAGGACGACCAGCCACACTGGGACTGAGACACGGCCCAGACTCCTACGGGAGGCAGCAGTGGGGAATATTGGACAATGGGGGCAACCCTGATCCAGCAATGCCGCGTGTGTGAAGAAGGCCTTCGGGTTGTAAAGCACTTTCGGTGGGGACAAAAAAGGTGGAGTTAATACCTCCGCCCTTGATGGTACCCAAAGAAGAAGCACCGGCTAACTCTGTGCCAGCAGCCGCGGTAATACAGAGGGTGCAAGCGTTAATCGGAATTACTGGGCGTAAAGCGTGCGTAGGTGGTTTACTAAGTCAGGTGTGAAATCCCCGGGCTCAACCTGGGAACTGCGCTTGATACTGGTAGGCTAGAGTGTGGTAGAGGGTAGTGGAATTCCGCATGTAGCGGTGAAATGCGTAGAGATGCGGAGGAACACCAGTGGCGAAGGCGGCTACCTGGACCAACACTGACACTGAGGTACGAAAGCGTGGGGAGCAAACAGGATTAGATACCCTGGTAGTCCACGCCCTAAACGATGGGTACTAGACGTCGGGAAGTTTATCTTCTTGGTGTCGCAGCTAACGCAATAAGTACCCCGCCTGGGGAGTACGGTCGCAAGATTAAAACTCAAAGGAATTGACGGGGGCCCGCACAAGCGGTGGAGCATGTGGTTTAATTCGATGCAACGCGAAAAACCTTACCTGCCCTTGACATCTGTGGAACTCTGCAGAGATGCGGAGGTGCCTTCGGGAGCCACAAGACAGGTGCTGCATGGCTGTCGTCAGCTCGTGTCGTGAGATGTTGGGTTAAGTCCCGTAACGAGCGCAACCCTTGCCCTTAGTTGCCATCATTCAGTTGGGCACTCTAAGGGGACTGCCGGTGACAAACCGGAGGAAGGTGGGGATGACGTCAAGTCCTCATGGCCCTTATGGGCAGGGCTACACACGTGCTACAATGGCCGGTACAGAGGGTTGCCAACCCGCGAGGGGGAGCTAATCTCAGAAAGCCGGTCGTAGTCCGGATTGGAGTCTGCAACTCGACTCCATGAAGTCGGAATCGCTAGTAATCGCGGATCAGCACGCCGCGGTGAATACGTTCCCGGGCCTTGTACACACCGCCCGTCACACCATGGGAGTTGGCTGTACCAGAAGCCGGTAGCCTAACCGCAAGGGGGGCGCCGACCACGGTATGGTCAATGACTGGGGTGAAGTCGTAACAAGGTAGCCGTAGGGGAACCTGCGGCTGGATCACCTCCTTTCTAACACGACTGAAGTTCGCTCAAGCGCTCACACACATTACTTGATCTCCGCATGACAGTACCGAGTTCGGGTCTGTAGCTCAGGTGGCTAGAGCGCACCCCTGATAAGGGTGAGGTCGGTGGTTCGAATCCTCCCAGACCCACCAATCCGGGGCCATAGCTCAGCTGGGAGAGCACCTGCTTTGCAAGCAGGGGGTCGGCGGTTCGATCCCGCCTGGCTCCACCATTCATCCGCAGCCAGTTTTTAGCGATAAGGGTTCGGCAGCATGTGAATTCTTATCTCTGGGAACTGGAGAAGGTATTGTTCCTGGTTCGCTCTTTAACAATTTGGGCAGTTAGTTTTAGCAAGGCGCGAGACAAGCCTCATATTCTCAGGGCTTGTCTCAAATGGATTCCGCCGCATGGTCTCGTGATGGGGCCGTGAGCGGGATCCGGGTATGTTGCATTTGCAATAAAACCAGCGCCATGTAGCTCCAGGTGGCTGCGGTGTCGAGTGCTTCGGCAGGAGACAGCCAGTCTGTTTGGGGTTATATGGTCAAGTGAATAAGCGCATATGGTGGATGCCTTGGCGATAACAGGCGATGAAGGACGTGGTAGTCTGCGATAAGCCTCGGGGAGCTGACAAACAAGCTTTGATCCGGGGATTTCCGAATGGGGAAACCCACCCGCAAGGGTACTCCTGACTGAATACATAGGTCAGGTAGAGCGAACCTGGTGAACTGAAACATCTAAGTAGCCAGAGGAACAGAAATCAACCGAGATTCCGTAAGTAGTGGCGAGCGAACGCGGAACAGCCTGCAGTCTTTAGCCTTCGGATTAGTGGAACGGTCTGGAAAGTCCGGTGACACAGGGTGATAGCCCCGTACACGAAAATCCGGAGGTGGAACTAGGTCTGCGATAAGTAGGGCGGGACACGTGTAATCCTGTCTGAAGATGGGGGGACCATCCTCCAAGGCTAAATACTCGTTATCGACCGATAGTGAACCAGTACCGTGAGGGAAAGGCGAAAAGAACCCCGGAGAGGGGAGTGAAATAGAACCTGAAACCGTATGCGTACAAAGCAGTTCGAGCCCCGCAAGGGGTGAGAGCGTACCTTTTGTATAATGGGTCAGCGAGTTACTTTCAGTGGCGAGGCTAACCGAAGAGGGGAGCCGCAGGGAAACCGAGTCTTAACAGGGCGACCAGTCGCTGGGAGTAGACCCGAAACCGGACGATCTATCCATGGCCAGGTTGAAAGTGGGGTAATACCCACTGGAGGACCGAACCAACTAATGTTGAAAAATTAGTGGATGAGCTGTGGATAGGAGTGAAAGGCTAATCAAGTCCGGAGATAGCTGGTTCTCCCCGAAAGCTATTTAGGTAGCGCCTCGTGTATCACCGTTGGGGGTAGAGCACTGTTACGGCTAGGGGTCCATCCCGGACTACCAAACCGTTGCAAACTCCGAATACCAGCGAGTGGAAGCACGGGAGACACACGGCGGGTGCTAACGTTCGTCGTGAAGAGGGATACAACCCAGACCGCCAGCTAAGGTCCCAAAATCACAGCTAAGTGGAAAACGATGTGGGAAGGCATAAACAGCCAGGATGTTGGCTTAGAAGCAGCCATCATTTAAAGAAAGCGTAATAGCTCACTGGTCGAGTCGGCCCGCGCGGAAGATTTAACGGGGCTCAAGCTGTGTACCGAAGCTGCGGATGTGCAGGGTCTCCGGATCCTGTACGTGGTAGGGGAGCGTTCCGTACGCCTGCGAAGGTGGACCGTAAGGTCTGCTGGAGGTATCGGAAGTGCGAATGCTGACATGAGTAGCGATAATGCGGGTGAAAAACCCGCACGCCGAAAGCCCAAGGTTTCCTGCGCAACGTTAATCGGCGCAGGGTGAGTCGGTCCCTAAGGCGAGGTCGAAAGACGTAGTCGATGGAAAACAGGTTAATATTCCTGTACCGCACATGACTGCTATGGGGGGACGGAGAAGGCTAGGTCAGCCGGGTGTTGGTAGTCCCGGTTTAAGCGTGTAGGGAGATCCTCTAGGCAAATCCGGAGGGTCAATCCTGAGGCGTGACGACGAGGTTCCTTGTGAACCGAAGTGATTGATGCCCTGCTTCCAGGAAAATCCTCTATGCATCAGGTCATGTGTGACCGTACCCCAAACCGACACAGGTGGGCAGGGTGAAAATCCCAAGGCGCTTGAGAGAACTCGGGTTAAGGAACTCGGCAAATTGACACCGTAACTTCGGAAGAAGGTGTGCCTCTGTTAGGTGAAGGGCCTGCGCCCGGAGCCGAGAGAGGTCGCAGAGAAACGGTAGCTGGAACTGTTTATTAAAAACACAGCACTCTGCAAACGCGTAAGCGGACGTATAGGGTGTGACGCCTGCCCGGTGCCGGAAGGTTAAGTGATGGGGTCAGCGCAAGCGAAGCTCTTGATCGAAGCCCCGGTAAACGGCGGCCGTAACTATAACGGTCCTAAGGTAGCGAAATTCCTTGTCGGGTAAGTTCCGACCTGCACGAAAGGCGTAATCATGGCTACACTGTCTCGACCCGAGACTCAGCGAAGTTGAAATTGCTGTGAAGATGCAGCATACCCGCCGCAAGACGGAAAGACCCCGTGCACCTTTACTATAGCTTCACACTGAACTTTGAACCTGTCTGTGTAGGATAGGTGGGAGGCTTTGAAGCGCGAGCGCCAGCTCGCGTGGAGCCAACGTTGAAATACCACCCTGATAGTTTCGAGGTTCTAACCGTGGCCCGTTATCCGGGTCCGGGACCGTGTGTGGTGGGTAGTTTGACTGGGGCGGTCTCCTCCCAAAGAGTAACGGAGGAGCGCAAAGGTACCCTCAGCGCGGTCGGAAATCGCGCATCGAGTGCAATGGCAGAAGGGTGCTTGACTGCGAGACAGACACGTCGAGCAGGTGCGAAAGCAGGTCATAGTGATCCGGTGGTTCTGTATGGAAGGGCCATCGCTCAACGGATAAAAGGTACGCCGGGGATAACAGGCTTATACCGCCCAAGAGTTCATATCGACGGCGGTGTTTGGCACCTCGATGTCGGCTCATCACATCCTGGGGCTGTAGCCGGTCCCAAGGGTATGGCTGTTCGCCATTTAAAGTGGTACGCGAGCTGGGTTTAGAACGTCGTGAGACAGTTTGGTCCCTATCTGCGGTGGGCGCTGGAGATTTGAGAGGATCTGTCCTTAGTACGAGAGGACCGGGATGGACGTACCTCTAGTGTTCCGGTTGTCATGCCAATGGCATCGCCGGGTAGCCAAGTACGGACGGGATAACCGCTGAAAGCATCTAAGCGGGAAACCCACCTCAAGATGAGATCTCCCCGGGAGTTTAACTCCCCTGAAGGTTCGTCGGAGACCACGACGTTGATAGGCGGGATGTGTAAGTCCAGTAATGGATTGAGCTTACCCGTACTAATTGACCGTGCGGCTTGACCATATAACACCCAAGCAGTCTGGGTGTGGTTGACGGCCTATGCAACATACCAATGCCTTGTAGCTAACTGCCTGAATTGGCTTTATTCCGGGACCGGCCTCTGAAGGGCCTGTCCCGTAACCGGTTTGCCTGGCGGCAATAGCGAGCGGGTACCACCCGATCCCATTCCGAACTCGGAAGTGAAAACGCTCAGCGCCGATGATAGTGCGGGTTTTCTCGCGCGAAAGTAGGACACTGCCAGGCTTCTTCTGCAGCCCTTGGCGCGTATCGCGCCAAGGGCTTTTTCATGTCCTGTCGTACCCTCCATCCGGAACTGCCTGATATGAAAGCAGTCTGACCGCCTGAGACCCGGGACTTGCCTCCTGTCGCCCGGGGTGGGCACGTGCTTGCAAGGCGCCGGGGAGGAGCTAGGGTTATAGAACACCGTTTTTGCTCGGGGGTACGGTTTGCTCGAGTTTCTGCTGAACACTGCCGGACGGTTCCGGCTTTCCGGTCGCTGGCGCCGTCTGGCCGCGGCTCCGGGGGCCAGGATTCCGGCGAACCCGGGCACACCCGCTCCGTGCGGCGGCCGGGGAACTGCCGCCGCGGCAAGGGTCCGTGCGGTGCCGGCCGAACCGGCGGCCGACGGCGCAAAACCTGCGGACTCTGCCAGCGTGAGCAGAATACGGTTGCTGAGCTACAACATCCAGACCGGCATCGCCACCGCCCGCTATCGCCACTATGTGACGCACAGCTGGAAACACGTGCTTCCGCATCCCGAGCGTGTGCGCAACCTCAATGCCATCGGGCGGATGATCCGCAGCTACGATATCGTCGGTCTCCAGGAAGTCGATGGCGGCAGCCTGAGGAGCGGGTTCATCAACCAGACGGAATACCTGGCGGAAAAGGCCGGGTTTGCGTGCTGGCATGACCAGACCAACCGGGATTTCGGCCCATTGGCGCAGCACAGTATCGGGTTGCTGAGCCGGATGCGCCCCGCCGAGATCATCGAACACCGGTTGCCGGGCATGATCCCCGGCCGGGGTGCACTGGGTGCCCGGTTTGGGCACGGCAACAATGCGCTGATGGTGCTGATTCTCCACCTGTCGCTCGGACGCCGCGCGCGCCTGCGCCAGCTCGGCTACATCCAGGAGATCATTCGTGATGTTCCGCATGTGGTGCTGATGGGGGATCTCAACTGCGGATCCAGCAGCGCCGAAATGCGCTGGCTGTTGCGCAATACCTGCCTTCACGATCCGCAGCCCGGTCTGTGCACGTTTCCGAGCTGGCGGCC
>JAJYCY010000015.1:33376-35869 GCA_021778035.1 Pseudomonadota bacterium
CCGGCACCGTCCGCTGACGGCCGCCGCATCCCCGGTGGTATAGTGGCAGGGCCCGGGGATGGGTGGAGCCAATCCATGAACGATCACCGCCAGTATTACAGCCTGCGCCGGCTCAGTCCGTTCCAGGGCATGCTGCAGGTCATCGACAGCGGGGATGCCATGGCCTATTCGTCTGACGGGCTGACCTGGCAGGTCCGCTGTCGCAACCATCTCGGGCACTTCCGCACCATCGGAGTCTGGGGCGGGAACAGGGGCGATGTCTTCGGACGCTGCCGCGACGCGGCCCGGCTGGAAGCTGCGCTGCAGGAGCGGCCGCCTCTTCCGTTTCCCCAGGATGACCCCTTCGAGCTCTGGCTGCTGGACAAGACGAGCGCGCGTCCGCTCGCGCTGCTCAGCAGCCGGCAGAAGCTTGCCGGGCTCGGCATTCCTCATGACCTCGGCTGGCGGGCCTTTGCGGTATCGGACAACCGGTTTGTTGCGCCCAGCCTGGAAGCCATCGATGCGGCGCGCCCCGAAGGCGCGCGGCCCTTGCCTCATGGCAACGTGCTCGAACGGCAGGTGAACGGCGCGGCACGCCCGCTCGCGGCGGTGCAGTGGTTCCAGCGGCACGCCGATGGAGGTGGTACCGGCCTCCAGGGAGCGGGTATTGCGGACCGGCTTGCCGGACGGCACCTGGCCGCAGCGGATTTTCCGGAGCTGCTGGTGAGCGAGGACTGGAATGATGCTGCCGAGCGGCGCCTGGTGCAGGAATATCACGACTGGTGTGCGGCAAGCCTGCTTGGTCTGCAGGGTCTGTCGCAGGCCGTGCGCCGGCGTCTTGAGTCCGCCGCATGCCGCCAGCCCGAATCGCTGACTCCCGTCTATCCGCTGCTGCCGGTCGTGCTCAACCGCGAGGCGATGCGGATCGCGCTTGTGGCAGCCCGGCTCCTGCAGGCGGCGGGCAGCTGATCCGCGGGTTACGGGCGGGCCACCCGTCACCCCGGGGGGTTGCGGGTCGGAGGTTCCCGGCATGCATCCGTGCGGATGCGGGTCGTTCAGTGTTCCTGCTGCAGCGACAGATGAAGCAGCGCACCATACGCGCTGATATCGGCGTCCTTGAAGACCAGCATCGCCCCGTCGTGGGTGACCCGCTTTATCTCGGCCTGCAGCACGTGGACGCTGGTTTTTCCGTTAGCATGCATTTTCAGCGCGAGCTCGACCGGAGAATTTCTGCGCAAGCGGCTGAGGGTGCCATCCCTGGCAAGCACGAACACCCCTTCCATGCTGATATCCCGGACTTCGTGGCTGCGGAAGGTGTGCCCGTCGCATTTGAGCATTGCTTCAAGCAGCAAGACGGAATTCTTGCGGTCTGCGGTCATGACACCCTGTTCTCCGGCCGATGTCCCATGATCGCAATATACCTGCGCCATGCGTCTGCTCAATGGCGGTCATCGGCCCGCGTAACCGGCCTGTCCGGAAGATTCTGCGGCCGGCCCGCCGGTCCGGCGTGTCACGCCGCCAGTCGCGATCGCGGCGGGTTGATCCGGGTGCCGGACGGCAGACCTGCCGCCGGGGTTGATCTGACTGCGGGTTCCCGGCCTAGGAGAGCCGCCACTGAAGTCCAAGCTCATGGACAATCGTGGCCGCGATTTCCTCGACCGACATGGTCGTTGTCGACAGTGACGGAATGGCGTGGTGGCGGAACAGCGTCTCGGCCTGCCGTACCTCGCGCTGGCACTGCTGCAGCGATGAGTATTCGCTGTCCGGACGACGCTCACTGCGGATGGCGCGCAGGCGCGCCGGATCGATGGTCAGTCCGTACAGCCGGCCGCGGTAGGCCTGCAGCTCTGCCGGCAGGTGGGTTTCCCCGAGATCCTCGGGTGTCAGCGGATAATTGGCGGCGCGTATCCCGAAAGTCAGCGCGAGATACAGGCATGTCGGTGTCTTGCCGGAGCGGGATACGCCGATGACGATCACGTCCGCCTGTTCGTATATCCGTGAGGTCAGTCCATCGTCAGTGGCGAGCGCGAAATTCACTGCGTCCATGCGCAGGTTGTAGCGCGAGTTGTCCGTCAGGCCATGGGCCCGGCCGACGGAGTGGGAGGAGTGCTGGCCGAATTCCGTTTCCAGGCGGCCGATGAAGGTGTCGACGAAATCAAGGCACAACGCACCGCTGTCCGCCACGATGCGGCGCATGTCAGCGTCGATGAGCGTGCTGAACACGATCGGCCGTGACCCGCTGCGCTCGCCCGCGCGCCGGATCTCGTTGGCCACGGCCCTGGCCTTTTCGGGAGTATCGATAAACCGCAGCGTGGTGCGGGTGAAAGACACCTGGTCAAACTGCGTCAGAAGGCTGTTTCCCAGACCCTCCGCAGTGATCGCCGTGTGGTCCGACACGAAGAAAACCGCGCGCTCTTCCATGCCGCCATTGTGCCAGAAGCGGCGGCTGTTGTGGATCGTGTAGAATGGGGCAGTCGAAATGCCAGCCGGCAGGGGGACACGATGTCTGACTAC
>JAJYCY010000079.1 GCA_021778035.1 Pseudomonadota bacterium
TGCTCGGCCAGCACCGGGATGTCCTCAGGTCTGGCACGCAGACTGGGAATGACCAGTTCAATCACGTTGAGCCGGTAATAGAGGTCCTGGCGGAATCTGCCCTCGCGTACCAGCCCGAGGAGGTCCCGGTGCGTGGCGCTCAGGATGCGCACGTCCACGCGCACCTCGTTCTGGCTGCCGACCGGACGGACCGACTTCTCCTGGATGGCGCGCAGCAGCTTGACCTGCATCGGAATCGGCAGGTCGCCGACCTCATCGAGAAACAGCGTGCCGCCGTCGGCAGCCTTGAACAGGCCCTCCTTGTCCTGTACCGCGCCGGTAAAGCTGCCTTTCTTGTGGCCGAAAAACTCGCTTTCCATGAGCTGTTCCGGGATGGCACCGCAGTTCACCGGGACAAAGGGTTTGTCGGTGCGTGGTCCGAGACCGTGTATGAGGCGGGCAGCGAGTTCCTTGCCGGTGCCGGACTCGCCGTGGATGTAGACCGGCGCCTGCCCGCGCGCGAGTTTCTCGATCAGTACCCGCACCTTCTGGATGGCAGCTGATTCGCCCAGCAGCTGACGCGTTCCGGTGGATGCCGCCGGAACGGCCGCCGCAGGACTGGTGCCTACCCGCAGCGCCGAGCGCACGATGTTGCGCAGATCATTGATGTCGAGCGGCTTTGCGACGAAATCGAATGCGCCTGCCTTGAGGGCGATGATGGCGGTTTCCATGTTGCCGTGGGCGGTAATGACTGCCACCGGGACCTGGGGATACCGGTTCTGGATATGCCGCACCAGGTCGATGCCATTGCCGTCCGGAAGCCGCATATCCGTAAGACACAGGTCGAAGGGAAACTGCTCGAGCAGCTCGTGCGCCTCGCCGAGGTTCTCGGCCGCGCGGGTTTCGAGGTTCATGCGCCCGAGCGTCAGTTCCAGCAGCTCGCGGATGTCCGGTTCGTCGTCGACGATGAGCACCTGGCCCTTGGTCGCATTCTTCGCCGCCATTATGCCCCCGTCCCGCCGCCGCAGTCTTCGGCGCGCAGGAAGGTCACGCGGAAGCGGCTACCGATGCCGTCGCCTGGATGGTAATCAAGCCGGGCGCCGTTACCCTCGCACAGCTCGCGGGCGATGTACAATCCAAGCCCCGTGCCCCGCGGAGTTGTGGTAAAGAACGGATCAAAGATGTTGTCGACGATTTCCGGTGGAATCCCGGAACCCCAGTCAATGACATCGAGAAACGGACGCCGGTCGGAATCCGTTCCGGCCTTGAGTGCAATCAGCGGCTGTCCGGTGAACGGCGGGCTGTGGCGCAGCGCGTTCTGACACAGGTTGCCGATCACCTGGGCGAGCTGGTCGGGATCCATGCACACCTCGATGGGGCCGGGGGTGTTGACGGAGATGATCTCCGGCGGCTTGCCGCCTGTTTCCGCAAACTGGTGCGCAAAGTCCTTCGTCCAGGCGGTGAGATCGAGCACCACCGGGTTCACGTGATCGCGACGGCTCAGCTGCATGACGTTCTCGACAATGACGTTCATGCGCCGGCTCTGGTCATCGATGATCCGCACCAGCCGTTTTTCCTCGCCGGTCTGGCCGGTCGATTCGCTCAGCAGTTGTCCGGCATGGATGATGGCGCCGAGAGGATTGCGGATCTCATGGGCGATGCTGGCAGTGAGTCGCGCAAGCGCCGACATCTTGAGCTGATGGGCCTGCTGTTTGAGGATCGCGGTGTCCTCGAGAAAAACGAGCACGCCGGAATTCTTGCCGTCGCCGATCGCCAGAAACCGGGGCAGCAGGGTGTATCCGCCGCGGGTGGTGACAAGCTGCCGTCCGCGGCTGGCCGCCGAGCGCGCCAGCCAGTCCGCCATCTGTGTGGCAAGGCTCGCCGAAATGTCAGCCAGATGCGGTTTGCCGGACAGAGGTTCGCGCAGACCCAGAAAATCGCGTGCGCTTTTGTTGAGCATGTGGACCTGGCCACCCGAGTCGCAAACGAGCACGCCCGACTGCATGCGCTGGATGATCAGATCGTTGATCTGGGAGAGATTGGCGAGATCGACGCCGCGGCGCTGTGCCAGCGCTTCGGTAGCACGCAGCCGCTCGGCCAGGGCGTGCGACAGGGCTGCGGTGGCGAAAAGCCCGAACCCGAGCAGCCCGCCCTGGGTATAGCCATCGGTAGACCAGAAGCCACCGGTGAGAAACGCCCAGTTCACCTCCACGCCGATGGCCACGGTCGCGAGGGCCGCGAAGAAGATGGTAAGCCGCGTGCCCAGCAGCAAGCTGCTGCCGCCGACCGAAACGACCAGCAGCAGGCCGAGGCCGCTGGAAAGTCCGCCGCTCGCGTGCAGCAGGATCGTGAGCAGTATGACATCGAGGAACGACAGGATGCCGGTCTGGGTTTCAAAGGACGGCCAGCGGCGCCACGAGCTGACAAGGCCCGCCACCATCAGTGCGGCGTAGACCAGCGCCGTCCCGGAAAACAGTGCCCGGTCCGTGTCGCCGAAGGGGGAAATGTGGATTCCGGAGAGCGCGTAGACGGCCGCTGCGCAGGCAATGAATGCCCGGTAGCCGTTAAAGTAGCGCAGAAGCTTCCAGTTTTCCGAATCGACGACCGATTCGCTTTCCGCGATGCTCATCCCGTTTCCGAAAATGCTGCTGTCCGTGGCTGCCATTCCAGTTGGATTAGCACAGATTCCGCCACTTCGCAAAGTTGCATGCGGTTATTGCCGTTGCCCGAGGGCGGCATGTTCACGGCTGCAGAAGTTCCGGCCCTGGTCGGTAACTGCCTCGTCCTGGGGCACATAGACGCCGCAGCGGGCGCATCTGAGCATCGGTACGCTTGGGCAGGATTGGCTGCGGGAAGAATTGCGGGAGACCTGTCCGTGCGGGCCAGATCGCCGCGGACGGTATACAAGGAACCAGATGGCCGCAATGACCAGGACAAGGCGCAGCAGTTCACCCATACCCGATCCTCTCACGCCTCCGGCGTGGTGGCACGGTCTGTGCGCTGTCTGGTCGGGGTGAGAGGATTCGAACCTCCGGCCCCTAGCTCCCGAAGCTAGTGCTCTACCAGGCTGAGCTACACCCCGATTGGTCTAGTGATTGCGATGCACGGATAAATGGGCGAGATCGAGAAGCGCACGTGAGTGGGGCGAATCGGGAATCGCTGCCAGGGCCCTGACTGCCCGGCCCGCCTCGTCCTCGGCCAGTCGGGCAGTGTACGCGATGGCCCCAGTCGATTCAATGGCGGCCAGCACCTCGTCAATGTGACTGAGTCCGCCCTCGCGCAGCGCCCGTCGCAGCATTTCGCGCTGGGCCGGACTGCCAGTGCGCAGTGCGTGGATCAGCGGCAGTGTGGGTTTGCCCTCGGCCAGGTCATCGCCGATGTTCTTGCCGAGTTCGGTGCTGTCAGCGCTGTAATCGAGGACGTCGTCGATGAGCTGAAACGCCGTGCCGAGGTGCATGCCATAGGCGGCAAGTGCCTTTTCCACGTCCGGATCGCTGCCGCTGATGACCGCACCGAGCCGGGCCGCAGCTTCGAACAGCTTGGCAGTTTTGCTGCGGATCACGTAGAGATAGTGTTCCTCGGGGATGTCCGGCTCGCGGCAGTTGAGCAGCTGCATGACCTCGCCCTCGGCAATCGTATTGGTGGCCTTGGAAAGGATCTCCATGACGCGCATGCTGCGTATGTCGACCATCATTTCGAAGGCGCGCGAGTACAGGAAATCCCCGACCAGGACGCTTGCCTCGTTGCCCCATACGACGTTGGCCGTCGACTGTCCGCGCCGCAGTTCGGAGGAATCCACCACATCGTCGTGCAGCAGGGTTGCGGTATGGATGAATTCAACAATGGCCGCCAGCCCGACGTGATCGCTTCCCTGGTAGCCGCAGGCGCGGCTGGCGAGCAGCAGGATGAGGGGGCGCAGGCGCTTGCCACCACTGTGGATGATGTAGCCGGCAAGACGGTTGATGAGCGCCACGTCCGACTGCAGGCGCAGAGCGATTTCACGGTCGACCGCCTGGCGGTCATCATGCGTCAGGGCCATGATGGCTTCCAGGTCCATGGGCGGGCTGTGTCGGGGTGCGGGTTCCATAGAGGCTGTTTTCAGTGATGGCGCATATCGCACATGCGCGCGCATGCTAGTTTATGACCGGGCTGTCTGCAAGGATAGGGGTTGCCCATGCCGCCCACGCTACCGCAAGCACCTACGTACGCTTGTAACTTCCTGCGGCAGGCAGTACACTACGCCGCTTTCGTAAAGCCGCTTGGGCGCGGCAAATTCTTGCGGAGATTCAGGCATGTACGCGGTAATTGAGACGGGCGGCAAGCAGTACCGGGTAGCGGTGGGCGATGTCCTGCGCGTGGAAAAGATCGCGGCTGATGCCGGGACGGCGGTCAGCCTGGACAGGGTGTTGCTCGTTGCCGACGGCGACAGCGTGCGTGTCGGCAATCCGGTACTGGCAGGCACGGCAGTGAATGCGACTGTGCGCGGCCACGGGCGTGCTGACAAGATACGCATATTCAAGCTGCGCCGGCGCAAGCATTATCGCAAGCAGGCAGGCCACAGGCAGTATTACACGGAGATCGAAGTTACCGGAATCTCCGGCGCCGCGCGCTAGCTGCAGTTTCTCCGCATCAACGGCAGGGGTTGAATCCATGGCACATAAAAAGGCAGGCGGCAGTTCCCGCAACGGTCGCGATTCCGAATCGAAGCGTCTCGGCGTCAAGCGCTACGCCGGCCAGCAGGTGCTCGCCGGAAACATCCTGGTGAGACAGCGGGGCACCCGGTTCTATCCGGGCACCAATGTGGGTATTGGCAAGGACGACACGCTGTTTGCGCTGACCAACGGACGGGTGGTTTTCGGGCTCAAGGGTCCGCGCGGACGCAAGACGGTGAGCATCGTCACAGCCTGATCCGTCCGGGCCGGTCCCGCCAGCCCCGCATCGGCGCACGGTGCGGGGTTTTGTTTTTCCGGGACAGACCCGGAGTTCGCGACCCGGATGGTGACGGACGGACAGTGGTTCTTCCATATGAAATTCGTCGATGAAGCCAAGATCCGCGTCGAGGCGGGAAACGGGGGAAACGGGGCGCTCAGTTTCCGCCGGGAGAAGTTCGTGCCGCGCGGCGGTCCGGACGGCGGAGACGGCGGGCGCGGCGGCAGCATCCATCTTGCGGCCAGCGGCGGACTCAATACGCTGGCCGACTTCCGCTATTCGACCCAGTTCCGGGCGCAGCACGGGGGCAGGGGGCAGAGCCGGAACTGTTCCGGCCGGGCTGGCGATGACCTGATCATTCCGGTGCCGCTCGGAACCCTGGTGCGGGATGCCGATACCGGCGAGATCATCGGCGATATTACGCGCGAAGGGGAACGGCTGCTGGTTGCAAAGGGTGGCCGTGGGGGCCTGGGCAATACCCATTTCAAGAGCAGCACAAACCGCGCGCCGCGGCATATTGTGCCCGGGACTCCAGGCGAGCAGCGCGAGCTGTTGCTCGAACTGCAGCTGCTGGCCGATGTCGGTCTGCTCGGAATGCCGAATGCCGGCAAGTCCACATTCCTGCGTGCCGTATCGGAGGCGCGTCCCAAGGTGGCCGACTATCCTTTCACCACGCTTCATCCGCAGCTCGGGGTGGTGCGGGTCGAAAACCATCGCAGCTTCGTCGTGGCTGACATTCCAGGACTTATCGAAGGCGCAGCCGAGGGTGCGGGACTCGGTATCCAGTTCTTGCGGCACCTGTCGCGCACGCGTGTACTGCTGCACCTCGTGGATATGGCTCCGGCCGATCCCCATGCCGATCCTGTACGCGGCGTACGGACTCTTGCTGCCGAGCTGAGGAAATTCAGCCCCGCCCTGGCACGCCGGGAACGCTGGCTCGTGCTGAACAAGATGGACCTGATTCCACCTGAGGAGCGTGAAAAGCGGGTCGCCGAGATGGTGCGCGCGCTGCGCTGGAAGCGTCCGGTTTTTGCGATATCGGCGGCCACCGGGGCTGGTTGCAAAGAGCTTACCCGTGAGCTCATGGTGCGCCTGGAGCGTGCCGGCGCGAAGCGTGGCGCGCGGGCTCCGGGGTCCATCGCCCATGCATGAGCTGCGGCAGGCGCTGACGCATGTCAACCGCTGCGTCGTCAAGATCGGCAGCGCGCTGCTTACCAACCATGGACAGGGTCTTGATGCCGTAGCCATTGGCGGCTGGGTGTCGCAGATCGCGGCGCTGCACGCACGTGGTCTGCAGGTCGTGCTGGTATCTTCCGGGGCGGTCGCCGCCGGAATGCAGAGGCTCGGCTATCGCAGCCGGCCGCATGCGCTGCATGAACTCCAGGCCATCGCCGCCGTCGGCCAGATGGGCCTTGTGCAGGTCTACGAATCGGAGTTCCAGCACCATGGACTGCATACCGCCCAGGTGCTGCTTACGCATGACGATCTCAGCAGCCGCGAGCGCCATCTCAATGCCAGAAGCACCCTGCGCACTCTGCTTGGCCTGGGGGTCATCCCGGTCATCAACGAGAATGACACGGTGGCAACCGAGGAGATCCGGTTCAGCGACAACGACACGCTGGCGTCGCTGGTGACCAATCTGCTCGAGGCGGAATTGCTCGTGATTTTGACGGATCAGACGGGTCTTTTTACCGCCGACCCCCGGGACAATCCGCAGGCAGTGCTGGTCAATGAAGGGGTGGCAGGAGACCCCGCTCTTGAGGCCATGGCTGGCGGTTCAGGTCTGCTCGGCCGCGGAGGCATGCGGACCAAGCTTCACGCCGCGGCCAAGGCAGCACGTTCGGGCGCGGCGACGGTCATTGCCTGGGGGCGCGAACCCGAAGTGCTGCCGCGGATCCTGGCCGGCGAACGCATCGGGACATATCTTGTCCCGGCCGAGGAGCGGATGGCGGCACGGAAGCGCTGGCTGGCCGACCAGGTCGAGGTCCGCGGGCGCCTGCAGCTCGATGCTGGCGCTGCCCGGGTCCTGCGCGAAGCCGGACGCAGCCTGCTCCCGGTGGGCGTGCAGGCGGTCGAGGGGAGTTTCCAGCGCGGGGAGCTGGTGGTTTGTGTCGACCCCGAGGGCCGGGAGGTTGCCCGCGGGCTGGTGAATTACGCTTCGGACGAGGCGGCAAGAATCATCGGCAGGACAAGCAGCCAGATAGAGTCGGTGCTCGGTTATATCGGCGAACCCGAGCTGATCCACCGCGACAACCTGGTGCTGGCCTGAAACCTGCCGTGCGGCCCGCAGGGTTTAGCCCCTGCAGGGTTTAGCCGAGTGCGCGCAGACGCTCGTTGAGCCGGCTCTTGTGGCGGGCGGCGCTGTTGCGGTGAATCAGGCCCTTGCCGGCTGCCCGGTCAATGACCGACATGGCATCGCGAAATGCAGTCCGTGCGGCCGCCACGTCCTTGCTCTCCACTGCCTTGAGAACCTTTTTCATCTGTGTGCGCAGCGTCGAACGCATGGCGGTATTGTGCTGCCGGTGTTTCTGCGCCTGGCGTACGCGCTTCTTTGCCTGAACCGTATTTGCCAAAGCCGTTTTCCTCGTGTTGACCGGGGCTGGGGAGGGGCGCAACTATCCTGATTTTGTGGCAGTTTGTCAATCCTGGCGATCGATAATTCCGGTTTCCCGCAGGGATTGTCGGGGCCCGCGGCACCCCGCCCTGGCCTGCCTCTTGTGCCGCCTGCGGCGGCGGCGTGCGGCACCGGGCGAAGTGGCTTATCATCGCGCCTTTATCCACAGCGCTGCCCGGCCACCCGAAGAATGTCACGCAAGCTGATCAGGTCCACGCTGCTCATCGGCTCGATAACGCTCGTCTCCCGGATCGCCGGACTGGTGCGGGATGTCCTGTTTGCCCACCTCATCGGGGCCGGTGCGGGCGTAGCCGCCGATGCCTTCTACGTGGCGTTCCGCATTCCGAACTTTCTGCGCCGTATTTTCGGGGAAGGCGCATTCTCCCAGGCGTTCGTGCCGGTGTTTTCGGAATACCGGACCCGTGGTGATGCCGCCTCGATCCGGGCCTTTGCCGATCATGTTGCGGGCGTGCTGGTGATCGTGCTGCTGGGGGTGAGCGTTGTCGGGGTCCTGGCGGCACCCCTGCTGGTGTCGGTGCTTGCGCCGGGCTTTATCGCTGTGCCGG
>JAJYCY010000080.1 GCA_021778035.1 Pseudomonadota bacterium
CGTATTGATTATATTGGTGCTCCCTAGGGGACTCGAACCCCTGTTTTCGCCGTGAGAGGGCGACGTCCTGGGCCACTAGACGAAGGGAGCGGACATGACCGGCAACTTTCCGGGTGCTTCGAAAGGGGTCGTATTATACGCACCCGGGCACATTTAACAATGAACCAGATTCACGGGATCTAAAACGTGCGCTGTGCTGGCCGGCAGGGCTTTGCGACTATTCTTTTAAGAATGCATCGCCAAGGAGAAGGGATTGCAGGAAATCTGGCTTGTTGCTGAACCAGGATGTCATTGGGCATGACTTGTTCGAGTGGCACGCCCGGGTTTCTGCGGCACGTGCGATGGTTCATGGGTGTCGTATGCCTGCTGATGCTGAGTGGCTGCGCCACCGAGCGCACTCTGGTGGGCTACCGGCAAGGTGACCCGTTGTTTTTCAGCGGCACACGTCTTGATATCGCGGCGATCCGTCAGAATGGGGCCGCATTGCAGCGCTTTCACACGATACCGCCAGCCTGGCCGTGGCTCGATCTGCCGTTCAGCTTTACTGCCGATCTGGTCTTTTTTTCGCTGCCTGAGACGCCGGAACCTCCTCCCGGTTCGTCTGGTGGACGCTGATGGTGTCTGCCGGATTGCCTGTCATGCCGCCATCCCGCTGCCGTACCGGATACCACCCGCGGTAGCCGTCCAGGACGGAGCTCGCGGTACCGCGCCGGGTGATGGGGTCGCCGATCACCCGGGATTTGCGGGCTTAAATTGCCTGGTGGACCACTATCCCGGTGCGCGTGTGGGCAGGATCGAGCGGAAATTGCTGCTGAAAATGGCGGGTACCGGACGTTCGCGGTCAGCCGGGTCAGGAGCGAGGCCGGCGGGCAGCGGGGGTCGATCTTCCGGTCTACGGCAGCGGCGATGCCGGGGTCCGGCCGATGCGGGTGGGGCAGAAGACCCTTTTCGGGCGGTCAAAAAGGGGTGCTATGATACGCACTGGACCTGTTTTGACGACAAACAAGAATAGACGTCTTCGGTCACGATCTGTGCCGAAAAGGTGACAAGATTAACGCTCCTGTGATCATTCCGCGTGCCGGGCATCCCATCTCGCGCACGCTCATCAGCGACAATGCCCTGAAGGTGCTGTACCGGCTGCGCGACGCAGGATTTGCGAGCCTGCTTGTCGGCGGCTGTGTGCGTGATCTGATGCTGGGTCATGAACCGAAGGACTTCGACGTGGTTACTGATGCGAAGCCCGAACAGATCCAGGAGGTGTTTCGTAATGCGCGCCTGATCGGCCGGCGGTTCCGTCTCGCCCATGTCCACTTTGGCCGTGAGATCATCGAGGTTGCCACCTTCCGCGGCAATCCTTCTGCGCAGCCGGTGAATCCGGATGCGGAGCACGACGGAGCGATTCAGGAGGGCAAGGTGCGGCGTGCGCCGGCCGCCGATGCGAATGTCTTCGGAACCCAGGAGGAGGATGCGCTGCGGCGGGATTTCACGATCAATGCGCTCTACTACAACATCTGCGATTTTGCGGTGATGGATTACGTCGGGGGCGCGCAGGACCTGAATGCTGGAGTCCTGCGCATGATCGGCGATCCGCAGCTGCGCTACCGCGAGGATCCGGTGCGCATGCTCAGGGTGGTGCGGTTCGCCGCCAAGCTTGGATTCATGATCGAAGCAGCGACTGCCGCGCCACTGCGCAGCCTCGGATATCTGCTGCTCGAAGTTCCTCCAGCACGCATGTTCGAGGAAGTGCTCAAGCTGTTTCATGGCGGATATGCGGCCGAGACCTACGAGCTGCTGCGCAGCCATGACCTGTTCCGCTACCTGTTTCCGGCGACCGACCAGAGTCTTGCCAGCGAAAGCGACGGGTTTCCGCGTGTGCTCCTGCCGAAGGCGCTTGAAAGCACCGATGCGCGTCTGGCGGAAGGCAAGCCGGTGAATCCGGCATTCCTGTTTGCCGCCTTCCTGTGGGAGCCGGTACGCCAGCAGATGGAACGGCTCACCGGGGAAGGAATGAAGGAGCAGGATGCCCTGCGTCATGCGGCCGATGAGGTGCTGCATGACCAGCAGCGGCACATTTCGGTTCCGAAGAGACTCAGCTTTCCGATGCGCGAGATCTGGGAGATGCAGCTTCGTTTCACGCGTCGCCAGGGCAGGAGTGCTCCGCGCCTGCTTGAGCACAAGCGTTTTCGGGCCGCCTATGATTTCCTGGTCTTGCGCGCCCAGTCGGGAGCGGCCGATCCGGAACTCGCCGAATGGTGGACCCGCTTCCAGGAGGTCCCGCCCGACGGACGCATGGACATGGTGCGTGCGCTTGCGCCGGTTGCCGGGCGGCCGAAGCGCCGGCGTAGCCGCCGGCGGCCAGCAGCCCGTGCCCCCGACTGATCCGGCCAGCGCCTTCGTCGGGCTCGGCAGCAATCTGCAGGATCCGTCGAGCCAGCTGCGTGCGGCCATCGGATTGCTCGCCGCGCTGCCGCAGACCTTGGTCGAGCGCTGTTCGGGCCTGTACCGGAGCGCGCCCATTGGCAACCCGGACCAGCCGGATTTTGTCAACGCCGTCTGCCTGCTGCGCACCTGTCTCGGGCCGCACGCGCTGATGCAGCATCTGCTGGCGCTCGAGACGGCGCAGGGGCGTGTGCGTACGCAGCCCGGCGGGCCCCGTGTTCTCGATCTTGACCTGCTGCTGTATGCCGGTGCAGACGGTATCCAGCAGGTGATTTCCAGCCCCGGGCTGGAGTTGCCGCATCCAAGACTCCACGGACGCGCTTTCGTCCTGTATCCTTTGCATGAGATAGCCCCGGGGCTTGAAATCCGGGGACGCGGACCGGTGAGTGCGCTGCTGGCGGACTGCCAGGGACAGATCATAGAGAGGCTGGCGGACACGGCTGCCGGCACCGAAAAGGCAGGAACATCCAGGTCAGATCAATGAATTCCGGCAACCCGTACGCTGCCGCGACCCCAGGCCAGGATCGCAGCCCCGGATACGTCGTGGTTGAAGGCCCTATCGGTGTGGGAAAGACGAGCCTGGCCCAGAAACTGGCGCTGGCATTCGGCAGCGACCTGCTGCTGGAACACCCCGAGGAGAATCCGTTTCTGGAGCGCTTCTACCAGTCGCGCAAACAGTTCGCGCTTCCGGCGCAGCTCTTCTTCCTGTTCCAGCGTGTCCATCAGTTGCAGGAATTGAAGCAGGGGGATATGTTCAAGCCGCGGCGGGTGGCGGATTTCCTGCTTGAGAAAGACAGCCTGTTCGCCCGCCTGAACCTCGACGATGACGAGTGGCAGCTGTACGAGCAGGTCTATGCGAAGATGAGCGTTGAACTGCCGGTACCGGATCTCGTGATATACCTGCAGGCGCCTGCGGATGTGCTGATGGACCGGGTGCGCCGGCGCCGCATCGCCTACGAGCGGCAGGTCGAACGCGAGTATGTGGAGTCCATTATCGAGGGTTACGCGCGGTTCTTCCATCACTACTCGGCGGCGCCACTGCTTGTTGTCAACGCTGCAGAGGTCAATTTCGTGGACAGCGACGCGGATTTCAACGCATTGCTCGGACACCTGCGCGGTGTGCGCAGCGGCCGCCATTTCTTCAATCCGCTTCCGGCAAACCCATGAAACCCGTTACCGTCGTAACGCTGCAGGCCATGAAGCGGGCGCGCGAGAAGATCGTCTGCCTGACCGGCTATGACTACAGTTTCGCGACCCTGCTCGACCGTGCAGGGGTCGACCTGGTGATGGTCGGCGACTCCCTCGGCATGGTGATGCAGGGGCATGCTTCGACACTGCCGGTTACCATGGATAACATGGTCTACCATTCGTCCTGTGTCGCACGCGGCCTGACCCGTGCGATCCTGGTGGTGGACATGCCGTTCCTGAGCTACCAGGCAGGCCCGGTGCAGGCGATCGAGAATGCCGGGCGGCTCATGAAGGAGGGCGGGGCGCAGGTGGTCAAGATCGAGGGCGGAGCGCCGATGGCCGAAACCGTGCGATTCCTGGCAGAGCGTGGTATTCCGGTCTGTGGTCACCTGGGCCTCACGCCGCAATCGGTGCACCGGCTGGGCGGTTATTCGGTGCAGGGAAAGGATGCGGCGGCTGCGCAACGGATCCGCGAAGACGCGCGCATCCTGCAGGATGCAGGCGCAAGCCTGCTGGTGCTGGAGGCGGTACCTGCCGCGCTCGGGGAAGGCGTCAGCTCCGCGCTCGATATCCCGGTGATCGGCATCGGCGCGGGCGCCGGCTGCGACGGCCAGGTGCTGGTGCTGCAGGACATGCTCGGCCTGTACCCGCGCCCAAGCCCGAAGTTCTCGAGGAACTTCATGCCCGGCAGCGCGGGGATTGAAGAGGCGGTGCGCGCTTACTGCGATGCAGTGCGTTCCGGCACATTCCCCGGTCCTGAGCAGTCGTTCGGCTGAATCCATGGAAGTCTGCACCACCGCTGACGGCCTCAGGCGCCATGTGGCAGGGCTGCGTGCGCGCTGCGGGCGCATAGCCTTTGTGCCGACCATGGGCAACCTGCATGCCGGGCACCTGCGTCTGGTCGAACGTGCGCGGGATCATGCCGACGCCGTGATTGCCAGCATCTACGTCAATCCGCTGCAGTTCGGCCCGCACGAGGATTTCGCGGCGTATCCGCGTACACCAGTGGCCGACCGGGAACAGCTGGATGCCGGCGGCTGTGATCTGCTGTTCCTGCCGGCAGACGAGGAGGTATATCCGCGCGGGAAGGCGGCGCAGACGTTTGTCGAGGTGCCCGGCCTGAGCGATATCCTTTGCGGGGAGATCCGGCCAGGACATTTCCGCGGCGTCACCACGGTGGTCAATCGGCTGTTCAACCTGGTGGCGCCGGATGTGGCGTTCTTCGGCAAGAAGGATTACCAGCAGTGGCTGCTGATACGGTTGATGGTTGCGGATCTGGCGATGCCTGTGGAGGTCGTGGGAGTGGAGACTGAGCGTGCCCCGGACGGCCTGGCGCTGAGCTCGCGCAACGCGTACCTGACCGCGGCCGAGCGGCGGGTTGCCCCGCGTCTGTTTGCGGTGCTGGGCGCGCTGAAGGACCAGACCGAGCACGATGGTGTAGTTTCGCCGCAGGCACTGCAGCAGGCACGGATGGCACTCGAGGCGGACGGATTCCGGGTGGATTATCTGACTGTACGCCGGCGTGCGGATCTGGCGCTGCCGGTACCCGCAGACGCGGATCTGGTGGTGCTCGCCGCCGCCTGGCTCGGGCGCGCGAGGCTGATCGACAACGTGGAACTGGTGCTGGCGCCGGGTGGCTGATACAGCGCTGATGCGCGCGGTGGCGCGCCCAATATGGGCCGGCGTGGTCCGGTCGCGGGCGGTCCCGGACAGGCCGATTTGAACGCGGGGCGGCAAAGTCGGGTATAATATAGGCAAGGAAGGCGGCGCATAATCCATTGCCCCCGTGCCGATTCCTGGAGGTGATCCCCATGCACAGAACCCTGCTTCGAGCCAAGCTGCACCGGGTCCACGTGACCCATTCGGAACTCGATTACGAGGGCTCGGTGGCCATCGACGGGCGTCTGCTGGATGCCGCCGGCATTCACGAATACGAGCGCATCGAAGTGTACAACGTGCGCAATGGAGAGCGCTTCAGCACCTACGCCATCCGTGCCCAGGACGGGTCCGGAATCATATCGGTCAATGGAGCGGCTGCACACAAGGCGGCTCCGGCAGACATCCTCATCATCTGCGCCTACGGCAGCGTCGATGAAAAGGAGCTGGTGACATTCAAGCCGCGGCTTGTGTACGTGGACGAACGCAACCACGTGACCCACACCCGTAACGCGATTCCGGTACAGGTGGCCTGAACCGGCCCCGGTGCGGGCGGGTCGCTCAGCTCCGTTGCTCCTGCCTTCTTGCGCCACATTCGTACCAGTGGCGGGTCCTCGTCACCAGCCGCACCACGGCCAGCATGACCGGCACCTCGATCAGTACTCCAACCACGGTGGCCAGGGCTGCGCCGGAATTGAGGCCGAACAGGCCGATCGCGGTCGCCACAGCGAGCTCAAAGAAATTCGAAGCCCCGATCAGAGCGGAGGGGCAGGCCACTGCATGTGATTCACCCCAGGCGCGGTTGGCCAGATAGGCAACGGTGGCGTTGAACGCCACCTGGATGAGGATCGGAACGGCAAGCACCGCGATCACGAGCGGCTGCGCGACGATCTGCGTGCCCTGGAATGCGAATAGCAGTACCAGCGTTACAAGCAGCGCGGCAGCAGACGCGCGACCGAGTTTCCCCATCACGGCTTCGAACACAGCCGGACCGCGTGCCAGCAGGAGACGGCGTGCTGTCTGGCCAATGACCAGCGGGACCAGCAGATATACCAGCACGGAGATCAGCAGCGTGGCCCAAGGCACCGTGATGGAAGACAGACCGAGCAGCAGGGCAACGGTCGGGGCGAAGGCAAACACCATGACAAGATCGTTGAGCGCCACCTGGCTCAGGGTAAACAGAGCATTTCCGCCAGCCAGCCGGCTCCAGACGAATACCATTGCAGTGCAGGGTGCGGCGGCAAGCAGGATCAACCCGGCGATGTAGCTGTCTGTCTGTCCGGCGGGCAGCAGCGGCGCGAAAATATGGCGGATGAACAGCCAGGCAAGCAGGGCCATCGAAAACGGTTTTACCAGCCAGTTGACGACGACCGTCACCACGATTCCGCGGCTGTGACGGCGCAGTTCGTGGAGCGCACCGAAGTCCACGCGCGCGAGCATCGGCACGATCATCACCCAGATCAGTGTGGCGAGCGGAAGATTGACCTGGGCGATCTCGAGAGAGGCGACGGTGCCCGACAGGTGCGGCGCAAATCGGCCGAGTGCAATGCCGGTGGCAATGGCGAGGACCACCCACAGGCTGAGGTAGCGCTCGAATGCTGACATTGCTGCGGGGGCTGCGCTGCCGTGGACGGCGTTGGCAGGGCTCATCGGTCGCACCCGTGCCCGCAGGATCCCGCCCCGGATTCACCGGCCTGCCGCGGGATGGCTTGCAGCGCCGATTGCAGTGACGTGGCATCGAGCTTTGCGAGCGGCAGCGCCAGCAACAGTTCGATGCGCCGGTGCAGCACCGCAAAGACCCCCGCGAAGGCGTTTTGCTGCTGTGCCATGCTGCCGGTTGCGGCCGCCGGATCGGGCGTGCTCCAGTGTGCATGGGCCGGGTGTCCTGGCCACACCGGGCAGGATTCGCCCGCAGCCGAGTCACAGACGGTGATGATGATGTCCATCCGCGGTGCGTCGGGCTGTGCGAACTCATCCCAGGACTTGCTCCGCAGGCTGGCAACCGGCCAGCCCTTGCGTTCGGCGAGTTCGAGGGCAAGGGGATGGATCCGTCCAGCAGGGTGGCTGCCAGCGGAGTAGGCGTGGAACCGTCCGGCACCGAGCGTGTTGAGCAGGCATTCGGCGAGAATGCTCCGTGCCGAATTCCCGGTGCACAGGAACAGCACGTTGTGCATGGTCTGGACCTGCGGGCGGGCGGATGCGGGAACCGCCGCGCAAGAACCGTGTCCGTGGTTCATTCCGGGTCGGCCTGGCGGGGGTCCGGCAGACCAGCTTGGGCGCACGCCGGCTCCGCGATGGCCAGGCAGGGGTTGCCGTTACAGCAGTTCTCGCCAAGATAGGCCAGCAGCCTGTTCATGGCGGCAAAGTCTGCGGCGTAGATCATGTAGCGTCCGAGCGGTCGTGCAATGGCCAGTCCAGCGTGAGCCAGTTCCTTCAGGTGGAAAGAGAGCAAGGATGGCGCAATGCCCGTCAGGCTGGCGATCCGGCCGGCAGCAAGCCCGCCAGGTCCTGCCTGTACCAGGGTTTTGAATACCATCAGGCGCGAGGAATGGCCGAGTGCGGTAAGCGCGATGGCAGCGTCATCAAGTGTCATATTTCAATGATTAATGAAATATGAAATAAAAGCAA
>JAJYCY010000016.1:0-11243 GCA_021778035.1 Pseudomonadota bacterium
GAACCAGCGACTCGACCTGGGCAAGACGGCCCGGTTCCGCATAATGCCAGTCGATGAACTGCTGCGGCACCTCGTAGGAGGCCGCCAGCTGCTCGACCCGCGCGCGCACCCTGCCCGGATCCGCGACCAGTCCGCGCGCCCTGACGATCTCTGCGAGAATCAGGCCAAGCGCCACGCGCCGGCGCGCCTCGTCGGCATAGCGCGAACGGTCCCGGGGTGCGCGACTGCGTGGAATGTTCTGCGCTTCAAGGCTGTCTGCGGCCTGCTCCATCAGCCGGTCGACTTCCGCCTCCTGCAGCGCTGCCGGCACCGGCAGATCGTTCTGCTGCAGCAGCAGGCTGAACACCTGGTCGCGGACCTGGATGCGAACCTGCTCACGCAACTGGCGCTCGAGATTCGCGCGCACCTCGGCACGCAGCCGCTCCACGCTTCCGTCTTCAATCCCGAAATCCTGAGCAAACTGCGCATCGATCTCGGGCATCACCGGTTCCTCGACACTCTTCACCTGCACGTCGAACACGACTTCCTGCCCGGCAAGCGCAGCGTCCCGGTAATCGGCCGGAAACCGGACCGTGACCGATCGGCTTTCCCCGGGCACAGCCCCGGCAAGCCCTTCCTCGAATCCGTCCACCAGCGTCTGGTTACCCAGCGTCAGGCGGAATCCGCTGGCATGTCCGCCTTCGAACGGCTTGCCATCCTTCTGTCCCGTGAAATCAATCACCAGGCGGTCGCCGTTGCGTGCGGGCCGTTCGACCGCTGTCCAGGTTGCCCGCTGTTTGCGCAGCGACTCCAGGGTATGGCTGACATCCTCGTCGGCGACGCTGCTCGCCGGCCGTTCGATCCGGCTGCCCGAGATATCAAGCTTGCGTACCTCAGGATAAACCTCGAAGACCACCGTGTACCGCAGGTCCCGCCCGCGTTCAATCGAGCGCGACTCCACAGTCGGACCACCGGCCGGCTTCAGGCCCTGGCCGACGACCGCCTCATGGAAACTCGACTGGATGAGATCGCCGGCGACCTCTTCGATCACCTTGCCGCCGTAATGGGCCTCAACGAGCTTCATGGGCGCTTTTCCGGGACGGAACCCGGGGAACCGCGACGTGCGCAGGAGTCGCTGCAGGCGGGCGGATACTTCGCTTTCGAGACGTTCGGCAGGAAGCGCGACAGTCATCCTCCGGCCCAACCCACTGGTGGCTTCAACGGATACTTGCATCAGGAAACCCTGTTCAAAAAGAATCCACTCGACCAGCTCTGTGTGCCGGTCAGACTGCATCCATCATACCGTGTAGCCGGCGGGAGGCCAAGGATGGCGGAGCACGGGAGAGAACAGAGAACTCGGGGATGGTGCGAACGGGGAGACTCGAACTCCCAAGGGTTGCCCCACTGGAACCTAAATCCAGCGCGTCTACCAGTTCCGCCACGTTCGCAGCGCGGGTACCACTCTCCCCGTCCGCAGGCGGGAAGCGGTTCGGCCTCCTGCGGCCCGCAGCGATCCGGAGACATGTATATATGAAAGGCCCGGTGATTGCACACCGGGCCCGGCGGGATGGTGGGCCGTGTAGGACTCGAACCTACGACCTAGAGATTAAGAGTCTCCAGCTCTACCAACTGAGCTAACGGCCCGCAAACTGCCTGACCCAGACGAAACTGGGGTGAGCGATGGGATTCGAACCCACGACAACCGGAATCACAATCCGGGACTCTGACCAGCTGAGCTACGCTCACCGTAAACCTTCGGGACGAAGCGATTCCGGCGTCGCCCCTGCCTGTGCCCGGGCCCGATCTGCCCGGATCATGCCGGGCAGAATTGGCGCGCCCGACAGGAATCGAACCTGTAACCCCCAGCTTAGAAGGCTGGTGCTCTATCCGGTTGAGCTACGGGCGCGTGCCTGGTCAGAGCAACGGGCGTCAGTCCAAGTCCGCAATCCCGCGGCCCCTGTCGGTGCTGCAAAATACAGAAACAGATATATGGTCGGGGTAGAGGGATTTGAACCCCCGACACCCTGCTCCCAAAGCAGGTGCGCTACCAGGCTGCGCTATACCCCGATGACCGTAACTCGCCCCGGACAGCATCGCGCGACCCGACTGCACTCCGGCGCCGCCCCCGGCGCCGCCCTGGACCCCAAAACCCAGAGTCAAGCCGGTGCCGCGCAAGGGCGCAGAATATACGCGCTGCCCCCATTATGGTCAATGGCGGAGGGGATTGCCGTACTTGGCGCGGGGCTGATTGCATGCCATGATGCGCCCCTTTTCCGGGTGCGCCGGTTCTGGCTGGATTATGGGTGCAGACATCATTAACGGAAAGGCAATCGCCGCCTTGCTCCAGGCGGGGATCGCGCAACGGGTCGCCACACACATCGCCGGCGGCGGGCGTGCTCCCGGTCTGGCCGTCATCCTGGTCGGCGAGGATCCGGCCTCTCAGGTGTACGTGCGCAGCAAGCGCAGGGCGTGCGCGGAAGCGGGCATCGTTTCGTTCTCGCACAATCTGCCTGTCTCGACGCCGCAAAGGAGCCTGCTCGACCTCATTGACAGTCTCAACCAGGATGCGCGTGTCGATGGCATCCTGGTGCAGCTTCCGCTGCCCACCCACATCGATCCGGAGACCATCATCGAGCGCATCCTGCCCGGCAAGGATGTCGACGGATTCCACCCCTACAATGTCGGCAGACTGGCACTGCGCATGCCGGTGCTGCGTCCGTGCACACCACGCGGCGTCATGACACTGCTGGAAAGCACCGGCGTGGCGATCCGCGGACAGAACGCGGTGGTTGTCGGTGCATCGAATCTCGTCGGACGCCCGATGGCACTGGAACTGCTGCTCGCCGGATGCACGGTCACCGTCTGCCACCGTTTTACCCGGGACCTGCAGGCTGAGGTTGCGTCCGCCGACATCCTGGTCGTGGCTGTCGGCAAGCCACACCTTATTAAGGGCGAGTGGATCAAGCCGGGTGCGATCGTCATGGACGTCGGCATCAACCGCCGGTCCGACGGCACCCTCGTGGGAGATGTGGAATTTGAGGCCGCACAACAACGCGCCCGGTGGATCACTCCAGTCCCGGGCGGGGTGGGGCCCATGACGGTCGCCACCCTGCTCCTGAATACACTGGAAGCCGCCGGACTGCCACCCGGACCATCCTGAGGAAGCCCGGGTCTCCGGGCTCTGCAGCCAGGCCGCTCAGCGGCCCGGCGACTTCACAGCTGAATCTTACTGCTACCGCTCGCTTCCGTTACTTGGAAGAGTCAGACCCGTTGCTCGCCGGAGCTGCAACAGTGCCATTCGCCGGCGCGACGCTCGAAGGCGCTGCCGTCGTGGCCGGTGCAGGCATGGCTGCAGGAGCCGGTGCAGCTGGTGCAGCAGCCGGAGCCTCAGGGGTCTTCTTCTGGCATGCGGCAACCGCGAATGCGATGGCGAACAGGACCAGCAACTTTTTCATGTGGGTTCTCCCAGGAAAATTTTGATCAAAATTGCAAACTTCCTACAAAATTGCCTCGTTGGCGTAAAGCCGGCGCCGATTATACATGGATCGTTCTTCCAAGGTAGCTACAGACTCAAAAGCGGGAAAAATATTCCTGCCAGAAGCGTTCCGGGGGGTGACAGGCGGGCTGTGGTACAATCCGGCCGTCTATCTGTACCGGGACCGCTGCAGCACGCCGCTGCCCACGGATGCGGTCCCCTCCCTATGACCGGTAACGGAGACCGAGTCCATGCCAGAAACTGACATCCCGGCGAAGGGGAAGACGGCCCGACCGGCTTCCGGAACTCTGCGCATCGATACCACCAACCTTTTCGCGGACCAGGTCGGTCCCGGTGGCGTGACGGCAGATGACCTGCTGCGGTGCGGGGATGCCCTGCGCCGCGTGCACAGCGATCTCGTCACCCGGTCGGCGGGCGGAATCGATTCGCCATTTGCCTGCCTGCATCTCCCGGCGGCGATGCAGCCGGCACTGCCACAGATCAACGCCATGGCCGCCGAACTCAGGGGCTACCGCGACATCCTGCTGATCGGCATCGGCGGGTCCAACCTGGGCACCAAGGCCATCCGTCATGCCCTCAAGCCGGAAAACGACACGCCGCACGCCGCCCGCGGCCAGGCCGGTCCGCACCTGCACTTCGTGGAAAATGTCGATTCCTACCATCTGGAACAGCTTTTCCGCCAGCTGTCTCCCGATACCACCGCCCTGCTCTGCATCAGCAAGTCTGGTGGCACCATTGAAACGATCGTCCAGTACCTGATCCTGCGCGACTGGCTGCAGCGTACGCTCGGAACCGAGCAGGCAAGACGGCGCCAGTTTGTCGTCACCGATCCGGAACAGGGCTGGCTGCGGGAGCTCGTGCGGAATGAAAAACTGGCCAGCCTGCCAGTGCCGCCGCAGATCGGTGGACGCTATTCAGTGCTGTCGGCAGTCGGGTTGGTGCCGCTGGCCGCACTGGACGTAGACGTGGACGCACTGCTGCAGGGGGCGGCGCACTTCGCGGCGCTCTGCCGCAGTGACGACCCGCAGGACAATCCTGCGCTCCGGCTGGCCGCGTGCTACTACCTGCTCGAATCCCGGCACGACAAGCGCATCAGCATCATGATGCCCTATGTCAACCGGCTGCGCCTGTTTGCCGACTGGTACTGCCAGCTGTGGGCGGAATCGCTCGGCAAATGGCAGGGACCCGCTCCGGGGGCCGCCGCTGCCGGATCGCTGCCAGTACGTGCCATGGGCGCCGTGGACCAGCACAGCCAGCTGCAGATGTACCTCGAATCGCGCCGCGACAAGATGTTCACGTTCATCAATCTCGAACACTGGAATCATGATTTCGCGATTCCCCTGGATGCGCAGGCGCAGCAGGGATTTCCGTACCTCGAGGGCCGCTCGCTTGCTGATGTCATCCACGCCGAGTTCCACGCGACCCGGCAGGTCATCACGGACGCCGGCCATCCGAATCTCACCCTGGAAATGCCGGTGCTCGATGCCTACACCCTCGGGCAGCTGATCGACCTGTACCAGCGCACAACCATCTACACCGGACTGCTCTACGGCATCAACCCGCTGGACCAGCCCTCCGTCGAAAAAGGCAAGAAACTCACGATCCGGTATCTGTCCCAGTCCCAGGGCTGACAGGGCACCCCGTCCGCATCGGACGGGCTCTCAGTCGGGGAAATAACGGGCCTGCAGGTACGAGAGCAGCAGCGGCCGCAGTCTCAGACGGAGATCCTCCGGAAGGTGACGGAAGGATCTGACCATGCCTCGGCAGTCAGGAGCTCCGCAGGCGCAGGGGAAACCGGCGAAATCTTCCTCATCGATCGCAGTGCTGTAGTCCCAGGTGATCTCCTCGTGGACCGCGATATCACGCAGCGCGAACAAGGTCAGGCCGCCGCGAAATCCGGCATTCGGATGGCAGGAGTGATTGATATAGTCGTCGGCCACGCCGGAAGGGCCGAGATACAGGGTCTCCCCGATCTGCAGATGGTAGTCCCCGAAATCGATTTCGGAGCGATGCAGGACGGGGCCGCTGAATACGATGATCGCCTCGCCCTTTTGTATCGGTCCGGACGCAAATGCTCCCTTCCCGTGCTGACCGCTCTGTCTGACGTAAAGCTTCATGATTCCGGTGCCCGCAACGCCTGCGCCGGTTGCAGAAAGCTCCCGGTCACGGCATTAGCCTATCGGCAACTCCGGAGGAAGAAAAGACGGAACGTCAACGGCCGGCGCCGCAGCTGCACCTCTGCGCCGGTTCCGGTTGCGGCGGACAGCCTCAGGTCCCCGAGCGGAAACGGAGACTCGGCTCGGTGACGCTCTGTTCGGTGATGCGATCCGCTTCCCGCAGCCGCCTCTTGGTTTCCGACAGCAGGTCTACCACCTCGGACAGTGCATAGCCGACGATCAGGACTGCCAGCGCCAGCAGCACCCCTCCGATCATGAACTGCATCCCGCCGAGGAAGGTGGCGTCGCCAAAAACCGGTGTCAGTGCCTGCAGCGGATCAAGGACGGTGGCCACACCCTTGCCCGTGAACCACACGTACATGCCGCCTCCGAGCGCCACCAGGCCCATGAACGCGGCAAAGACCTCGCCGAATGTCTGCAGCAGGATGGAAACCAGCGGAAACATGCTGAATTCGGATCCGCCGATCTTGTTGATATCGCGCGCCCGGATGATCAGCGTGTGCACGACCGCATACACCGCGAGGACATCAGAGACGAGAAACAGGACCCCTCCGAGCACCCCGCTCGGTGGCAGTCCGGAGATGACCTTGCCGACCTTGAAAAAGGTGACCAGGCTCAGCAGCACGATGAACCCGCCGATGGCCCGCAGCGTGCCCGCCGCCATCCGGTTGAGAAAACCGGGCCGGCGCAGAAGCTCCAGCACGCGAATCATGAAAAAATACCTGTCCATCTTGTCTCCCACGCACCCTGATACCGGCTGGCGGTGTTGTTTTATTACTCTTGATTCTATCCCGCCCCACACGGAATCCACGGCCAAATTCCTTCAAACGGGCAATCGAGCCGACGAACGGACGCACTGCCGCTTCCGGCAGCCCGCCCGGACCCTCCGCGCAGCGGCGTTCTGCCGCGCTACATCCGGCAGCCGATTCGTGGGAAAATGCCGGCCATGCAGCAATACCTCGATCTCATGTCGCATGTACTGGTCCACGGAACTCCCAAGGATGACCGTACCGGCACCGGCACGCTGAGCACGTTCGGCTACCAGATGCGGTTCGACCTGGGTGCGGGATTTCCGCTGCTGACCACCAAGAAAATCCACCTGAAATCCGTCATTCACGAACTGCTGTGGTTTCTCAGGGGTGACACGAACGTGCGCTACCTGCGGGAGCATGGCGTGACGATCTGGGACGAGTGGGCGGATCCGGAGGGGGAGCTTGGTCCGGTCTACGGCTACCAGTGGCGCTCCTGGCCAGCCCCCGACGGCCGCCACATAGACCAGATCAGCGAGCTGCTGCGTGAGCTGCGCGCGAACCCCGATTCGCGCCGCCTGGTCGTCAGCGCCTGGAACGTCGCCGACATCGGCCGCATGGCGCTGCCCCCCTGCCACGTCCTGTTCCAGTTCTACGTATCCCGGGGACGCCTGTCCTGCCAGCTCTACCAGCGCAGCGCCGACATCTTTCTCGGGGTTCCCTTCAACATCGCCTCCTATTCCCTGCTGACCCTCATGATTGCCCAGGTCAGCGGCCTGCAGCCGGGGGAATTCATCCATACGCTGGGCGATGCCCATCTCTACCGCAACCACCTCGAGCAGGTGCAACTGCAGCTGGGGCGCACGCCGAAGCCGTCCCCGGTCATGCGTCTCAACCCGCAGGTACAGTCGCTCTTTGCATTCCGCTACGAGGATTTCGAGCTGCTCAACTACGACCCGCACCCAGCCATCCGGGCGGCCGTAGCGGTATGAGCGATGCCAGGCCGCGCATCTCCCTCATCTGGGCCATGGCGAGCAACCGTGTCATCGGCGCGAACAACGCGCTTCCCTGGCGCCTCCCTGCGGACCTGCGACATTTCCGCCACCTCACACTCGGGCACCCGGTCATCATGGGCCGCCGGAACCATGAATCGCTTGGACGGCCGCTGCCTGGACGCAGGAACATCGTCATAACCCGCCAGGCGGGCTACGGGGCGGAGGGATGCACCGTGGTAGGTTCGGTCGAGGAAGCGCTGCGTGCGGCAGCCGGCGATACGGAAATCTTCATCATCGGCGGAGCGACGATCTATGCCCAGACCCTGGACCGTGCCGACCGCCTGTACGCAACGCTGATCGATGCCGCCGTGCCGGGCGACACGCTGTTCCCGCCATTCGACACGCGTGAATGGGTGGAAATCGCGCGCGAACCGCATCCCGCGGATGCGGAGAATCCCTTCAGCTACGTCTTCGTCACCTGGGACCGGCCACCGGGCTGGAAATACCAGCCACCCGCGCCACAGGCGGCAACCGCCGCCTGATCCAGGCACGCCCCGCCGCGTGCGGCACGGCGGGGTCAGGCGATCTGTGCAGAGAGCGCGCGCGCCTGGGTCTTCTGGCTCTCGCTGCCTTCCGACATGACCTCTTCGAGAATGCTCCGGGCACCCTCGGCATCGCCCATGTCGATGTAGGCCTTGGCCAGATCCAGCTTGGTTGTCGTTTCGTCCCACTGCGGCTCGGCGTCAGCACCCTCCTCTCCTGCGGTTTCGAACTGCAGGGAGGGTGAATCGGAAACCGATTCAGCCAGCAATGCCAGACCTTCTTCGACGGGTGGCGCCTTGCGGGATGTGGCGGAAAAATCGGGCGTCGACTCGCCGCGCAACGGTGCATCGAAGCTGATGTCTCCTCCGGATGCGGCCGCCGGTGCACTGTCGAGATTGAAATCCAGATCGAAACCGCTGTCGCCATGGCCAATGGTCCCGGTCTCCGGTACCTGGCTGGTGCCGGACGATGCCGCGGCGGGCGCTGACAGATCCATATCGAATCCCGTGTCCGCCCGCGCCGGCGATGCCGCCGCACCGGCTGCCGACTGGGGAAACGCCAGTCCTCCTCCGGAAGCCGCCGGGGTGCCCACGCTGAAATCGATGCCGGCTGGCTCGTCGGGTATGAGCGGGGCCAGCGGCTCGCGCAGCGGCGCCACGGCATCCGCCGTGCCTGAGGACGTCAGCGGGTTGGTGTTCCGCCCGGTGCCTGGGGTCCCGTTCTGCGCGCCTCGCCCGATACCCGCGACAGGGGGCTGTCCACCGCCGCGGAACATGGGATTGCCCGGGCTGATCTTGCGACCCATTTCCTCGACCTTTTCCCAGACCCGTCCACCCTTTCCCTCGGTCTGCGCGTACAGCTCTTCGGCGAGTGTCTCGAAGGCACTGACGTCGTTGCGCTGCAGATAGATTTCGAGCAGCTTCTGCTTGAGTTCTTGCCGATGCGGATCCTTGACGACCGCCTCTTTCAGGATCTCTTCGGCCTGTTCGTCGCGTCCATAGGCAAGATAGACTTCCGCCTCGGCGATCGGATCCACCTCGTCAGTGTGGATGTTGCCCATCCCGCCCTGGCTGAAGTCACTCAGGAATGATGTGTCGGTCGCCGGTGTCTGGGTGCCGCTGTCGGTGACGCTCGACGCCTCCGCCGCCAGACTGCCGCCGGACAGGATGCTTTCCTCAAATTCAGCCTTGGCGCGCCGGCGGCGCAGATAATACACCCCGAGAATGCCACCCCCGAGAACCACCGCCCCGGCCAGCACGGCAAGCGTCACAGGATTGCTGAAGATCCCGCTGACTATCCCCGTCACCGCCGAGAGCATGCCCTGGATCAGTCCCCCGCTCTGCGGCTGGACCGGAACGAAGGGCCGGATCGGCCGCCGGACAATCGGGTGCCGGACGACCGGCCGCGCCGCGGGCGTCTGCGGCTTGGCGGCCTGCTTCTCGGAAAGCGCGAGCTCCCGGTTGTCGATCTTGATCATGCGCTCGGTATTGCGCACCTGCTTGCCCACAGAGCCGAGCCGCTTGCTCAGCTCCTTGTTCTCCTCCTGGCGAGCATCAATCTGCTCCTCGGTCATCGTCATGCCATGCGACAGCGCTGCCCGTTCGCCCGAGGTTTCCTTCTTCGTGCCACTGGGACTGGCTGCCGCACCCGCGGCGGCACCGCCTGCTTCGGATTTGAGTTCAGAGCGGACGATGCGCAGCAATGCCTCACTGGCCGTCCCGGTGGTCGCAGTTTTTGCAGCACCCGCTTTCTTGGTGCCCGTACCAGACTGTGCGGTGGCTGCAGTCGCCGGCTTTCCGGCAGCCGGCGTGCCGGCGGCAGCGGTTGTCGCCGGCGCGGTTGCACCCGCGGCTGGGACATGGATGGCACGGCTCGCGGCCGCCAGCTTGAGCTTGTATTCCTGCCAGGCATCGTACTGGAGACGGAAATCCTTGAGCGCCTGGGCGTCCGACACCGACGTCACCTGACTGCGCGGCGGAACCTTCAGGATCTTCCCGGACTTCAGATTGTTGATGTTGTGGTCAAAGAAGGCCTGCGGATTCGCCTGCAGCAGCGCGATCATCACCTGCTCGGGAGAAATGCTCCGGTCCACCGTAATCCTGCGGGCGACAAGGCTCAGCGTATCCCCCTTGCGCACGGTATAGCGGGCGGTGCTGGCCCAGGCGGGATGGTTTCCGGCAGCCACGGCAGTGGGCGGCGCCGGCGAAGGCGCAGCAGGCTGCGAAGCCGATGCTGGACCGAGCAGCGCTGCGGGCGCCGACGCGGGCCCGACCATCACGGTACCGCTGGGCAGTGCTGCGGGCGTGCTGCCGGCTGCGGGCGCCACGGGCGGGAGACTCTCCGCAGAGGGCACAGGAACCGAGGCAGCAGGCGCCGCCAACGCCGTCACGGCCGGCGCGGAGATCGCCGGATGCTGGCTGGCAACCCAGTTCGGCGGATCCAGCAGCGCGGTGTACTCGCGCACGAGCTGCCCGCCGGCCCAGTCGACCTCGAGCATGGTCTGGATGAACGGCTCACTGAACGGCCCGGCAGTCGACAGGTCGATGTAATAGTTGCCGTCCTTGTGCTGGCTGACAGAGTACCGGATGCGCGAAAGGAACGAATGGCGGCTGATGCCAGCGGCCTGGAAATACGTATCCGACGCGAGCTTCGGACTCAGGGTCTTGATCTCGGCTGGCGTTACATCGATGACCCGGACATGCGCGCGCAGCGGCTCATCCAGACCGGATTCCACCACCAGCCGACCCAGACCGAGACCATACGCAAGCGCAGGCAAAGCCGACAGTGCGGCTCCCAGAATGATCCTCAGCCATTGCTGCTGCCTGCCCGAAACCCACTTCATGTGGTGCATGGCGTTCACTCCCCCAGACTGCCCCTTATTCACCGAACTAGTGCTTCTAATACTTGGAGTTGCAAGCATATGGTGTCATTAGTGTTTACAAACAACAGTTAACTATAGCCCACAATTACAGTTTGACCAACCGTTCTGTCAGACCTACTCAAACCTGCCTAAACAGGTTCAAAGCTGACTTCCTGCTTCATCAAGGCCGGTTTCGTCTTCGTCTTGCGACGGAGTTGGCGTGCGGGAATGGGCAATGCGGGGGGATATCGCGCACTTTCAGTCGTGTCCTGCGGGGTTGCACCTTCCGGTCCCAACCGCCGAAACGCCCGGGTCTCAGAATTTATATAGCCGCTTTCCGGCCGGCCGTCCATGGCGGGCCTGAACCTGCCGCCGTGCCAGCCTAGCGTTCGATCAGGATGCGCAGCATGCGGCGCAGCGGTTCGGCCGCGCCCCACAGCAGCT
>JAJYCY010000016.1:11343-20368 GCA_021778035.1 Pseudomonadota bacterium
AGAATTTATATAGCCGCTTTCCGGCCGGCCGTCCATGGCGGGCCTGAACCTGCCGCCGTGCCAGCCTAGCGTTCGATCAGGATGCGCAGCATGCGGCGCAGCGGTTCGGCCGCGCCCCACAGCAGCTGGTCACCCACGGTAAACGCCGAGAGGTACCGGTTTCCCATGGAAAGCTTGCGCAGTCTGCCGACGGGTACCGTCAGGGTCCCGCTGACGGCCGCCGGAGTGAGCTCGCGCACCGTAACTTCGCGCTCATTGGGGATAACCTTCACCCACGAGTTCGCGGCCGCCAGCATTCCCTCGATTTCGTCGAGCGGCACATCTTGTGCGAGCTTGACTGTCAGCGCCTGGCTGTGGCTGCGCATCGCGCCGATGCGTACGCAGATGCCATCGACGGGAACCGGGTCTGCCTCGCGCCCGAGGATCTTGTTGGTCTCCGCCTGCCCTTTCCATTCCTCGCGGCTCTGTCCGTTACCGAGGTCCTTGTCGATCCAGGGTATCAGGCTTCCTGCGAGTGGAACCCCGAAGTGCTCCGCCGGAAACACGGTGTCACGCAGCCTCTCCGTCACTGTCCGGTCGATCTCGAGAATCGCCGAGCCCGGATCGCCAAGCATGTGGCCGGCTGCCTGGTGCACCGAACCCATCTGCGCGAGCAGTTCGCGCATGTTCTGCGCGCCAGCGCCTGATGCCGCCTGGTAGGTCATGGCGGTCATCCACTCGACAAGGCCGCGCTCGAACAGACCTCCCAGCGCCATGAGCATCAGACTGACCGTGCAGTTTCCGCCGATGTAGCTGCGCACGCCGCGGGCGAGCGCCGTGCGGATGACCCCTTCGTTGACCGGGTCGAGAATGATCACCGCATCCTGCTGCATGCGCAGCGTGGACGCGGCGTCGATCCAGTATCCATTCCAGCCGGCGGCGCGCAGCCTCGGATAGACATCCGAGGTATAGTCCCCGCCCTGGCAGGAGATGATCGCGTCCATGGTCCGGAGCATCACCAGGTCGCGCGCGTCCCGGAGCGGAGGAACATCCCTGCCGATATCCGGCCCCCTGCCTCCGGCCTGCGAGGTGGAAAAAAACTCCGGCTCGACCAGAGCGAAATCACCTTCGGCGCGCATGCGCTGCATCAGCACGGAACCCACCATGCCGCGCCACCCGACCACACCTACCCGCATCATAGCCTGCCTCTGCTGCCCGCGCAGTTCCCGCAATCCGGTCCGTACCGGGCCTGTTACTGGTTGTTCAGGAATCCAGTGCCGCCGCCACGGCGGCACCCATTTCTGCGGTACCGACCCGCGTACAGCCGTCCGTATAGATGTCGGCGGTGCGCAGCCCGCGCGCAAGTACCGCCTCGACCGCGCGCTCCACCCGCAGCGCCAGATCCGCCCGCTCGAAAGTGTATCGCAGCATCATCGCAACGGACAGGATCGTGCCGAGCGGATTGGCCACGCCCCTGCCGGCAATGTCGGGGGCAGAGCCGTGGATCGGCTCATACATGCCTTTGCGCGCGGCATCGAGCGACGCCGACGGCAGCATGCCGATCGATCCGGTCAGCATCGCCGCCTCATCGGAAAGGATGTCACCGAACATGTTGGTGGTGACAATGACATCGAACTGCCTGGGGGCGCGCACCAGCTGCATCGCCGCGTTGTCGACATACATGTGCGTGAGCGCGACCTCCGGGTAATCCCGCCCCACCGTGGTCACCACCTCGCGCCACAGCCCGGTGCACTCCAGTACATTGGCCTTGTCGACCGAACAGACACGCCGGCCGCGTTTCATCGCGATCTCGAACGCCACGCGGGCGATGCGGCTGATCTCGGATTCCCGGTACACAAGCGTATTGATGCCTTCGCGTTCGCCGTCTGCACGCACGCGCACGCCCCGGGGCTGGCCGAAGTAGATGCCGCCGGTGAGTTCGCGCACGATCATGATATCGAGCCCGGCAACGACCTCTGCCCGGAGGGTGGAGGCCGAAGCAAGCTGCGGAAACAGCACTGCCGGACGCAGATTCGCGAACAGGCCGAGCTCCGAGCGCAGTCCGAGCAGGCCCTTTTCCGGCCGCAGCGCGATGTCGATCGACTCCCACTTGGGTCCGCCCACGGCGCCCAGCAGCACGGCGTCGGCTTCCCGCGCCAGACGCAGCGTTTCGGCCGGCAGCGGTGTGCCTGCAGCGTCGTAGGCCGCGCCTCCCACCAGCGCATGCACGAGTTCGATGTCGAGGCCTCCGTGTTGCAGGGATTCGAGCACCCGCACTGCCTCGGCCATGATTTCCGGGCCTATTCCGTCACCCGGAAGCACCAGCACCTTGCGACTCATCGATTGACTCCGTATCGGTTGTGCGACTGACAGTCCATCGGCGGCTAGCGGAACAGCCACGGCGCTTCGTTGCGCCGCCGCGCCTCGTAAGTACGGATCTCCGCGACATGTTCCAGGGTAAGGCCGATGTCATCCAGGCCGTTGAGCAGGCAATGCCTGCGGAACGCATCGATCTCGAAACTGAAGGTTTCCCCGGAAGGCGTGGTCACTGTCTGGCTGCCGAGATCGGCCGTCAGCCGGTAACCCTCGTGCGCGCCGGTTTCCTCGAACAGATGCTGCACGGCCGCGTCCCCGAGAACGACCGGCAGCAGCCCGTTCTTCAGGCAGTTCTGGTAGAAGATGTCGGCGAAGCTCGGGGCGATGACAGCGCGAAAACCGTAGTCCATCAGTGCCCAGGGCGCATGCTCGCGCGATGAGCCGCACCCGAAGTTGGCACGCGCCAGCAGGATGCTGGCGCCAGCATAGCGCGGCCGGTTGAGCACGAAATCCGGATTGAGCGGACGGCGGCTGTGGTCCATGCCGGGCTCACCCTGGTCGAGGTAGCGCCATGAGTCGAACAGGTTCGGTCCGAAACCGCTGCGCTTGATCGACTTGAGGTACTGTTTCGGTATGATCGCGTCGGTGTCGACGTTTGCCCTGTCGAGCGGTGCGACAACGCCGTTCAGTGTGGTGAATTTCTGCATAGGGATCCCCTTTATCCGTTGCCGCATCCTGTGCGGACACTCAGCGCCAGCTGCGCACGTCGACGAAATGTCCTGCGATACCGGCCGCCGCGGCCATTGCCGGGCTGACCAGATGCGTCCGGCCACCGGCACCCTGGCGGCCCTCGAAGTTGCGGTTCGATGTCGACGCACAGCGTTCACCCGGCTCGAGCCGATCGGCGTTCATGGCGAGACACATGGAACAGCCCGGTTCGCGCCACTCGAAGCCGGCGGCCGTAAAAATCCTGTCCAGCCCTTCGCGCTCGGCCTGGTCCCGGACCGGACCGGACCCCGGCACGACCATCGCCAGCCTGACGCTGCCCGCGACGCGCCGGCCACGGACCACCTCGGCCGCCACACGCAGGTCCTCGATGCGCGAATTGGTGCATGATCCGATGAATACTTTGTCGATGGCAATTTCCTGCATCGGCGTGCCGGGCACGAGCCCCATGTATTCGAGCGCGCCCAGCATGCTTGTGCGCCGCGTGGCATCCGCTTCGTGCGCAGGATCGGGCACGCGGCCATCGATCCCCACGACCATCTCCGGAGAAGTACCCCAGGTTACCTGCGGTACGATCGCGCCGGCATCGATGATGATCTCGCGATCGAACACCGCATCGGGGTCGCTGTGCAGACTGCGCCAGGCGGCGACCGCCCGGTCCCAGAGTCCCTGCGCCGGGGCGTATGGCCGGCCGCGCAGATACTCGATGGTCTTGTCGTCGACCGCGACCAGACCGGCACGGGCACCCGCCTCGATGGCCATGTTGCAGACGGTCATGCGGCCTTCCATGGACAGCGCGGCGACCGCCGGCCCCGAGAATTCGATTGCATGTCCGGTTCCGCCGGCCGTGCCGATGCGGCCGATGACGGCAAGCACGATGTCCTTGGCGGTTACGCCGGGAGGGGTCGCGCCCTGCACCCGCACACGCATGTTCTTCGATTTCTTCATCAGCAGGCATTGCGTCGCCAGCACATGCTCGACTTCCGAGGTCCCGATGCCGAAGGCCAGGGCACCGAATGCGCCATGCGTCGAGGTATGGGAATCCCCGCATACCACCGTCATGCCGGGCAGTGTCGCACCCTGCTCCGGACCGACGACATGCACGATACCCTGGCGCGGATCATTCATCCCGAATTCCGTGATTCCGAAATCCGCACAGTTGCGGTCGAGCGTCTCGACCTGCAGGCGCGAAACCGGGTCGGTAATCCCGCGGGCACGGGCGGTCGTCGGAACATTATGATCGGCAGTGGCAAGGTTGGCGTCGCTGCGCCAAAGGGCGCGACCCGCGAGCTTCAGGCCTTCAAACGCCTGCGGACTGGTCACTTCATGCACCAGGTGCCGGTCGATATAAATCAGCGTGTTGCCATCGGGGTTGGACCGCACGACATGGGCGTCCCAGAGCTTGTCATAGAGAGTCTTTCCGGTCATGGCGCTGCATTCCCCTGGCAGGAGATCTGCCTTGATATTGCGCTCAGTCTAGTGAGCGGCTATAAATAACACAAATTCATATTTCTCATTTAATTGATTCCATTTATTTATGGATATAGCTGACCTGCAGACATTTCTCGCCGTTGCCGAAAACGGCTCGTTCTCGCGCGCCGCCGAACGCAGCTTCCTGACGCAGCCGGCAGTCAGCAAGCGCATCGCAGCGCTCGAATCCGAGCTCAACGCGAGGCTTTTCGATCGTGCCGGCCGCCGGGTCGAGCTGGCACCGGCCGGAGTGGCGCTGCTGCCGCAGGCACGGTCCATTCTCGCCGGCGTGGAAGAAGCACGACGGCGCATTGCCGCGCTGTCGCACGACATCGCCGGACCCCTGCGCATCGGCACAAGCTATCATGTCGGCCTGCACCGGTTGCCGCCGGCACTGAGAAGTTTCTACACCGCCCATCCGCACGTGCAGCTCGACCTGCGGTTCATGGACTCGGAGGCCGCCTGCCACGCGGTCGAGCAGGGTCAGCTCGATCTGGCGGTGGTGACGCTTCCGCGCAGCCCGCACCCGCGCCTGCACCTGGAACAGGTGTGGAGCGATCCGCTCGAGATCGTGGTCGCCCCCGCCCATCCGCTCGCCGCCGGGAAAATCCGGTTACGGGATCTCGCCGGATATCCGGCGATCCTGCCGGTCCCGGGGGCCACGACACGCGAGATCATACTCGAGGCACTGGCCGCGGTGCGCCGCGAGCTGCACATCGGCCTGGAGACAAATTATCTCGAGCTGATCCGCATGCTTGTATCGATCGGTCTCGGATGGAGCGCACTGCCGCACACGTTGATTGACGACGGTCTCAAAGTGGTCCAGATTGAAAGGGTCCGCATCGTGCGCGAACTCGGCGTGGTGACGCACTCGGGGCGCACACTTTCGAACGCGGCATCGGCCATTATCGGGGCAATCCGGGACACGGCATGATCAGTTTTCAGCAGTTCATCGAGCAGCTCGCGCTGCGCATCGGCCAGCACCAGCTTCCGGTGCGCGCCGCCAGCGATGTCGGCTCGCTCCTGGATTCGAGCGCCCTGCATTACGAGCTCGCCGCGCGCATCGTGCGCGCGATCTACCAGAATAACGGCTGCCACTGTCTTGCTGATCCGGTCACGGCACAGCCGACCTTCGACGCGCTGGGGCCTATCCGTGCCAGCCTGCTCGGATCAACCCGCACCGATGTCGATGTCTACCGCTTCATGGAGGAGCTCTGCGCCGCGGTTGCGTGGATTTTCGGCACGCACCGTCCCGGGACGGCAGCAGACGGGTTACCGCAGCGCGGAGCACTCATTCCGCTCGATGCGGCACGGCGGCGCCTGAAATCACTCGCCTGACGGCCGCCCTGCCAGCCCCCGCGCACGCATTCATCGCGCCGTACGCGGCCGCATCAGGACGAGCGCGATCAGGAATGCGGCGCTGGCAGCCAGAGCCGCCAGCGCGAAGGTCCCGGCCGGACCAATTGCTGTCCAGGCGCGTCCCGCCCAGAAGCTTCCCGCCGCTCCGCCCAGCCCGATGCTCGCACTGCCGTATATCGCCTGGCCGCGGTGCTGGTGGTGCCCGGTGAAAAACCGGTAGATCAGCTGCATCGCCACGGCATGAAACGCGCCGAAAGTCGCCGCGTGCAGCATCTGCGCCAGCACCAGGATCACGATGTGGGACGGGAAAAACCCGATCAGCAGCCAGCGCAGCGCGGCCAGTGCGAAGCTCCCCAGAAGCACCGTGCGCAGCGCAACGCGCGCAAGCAGCCGGCGCATGGCAAGAAAGACGCCGATCTCGCAGACCACGGCGAACGCCCATAGCGCGCCAATCACGCTTTCCGGATATCCGTGGCCGGCGAGGTACAGCGAGTAGAACGTATAGTACGGACCATGGCTCAGCTGCATCAGGAAACACGCCAGCAGGAAAGCAAACACCTCCCGCCGCATCAGCGCCTGGCGCAGTGATCCGGGGTGCCCGAGGTGTCCGCGCAGTTCCGCTTCCGGCAGGATGAGCGCGATCAGCCATATTCCCGAGAGCAGCACCGACAGTACCGGCAGCACCGACCACGGACCGAACCGGTCGATCGCCGCGCCGAGCGACAGCACGCTCGCGATGAAACCGATCGAGCCCCACAGCCGCACCCGCCCGTATGCGCCGGGGTCCGATCCGAAGTGGCTCATGGTCGTGGCCTCGAGCAGGGGCAGCGAGGCGTTCCAGAAAAAACCGAACACGAACACGGTTGCCGCAACCGGCCAGAAACCTTTTGCGGCATATACGCCCAGGAATGCAACAAACGCCAGCAGCGATGCCAGGCGCACGAACACCATGCGTCGCGCCTGGTGATCGGCGAGCCACCCCCACACCAGTGGCGCGACGATACGCGAGGACATGAGCAGCGCCATGATGCTGCCGATGGCCCCGGGACCGAAACCTATGGAACGCAGGTACAGGCCGAAGTACGGGATGAGGCCGCCGAGCGCGGCGAAATAAAGGAAATAGAAACCGCTCAGCGGGACATGAAAGCGGTCGAGGGATCGCAAGGACACGGCAACGCCGGCTTCAGCAGCAAGCCGCGACAGGCCGCCATATGCGGCCGGGGCGGCGATTGACTGCAGTCACGCCGCTGTCCGCCCCCTGCTCCGGAACCTGTGGCAGCACCGGCACACGCTGGCTGCTCCGGTCCGCGCGTACCGCACGCCTCAAGGTCCGCCGGCGATGTCGGGCGTCGTCCGCACGACGTCGGCATTCTGGGCGCGATTCCGCAGGACGTGATCCATCAGCACGATCGCAAGCATCGCCTCCGCGATCGGCGTGGCCCGGATTCCGACACAGGGATCATGACGACCGGTGGTCACGATCTCGACGGGATCGCCGGCAAGATTCACCGTGCGGCCCGGCAGACGGATGCTCGAGGTCGGTTTGAGCGCAATGCTTGCCACGATCTCCTGGCCGGTGGAGATGCCGCCAAGAATGCCGCCCGCATGGTTGCTGAGGAACCCCGCGGGCGTCATCTCGTCACGGTGCTCGCTGCCTTTCTGGGCGATGCTGGCGAACCCGGCGCCGATCTCGACACCCTTCACCGCATTGATGCCCATCAGAGCACTGGCGATGTCGGCGTCGAGACGGCCGAATACCGGCTCGCCCAGGCCGACAGGCACGTTGGTGGCCACCACGTTGACGCGTGCTCCGACCGAATCTCCGTCCCTGCGCAGCGCATCCATGTATGCCTCGAGCTCCGGGAGCTTCTGCGGATCGGGGCAGAAGAACGGATTGTTCTCGACCTCGTTCCAGTCCACGTGCTGCACGCGGACCGGTCCGAGTTCGGACAGATAACCGCGCACGGTGATGCCGTGGCGCTCGCCGAGATACTTCTTGGCGATGGCACCGGCAGCCACACGCATCGCGGTTTCGCGTGCCGATGCCCGCCCCCCGCCACGGTAGTCACGAAGTCCGTATTTCTGCTGGTAGGTGTAGTCCGCATGCCCGGGCCGGAAACGGTCCATGATCTTCGAGTAGTCCTGGGAGCGCTGGTCGGTATTCTCGATCATCAGTCCGATCGGCGTTCCGGTCGTGCGGCCCTCGAACACACCCGACAGGATCCTTACCTCGTCGGCTTCGCGCCGCTGGGTGGTATGGCGGGATTTGCCGGGTTTGCGCCGGTCGAGATCGCGCTGCAGGTCAGCCTCGCCGAGCGCCATCCCCGGAGGACAGCCGTCGACGATGCACAGATAGGCCGGACCATGGCTTTCGCCACAGGTAGTGACCGTAAACAGCTTGCCGATCGTATTGCCGGACATGGCCACATGTTACCGGATTTGCGCTGCGCCCGACAGGAGCGCTGCTCAGAATCCGGACCGGTGAACGGTGTTGATCACCTCGAGCAGGCCGTGAAACGGTATGTCACGCTTCCACTGCCGCACCACCGGCATGATGGCGAGATCGGTGCTGGTGGAAAAATCGTGCGAGCCGCCGGACACCTCGCGGTACAGCTGCCCGAGCGCAGCGGCGATCTGCTGGTATACCGGAATGCGCGCACCGAACTCCTGCAGTCCGTCGCCCTCCTCCTCGGCGCAGCGCAGCAGATCCTCGACCTCGAACTGGGCCTGCTCGATGAGATCCAGATACTCTTCAAGTGACTGCGGCTGGTGCATGGATTTCCGGCGGCTCCGCTGCCCGCTGCGGGCGATGGCGGCAGTGTAGCGGCAGCTACCGTGATTATCCATAGGCCTTGCGTGGCGGCCTGTTCAGCGGCGCTGCCGGACCATCGTCGCCGACTGCACAAGGATCCAGGAGATGCCGATGCCCGCCATCACCGAGCTGCGCGCCCGCACCAGCGGGCTGTCTTCGAACACCGCGCCGGCAAGGCTGTCATAGCGCACGAACGCTCCGAACCACGTTGTGCGGAAACGCCGGCTCACCGACATCGTCGCGCTCATGCCACCGTAGCCGCCGCGCGCGGCATAGGCCGGACGCAGCACAGTCGCATACTGCGGATCGACCTGGTAATAGTAGGCATTGTGCTGCGTGGTGGCGAACTCGGGTCCGAGCGCT
>JAJYCY010000016.1:20468-34196 GCA_021778035.1 Pseudomonadota bacterium
TGCGGCACGTCGACGCATGCGGTCCCGCCGCTGGGCCGGATGGTCCGACGAGCGCCTGCTCGATGCGCGCCTCTGCGATCTCGGCCTCACCATCGCCGGCAGCCCGCTCGAGCCACAGATCGGCCGGCTGTACCGCGCACTCGAGCGCCGCGGCATCCGCTTCCGGCCCCACAGCTGGCTGTCAGACTGCTGGTTCAGTCCGGACGGGATACCGGGCTTCGCGATCCCTTTCTATCTCGCGCATCCGCGCCTGGCACAGCTCGAAAAGCGCCGCATGCTGGAGCTCGAAGGCGGTACTGGCCAGGAATGCCAGAAGCTGATGCGTCATGAAACGGCGCATGCGCTGGCCAACGCCTACCGGCTGCATCTGAGACATGCCTGGCAGCGCGGTTTCGGACGTCCCGCCCGCACCTATCCCGAGAGCTACCTGCCGCGGCCCGAAAGCCGGGGTTACGTCATCAATCTCGGGGGCTGGTACGCCCAGAGTCATCCGCACGAAGACTGGGCCGAGACGTTTGCCGTGTGGCTCGATCCCCGGTCCCGGTGGCACGAGCGTTACCGTGGCTGGCCGGCATTGCGCAAACTCGAATTGGTCGACAGCCTGATGCACGAAATCGCCACGCACCCCCCGGCGCTGCGTACCCGGCGCGTGGTCGATCCGCTGGCGTCACTGCGCATCACTCTGCGTGAATACTTTGAACACAAGCAGCAGCTGGCCGGAGACGCGTTTCCGCGCTTTCACAGCCAGCAGCTCGAGCGTATCTTTCCGCCGGCGCGCGGCCGTTTGGACGAGCCCGCCGCGCGCTTCATCAGCCGGCATCGTGCCGGCATCACCACACTGGTGGCGCACTGGACCGGGGCACCGCGTTACCGCGTCAGCCTGACCCTCACGCACGCAGCACAGCTTGCCGCCGGCCTCGGACTGCGCGCGCCGGCCGGCCGCACATGCCCGGAACTGCCGCTGGCATCCGCACTGGTCATGCTCTACATGGGCTCGCTGCGCGCCGGAAGGTCGCGCCTTGCGCTATGAAGAAACTACGCGTAATGATGCTGGTCCATTACACGCTGGTTCCGCCGGATGACCTGCACATGAAGGACGATCCGCGCATGGAGAAATTCCGCACGGAGTATGACGTCAAGCACGCCCTGCTGCGGCTCGGACACGAGGTGAGCGTAATCGGCGTCTACGACGATCTGGCTCCGATCCGCACGGCGATAGAGGAATGGAAGCCGGATATCGCATTCAACCTGCTCGAGGAATTCGCCGGAATTGCGGCGTTCGACTACTACGTGGTGAGCTATCTGGAAATGATGCGGCTGCCGTACACCGGCTGCAATCCGCGTGGCCTGCTGCTCGCACGCGACAAGGCCCTCTCGAAGAAGCTGCTTGCCTACCATCGCATCCAGGTCCCGGACTTCCGCGTTTTCCCGCGCGGCCGCGGCACGTTGCGCACGCGGCACGTGCCGTATCCGGTAATCGTCAAGGCACTTACCGAGGAAGGCTCCCTCGGCATCGCCCAGGCCTCCTATGTTGAAACCGAACACCAGCTGCAGGAACGCGTGCAGTTCATCCATGAACGCATCCAGGACGATGCGATTGCCGAGCAGTACATCGACGGCCGCGAGATCTACGCGACCGTCATGGGCAACGTGCAGCTGCGGGTGCTGCCGGTGCGTGAACTGATCTTCCGCAACGCCACTGAAGGCGCTCCGCGCCTGGCCACCTACCGCGTCAAGTGGGACGGCAGGTACCGTGAACGGTGGGGAATCGACTACGAATTTGCCGCCGACCTGCCGCCAGAGACTGTCGCGCGCATCGGTTCGCTGTGCAAGCGCATCTACCGGGCGCTCGGCATGAGCGGATATGCCCGCATCGACATGCGTCTCAACGCGGCCGGGCAGATCTACGTGCTCGAAGCAAATCCCAACCCCGGCATCGCCCGCGACGAGGACTGCACACTGTCGGCACGGCGCGGCGGGCTCGGCTACGAGGAATTCATCCAGCGTATCCTGCAGCTCGGGCTGCGCGCCCACGCCAGCGCCAGGATCCAGTAGACGGAGTGAGTGCCATGAACGAGGAACGTCTTCCCGCGGACCGCCAGCCGACCCTGCGTGTCGTCCCGATGCCACTCGACACCAATTCCGCCGGCGATATTTTCGGCGGATGGATCATGGCCCAGGCCGATATTGCCGGCAGCGTGGCGGCAAGCCGCCGGGCGCGCGGACGCATCGTGACCGTGGCGGTAAACGCTTTTCAGTTCCGCAAACCGGTATTCGTCAATGACCTGGTGAGCTTTTACGCCGAGGTAGTCCGCGTTGGCCGCAGCTCCATCACCGTGGATGTCGTGGTGTATGCCGAACGCATCCGGCACAGGGAGGAATGGGTAACCGAATGCGTCAAGGTGACCGAGGCAACCCTGACCTATGTGGCCATCGACGACGAGCGCCGCCCGCGCGAGGTACCCTCGCAGGGAGACTGACGGGCACCTGATTCCGCCGGCCAGGGGCACTGCGCAGCACTTGAGTATCGGGCTCCGCGCCCCCATTTTCAGGGGACATGTCGTCCTATCTGCCCCGCGAGGCAATGCAGTCCATGTCCCGTATCCGTCCGGCTGCCGTGAGCGGCAGCTTCTATCCTGCCGGCCAGGCAGCGCTGGAACAGCTGGTCGACCACCTGCTTGCGGCGGTGCCCGCAGCCGCGAGCGGCAGTGCGCCGAAGGCACTTATCGTGCCGCACGCCGGTTACCGGTACTCCGGTCCGGTGGCGGCAAGCGCCTACGCCCTGCTGCGGCCGCTCACCGGCGCAATCCGGCGTGTCGTGCTGCTCGGCCCGACGCACCGGGTGGCGGTACGCGGCCTGGCAATGCCGGGAGCGCAGCGGTTTGCCACGCCACTCGGTACTGTCGACGTCGACCAGGACGCCGCGGCGGCAATCCGGCAGCTGCCCCAGGTCACCACGGACGATCTCGCGCACGCCGGCGAACATTCAATCGAGGTGCAGCTGCCTTTCCTGCAGCGGACGTTGAAGCAGTTCCGGCTGCTTCCGCTGGCAGTCGGTGATGCCACCGCCGGGGAAGTGGCTGAAGTCCTGGAAATCCTGTGGGGTGGCCCCGAGACGCTGCTCGTGGTGAGCACCGATCTGTCCCACTACCTGGCCTACGAGGCGGCATGCGCGGCCGACCGGAACACGGTGGCAGCCATCCTGGCACTTGACGAGGAGCGGATCGGTGATGACGACGCCTGCGGCAGCGTGCCTGTCAGGGGGCTGGTACGCGCGGCGCGCACACGCGGGCTGCGCGCCCGGCTGCTCGATCTGCGCAATTCGGGCGATACCGCAGGCGACCGCACGCAGGTCGTCGGCTATGCCGCCCTGGCTTTCGCCGGACCGGACCATGCCTGAGTCCGCGACACTGGGCGGATCCCTGCTGATCCTGGCACGCAACGCCATTGCCACCGTGCTCGACGAACGCTGCCGGGTCTGCGACTGTTCACCGGAGCTCTCCCGGCCCGGGGCGACGTTCGTGACAATTACCCGGCTGGGCCGGCTGCGCGGCTGCATTGGCAGCCTCGAGGCAAGACGGACGCTGCGTGACGACATCGAGGACAACGCCAGGGCAGCCGCATTCCGGGACCCCCGCTTCGTTCCGCTGACCAGGGAGGAATACCGGGACACGGAGATCGAGGTATCGTTGCTTTCGTCTCCCGAGCCGCTGCCGGCCGGAAGCGAGGACGAGACCCGCGCGATGCTGCGTCCCGGCACCGACGGGGTGGTTTTCGAGTTCGGCCGCAGCCGCAGCACCTTCCTGCCGCAGGTGTGGGAAGAGCTGCCCGATCCGGTGCAGTTTCTTGCCCAGCTGAAGCACAAGGCCGGACTGCCGGCCGATTTCTGGCATGGTTCGGTGCGGCTCTCGCGCTATACCGTGCGCAAGTGGCGCGAACGGGCTGCCGGTCAGCAGGACGGTGCTGCGTGAGCAGCGGCCCCTATCCGGCGCGCTACTGGCAGCGGCTTCCCGACGGCCGCATCCAGTGCGATCTGTGTCCACGCGACTGCCGCCTCCATGACGGACAGCGCGGCGCGTGTTTCGTGCGCCAGCGCAGCGGTGACGGCATGGTGCTCACGGCCTACGGACGTTCGTCCGGATTCTGCGTCGATCCCGTCGAGAAGAAACCGCTGAACCATTTTCTGCCGGGATCGAGCGTATTGTCGTTCGGCACGGCCGGCTGCAACCTGGCGTGCCGGTTCTGCCAGAACTGGGACATCAGCAAATCACGGGACACCGAGCGCCTCTCCGATCAGGCATCTCCGGAGCAGATCGCCGCCGCCGCGCAGCAATCTGGATGCCGGAGCGTGGCATTCACCTACAATGATCCGGTCATATTCGCGGAGTACGCCATGGACGTCGCCGATGCCTGCCATGCGCGCGGCATCCAGACGATCGCGGTGACCGCCGGCTATATCCATGCCGCGCCCGGCCGCGAGCTGTTCGCCAGGATGGATGCCGCCAATGTCGACCTCAAGGCCTTCAGCGAGGATTTCTACTTCCGGCTCACTGGTGCGCATCTCGCGCCGGTGCTCGACACGCTGCAATATCTGCGTCACGAAACAGCAGTCTGGCTGGAGATCACCACCCTGCTCATACCCGGAAAAAACGATTCTGACGAGGAGCTCCGGGCGCTGAGCGGATGGATCGCGCGGGAGCTCGGCCCGGACGTGCCGCTGCATTTCAGCGCGTTCCATCCGGATTACCGGATGACGGACATTGCCCCGACTCCGCCGCGCACGCTGCGCCGCGCCCGCGACATCGCCCTGCGCGCGGGACTGCGCTACGTCTACACCGGCAATGTGCGCGACCCGGCCACGGGCAGCACCTACTGCCCGGGCTGCCACGCGCCCATCATCGAGCGGGATGGGTACGAGATCACCGGCTACGGACTGGATGCAACGGGACACTGCCGGGCCTGCGGCACCGCCGTCGCAGGGCGCTTCGGCGGCTTTGGCGGCAGCTTCGGCAACCGCCGCATACCGCTCACGGTCGGCAGCGGACGCGAGCCCCGCCGGCCGTAGCGGAAAAACTCAGGCGACGTCGGGGTCGTCGTCCGAAGACACCGGAAACCGCTCGCGCAGCATCTGCCCGAACAGGCGGCAGGCATCGGTCATCGTGAAAATGCCCGCCAGCCGGCCGTCTTTCACCACCAGCGCCGAGCCGATATGGTGACGGGCCATGCGCAGCAGCACCGCATCCAGGCGTTCGCTCACATCGACGATATAGGCCTGCGGCACGTAGGCCGACCGCACCAGCGGTGCCCGCAGCACGCCATCCAGGGCAAGCGCGACATCACGCTCACTGATCACCCCCACCAGGGATCCCTGGTCCTTCACCGGAAGGTGGCGGATCGCGTGCTGGGCCATCATGTCACGCGCCGCGCCGACCGGTTCGTCGATACCGATCGAATAGGGAAACGGTGTCATCACCGACATGACCTGGGGCGGATGTTTCAGGTGGGACAGCGGCATCACATCAGTCCGGTTCGGCGTCGTGGTGCCGCGCCTGCGCGCGTGCCGTCAGCGCCGCAATGACTTGCGCGTCCTCCACCTGCGGAAAGTCCCGGTAAAACTGGCCGACCGCCGTGAAGTAGGCGGGGGTCTCAAGGCATACGACTTCGTCCGCATACCCGCCCACCCGGGCGAGCGTCTCGGGCGGGGCTACCGGCACGGCGGCAATGAGGCGCGCCGGCTGTCTGGTGCGCACGGAGCGCAGCGCTGCAATCATCGTTTCCCCAGTCGCCAGGCCGTCGTCGACCACGATCACCAGACGATGTGCGGGATCGGCAACCGGACGCACCGGGGTATACCGGGCCCGCCGCGCCCGCAGGAGGGCGAGCTCCGCACGGCCCTGCGTTTCCAGATAGGTGCCGGAGGCACCGGCAGCGGCCGCTGATTCCCCGGCCTGGATCCGCCCCTGTTCATCGATCGCGCCCACGGCAAACTCCGGATTGAACGGTGCCCCGATCTTGCGGACCAGCACCACGTCGAGCTCCCCGCCGAGGGCATCGGCAATGATCCGGCCCATCGGCACCCCGCCGCGCGGAATCGCGAGCACAAGCGGGTCGAGACCCCGGAACCGGGCAAGGTTTCCGGCAAGCCGGTGCGCCGCATCATCCCGGTCGCGAAATACCATGGCTGCCCCTCCGTACACCGCGCCGCCCTGGCCCGATCTGCGCAGTGTAGGCCTGACATCCGTCTCCGGCAATCGTCGCGGCACCCCGGCGGCAGCAATTTGTCCCGCTTTTCGCTACACTTGCCCGCCGTCCCACAGACCGTTACAGCGACCATACGCCATGGCAGCCCAGCCGACCCGTTCCCGCACCGAGCGCATCGCGCAGCTCAACGCCCTGCTCCACAACCGGATCCTGGTTCTCGACGGCGCGATGGGCACCATGATCCAGCGCTACAACCTCGGCGAGGCGGAATACCGGGGGGAGCGCTTCGCGCGGCATACCAGGGACCAGAAGGGAAACAACGATCTTCTGACACTCACGCAGCCGCGCATCATCCGGGACATCCACGCTGCGTACCTGGAAGCTGGCGCCGACATCATCGAGACCAACACGTTCAATTCGACCTCCATCTCGATGGCTGATTACGCCATGCAGGAGCTGGTGTATGAGCTCAACTTCGAAGGCGCACGGATTGCCCGCGCGGCCGCCGATGAATCCGAGATGCGCGACGAGAGTCGCCCGCGCTACGTCGCCGGCACGCTCGGGCCGACCAACCGTACCGCCTCGCTTTCCCCGGATGTCAACAATCCCGGCTTCCGCAACGTCACCTTCGACGGGCTGGTCGCGGCATATTCAGACGCCACACGCGGGCTGCTCGACGGTGGTGCCGACCTGCTGCTGGTGGAGACGGTGTTCGACACCCTCAACTGCAAGGCGGCGCTGTACGCCATAGAAGAGATTTTCGGGCAGACCGGGCTGCGCGTTCCGATCATGATTTCCGGAACCATCACCGACGCGAGCGGCCGGACGCTGTCCGGGCAGACCACGGAAGCATTCTGGAATTCCGTGTCTCACGTCCGCCCGCTCAGCGTCGGCCTCAACTGCGCGCTGGGTGCCACACAGCTGCGCCAGTACGTGGCGGAGATGGCGCGCGTCGCCGATACCGGCGTCAGCACGCACCCGAACGCCGGCCTGCCGAACGAGTTCGGCCAGTACGACGATACGCCCGAGTACATGTCATCAGTGCTTGCCGACTTCGCCCGTTCCGGGCTCCTCAATATTGTCGGCGGCTGCTGCGGGACCACTCCGGCACACATCCGCGCCATCGCTGAAGCAGTGCGCGACATTCCGCCACGCGCGATTCCGGCCATCGAGCCGCAATGCCGGCTTGCCGGGCTCGAGCCTCTCAACATCGGCCCGCAGTCGCTGTTCGTCAACATCGGCGAACGCACGAACGTCACGGGTTCGGCGGCATTCAAGCGGCTCATCCTGAACGGCGACTACGAACAGGCCGTCGAGGTGGCCAGGCAGCAGGTTGAAAACGGCGCGCAGATGATCGACATCAACATGGACGAAGCCATGCTCGATGGCGAACATGCCATGGTCACGTTTCTCAACCTGATCGCCTCCGAACCTGACATCAGCCGGGTTCCGGTCATGATCGATTCGTCGCGCCCGTCCGTGATCGAGGCGGGACTCAAATGCGTTCAGGGCAAGCCGGTGGTGAACTCGATCAGCCTCAAGGAAGGCGAAGACCGGTTCATCGCCGACGCACGCAGGATCCGGCGCTATGGCGCGGCAGTTGTCGTCATGGCCTTCGATGAACACGGCCAGGCCGACAGCAGGACGCGCAAGGTCGAGATATGCGCCCGCAGCTACCGGATCCTGACGGAAAAGGCCGGCTTTCCGCCGCAGGACATCATCTTTGATCCGAACATATTCGCCGTGGCCACCGGCATCGAGGAACACAGCAATTACGCGGTCGACTTCATCGAAGCGACGCGCGAGATCCACCGCACGCTTCCGCACACCCTTGTCAGTGGCGGCGTAAGCAACGTGTCGTTTTCGTTTCGTGGCAATAACGCGGTGCGCGAGGCGATCCATACCGTGTTCCTGTATCACGCCGTGCGCGCCGGCATGAACATGGGCATTGTCAACGCCGGCCAGCTGGCGGTCTACGAGGAAATCCCGAAGGACCTCCTCGAACGCGTGGAGGACGTCATCCTCAACCGCCGCCCTGATGCCACCGAGCGGCTGCTGCAGATTCACGCTTCCTATTCAGGCGGCGGCGTGCAGGTGCGCGAGGAGAACCTCGACTGGCGCACGGAGCCGGTGCAGAAACGGCTGGCGTATGCGCTGGTGAAGGGCGTCGCTGACTACATCGAACAGGATGTGGAGGAGGCGCGCGCCCTCTTCCCGCGCCCGATCCAGATCATCGAAGGACCGCTGATGGATGGAATGAACATCGTCGGTGACCTGTTCGGTGCCGGCAAGATGTTCCTGCCGCAGGTCGTCAAGAGCGCCCGCGTCATGAAAAAGGCAGTCGCACAGCTTATTCCCTACATCGAGGCCGAAAAGAGCGCCGGTTCGCGTTCGGCCGGCCGGGTGCTGATGGCCACGGTGAAGGGCGATGTCCACGATATCGGCAAGAACATCGTCGGCGTAGTGCTCGCGTGCAACAATTTTGAGGTCATCGACCTCGGTGTGATGGTGCCGCCCGACCGGATTCTCGAGGCGGCGCGCCGCGAGCAGGTGGACATCATCGGCCTGTCCGGACTGATCACGCCATCGCTTGAAGAAATGGCATACGTCGCCAAGGAGATGCAGCGCGAAGGATTCTCCGTGCCACTGCTCATCGGAGGCGCAACGACATCCCGCGTGCACACCGCAGTCAAGATCGCCCCCCATTACGGCAATCCGACGGTGTGGGTAAAGGACGCATCGCGCGCGGTATCGGTCGTCACCAGCCTGCTCAGCCCCGGGTTGCGGGAGCAGTTTGTGCGCACCACTGCCGACGACTATGCCCAGGTGCGTGAACGCCACCGGGGCCGCGAGTCGCGGGTGCGGATGCTGCCCATCGACGAGGCACGCCGCAACCGCACCGTGATTTCGTGGGACGGATATACCCCGGTGCCGCCGCAGATGCCCGGCATTACCGTGTTTGACGACTATTCGCTCGAGGAATTGCGCGAGTACGTCGACTGGTCGCCGTTCTTCCAGACCTGGGAAATGCACGGACACTATCCGGAAATCCTGTCCGACAAAAAGGCCGGCGCCGAGGCAACGCGCCTCCTGCGCGACGCAGAACGCATGCTCGACGACATCATTTCGCGCGGACTGCTGCGCGCCAGGGCCGTGATCGGGCTCTTTCCGGCAAACAGCGTCGGCCATGACGACATCGAGGTCTACACCGACGACAGCCGCGCGGCGCTGCTCGCCACCGTGCACAGCCTGCGCCAGCAGGACGAGAAACCGCCGGGCCGGCCGAACCGTGCGCTCGCCGACTTTATCGCCCCCCGCGAAACCGGTCTGCACGACTATCTTGGCGCGTTCGTCGTGACGGCCGGCATCGGCGCCGATGAACTCGCCAGGAAGTACCAGGATGAGCATGACGATTACGGCGCCATCATGGTCAAGGCGATCGCCGACCGTCTCGCCGAGGCATTTGCCGAACGCCTGCATGAGCGTGTGCGCAAGGAGTTCTGGGGCTATGCGGCCGCTGAGGACCTGAAGAACGAGGAGCTGATCGGTGAGCGTTACCGGGGAATCCGGCCGGCACCTGGCTATCCGGCATGCCCGGATCATACCGAGAAGGGGACCCTGTTCGGGCTGCTGGATGCGACACGCAACTGCGGTGTGCGCCTGACGGAAAGCTTTGCGATGTGGCCGGCAGCGGCGGTGAGCGGGTTCTACTTCTCCCACCCGGACAGCCGGTACTTCGCGGTCGGCAGGATCGCCCGCGACCAGGTCGAGGATTATGCCCGGCGCAAACAGATGGAGGTCACGCTGGTCGAGCGCTGGCTTGCCCCCAACCTCGATTACGAACCCTGAAAACTACGTTTTTTTGCTGCCACGCCGGCGCCCCGCCCGCACAGCGCGAACTTGCCAGACGGATGCCGGCGGCTTAAAATTGTTTCGTATGCTAATTATTAGCCTGCGTATCTATCCATGCCCGATACCGAAACGTTTCCTGCACTCCTCGGCGAGACGGCGCGCGCCTGGCGTGCCCGCCTCGACGAGCGCCTGAAGCCGCTCGGCCTGAGCCAGGCCAAATGGCTGGTGCTCCTGCACCTGTCGCACGGCGGGGATGCAATGATCCAGAAAGACCTCGCCAGCCGCATCGGCATTGAAGGCCCCACGCTGGTGGGTCTGCTCGACCGCATGGCGCGCGACGGCTGGCTCGAACGGCGTGAATCGCCCGGAGACCGGCGCAGCAAGACCGTACACCTGACCGGAAAGTCCCACGAGATCCTGCGCCGGATAAAAAGCGTCGCGGCGCAGCTGCGCCGCGAACTGCTCTCGGGTCTTTCCGAAGAAGAGCTCAGTCAGTGCACCACGGTGCTCCACAAGATCAAGGAAAAGGCCGAACACCTATGACAGCCCTCCGCACTGCCCGCCTGCCCGCACGTTCCGGCACGGCAGGCTTCGGGTTCCACTCATGCAGATTCTGATCAGATGGAAATGGATGATATCGGTGCTTATCGCTGTCGGGCTTGCCGGCGCGGTGTATGCCTACTGGCGCCGTTCGGAAATCTACCCGGACACCGATGACGCCTACGTCAATGCCCACGTGGTCCAGGTGGCTGCCCAGGTCAGCGGCCCGGTCAGCCGCGTGTTCGTGAGCAACCAGCAGCCGGTACGCAAGGGCGAACTGCTGTTTACCATCGATCCGGCCACGTTCCATATCGCCCTGGCGCGCGCGCAGGCGCGCCAGGCACTGGCCCGCCAGTCGGTATCCGCCGATGCTGCTGCTGTGGTCGCTGCACAGGCTGCACTCGCCAACCGCCGCGTGCTGCTCGGCAACGCCGAAGTCACGGCCAGCCGCACACGGCGCTTGCGCGACCGGGGATTCGTTTCGGCGCAGGCCTATGACAATGCCGAGGCGGCGGTACAGGGCGCAAGAGCCCAGCTGAACCTCGCGCAGGCGCGGCTGCGCGAGGCGCGCATGACACTCGGGACTGCCGGGGCCAGGAATCAGCGCGTGCGCGAAGCCGGGACGGCAATCGCACAGGCGCTCCTCGATCTGGCTCATACCCGCGTTTCCGCTGCATGCAGCGGACGGGTCGCGAAGCTGTCGTTGCATTCCGGAGATGTAGTGCAGAGCGGTTCCCCGCTGTTCACGCTTGTATGCGGCCGCCAGTTCTGGATCGATGCCAACTTCAAGGAAACCGACCTCAGCCGCATCCGGCCCGGGCAGCCAGCGGAAATTTCCGTCGACATGTATCCGGGTCACCGCTTCCGCGGGCGCGTGGAACACATCAGCGGCGCTGCCGGAACGGCGTTTTCACTGCTGCCCCCGGAAAACGCGACCGGCAACTGGGTCAAGGTCACCCAGCGCGTGCCGGTCCGGGTGTCCGTGCTTGATCCCGATCCCGCACACCCCCTCAGAATCGGAACCAGTGCCGAAGTAACCATCGACACCCGGCGCGCAGCTGCCGATAACCACAGGCCGTGAACAGCACTGCGGCGGGTGGCAGCAGCGACGGATCTTCCCACCGCTTCCTGATTTCGGTGGCGGTGATGTCGGCGACGGTGCTGCAGGCGCTCGACACGACCATAGTCAACGTGGCCCTGCCCCACATGCAGGGCCAGCTTGGCGCCACATCCGACCAGATAGGCTGGGTCCTGACCAGCTATCTCGTGGCATCGGGCGTGTTCATGCCGCTCACCGGCTACTTTGCCGACCGCTTCGGCCAGAAGCGCTTCCTGCTTGCCAGCATCTTCGGATTCGTCGTGGCATCAGCGCTGTGCGGCATCTCCACCAACCTCGCGGAGATCGTGCTGTTCCGGCTCATGCAGGGGGTTTTCGGTGCCGCGCTGGTGCCGATGTCCCAGTCGGTGATGGTACAGACCTTCCCGCAGGCGGAACGCGGCCGGGCCATGGCCATCTGGGGCATCGGCGTGATGGTAGGACCAATCCTCGGTCCGACGCTCGGCGGGTACATCACCGAGGCCATCAGCTGGCGCTGGACGTTCTACATCAATCTGCCGGTGGGACTGCTGTCGCTGCTGCTGACCTGGCGCATGGTGCCAGACACTCCGCGGCGCGAACGGCGCATGGACTGGCTCGGCCTGGCAATGATCGCCTGTGCGGTGGGCGGACTGCAGTTCGTGCTGGACCGGGGCACCCAGGATGACTGGTACAGTTCCTGGGTGATACGCGTTGCGACTGTACTGAGCATCGCGGGATTTGTTGGTTTCGTCTACTACGGATTCACCCGGCCGGGAAAATCGCTGTTCGATCCGCGCATCTTCCATGACCGGAATTTCTCCACCGCCAGCCTGCTGCTCGCGGTTTTCGGGCTGGGCATGTACGGAGCCATGGTTCTGCAGCCGATGATGCTGGAGTCGCTGCTCAACTACCCGGCAGCCACGACCGGACTGATAATGGCACCGCGTGGCATTGCCAGCATGCTCGGCATGATACTGGTCGGAAAACTTATCAACCGCATCGGACCCCGCAGCCTGATTGCCTTCGGGATCGTCCTGTCGGTGATCGGCTCGCACGCCATGACCCTCTACGACCTGCATGTCGACCGGTGGTGGCTGATCTGGCCGATAATCGTGCAGGGATTCGGGCTCGGCATGATCTTCGTGCCGCTTTCGACAGTGGCATTCTCGACCCTGCCCAAGGAAAAGTCGGCCGAAGCCGCGGGAATCTACAGCCTGATGCGCACCATCGGATCGTCGATCGGCATATCCATCGCGACCACCGTCATGACACGCTACACCCAGGTCGGGTGGAACCAGTTCGGCGGAATGATCAACGTCTTCAATCCGGCGCTGCCCGCCTACCTGAAAGGACTCGGTCTGCCGGCCACCGCTCCGGGTTCGGTTGCGGTGCTGGCGCACACCCTGGCGCGCCAGGCCCAGATGCTCGGTCTGCTCGATGCGTTGAGGCTCATCTCCGCGAGTTTCATCGTCATGCTGCCCATGGTGCTGCTGATCGGAAGGCCGGCGCACACCGCCACCAAACAGGATTTTTCCGCCGCGGTCGAGTAACCGGAAACGCGGGGCGCATCGCGCCCCGGTCCGATCCGCGTGCCCTGCGCAGGCATTCTGCAGCCGGCGGGCCGCACCGTGGATCAATCATGGACGATTCCAGGCGGGTCACGCCCGGACCACAGTTTTGCGGCCGCAATACCCGCGCCGGCGCGCTCGCCCCTGACGACGGCGAACGCGCCACCCGGGATCCCTGCGGCGTTCCCGCCGAGAACCTATACGGCCTGTACCAGTGCAGGCCGGCGGCGCCGCATGGCGAGCCACAGCATCCAGGCTGCTCCCGAACCGAACAGCCACATTGCAGGCGGCAGCGGCGTGGCCAGCGGCACTGTGGTTGTATATGAAACGCCATTCGGCAATATCCACACCGGCGGGTCAACCAGATTCGCGCTGGCGGGCCCGGTGCTGTTCTGCGCACCGGCAGCCAGGGCAAGGGTGTACAGCATCGTCGATGTGCCAGGCGCAACGTTGAACGAAAGCGTCAGATTCTCCGATGGATTACCCGAG
>JAJYCY010000017.1 GCA_021778035.1 Pseudomonadota bacterium
AGGGTAAGGGAATCGGAAGCATGATAATTCGCCACCTCGTCGACTCGGCAAAGGTTGATGTCATCATGTTGTATGCGGTTCCGGGAAAATCGAAGTTCTACGAGCGGTTTGGGTTCAGAAAAATGGCTACTGCCATGGCAATCACGCCCAATGAAGAAGAGGCAAGAAAGCGGGGCCTAATCGAGTGATGTCCAACGACGCCATCAACACGGACAGTCTTGGTCAACGCGCCTCCGGCGCGCTGCCCAAGCCCGCCGGTTATGGCGAGCGTTAACCGTCTGCTTTCCACGTTTCGAGTGATCGCTTTCCGGGATAGTCGACAGGCCGCTCCTGGCCAACACCAGCCGGTCGACCTATGCAAAGAGCAGACATCAGAAACTTCGGACACGGACATTCGATCTGATCCAAAAGCAGATGTTCAGATGCGAGCCCGCCGGCCTACGCCTCGAGACCACAAGAACAACACTATCCGCTCCGTTAACCCCACATTCCATTCGTCACCGCAGCCTGCGGTACGCTGTGCGCACCCCGCGCTTGCGCGCTGCCGGACTTAATCTGGCCGCTGATTGTGACGCTGCCTTTGTCTGCGTTGTTGCGGCCAAGTCCATGATGGCACGCCGGCACCCAGAAAGAATATTGTCTTTCAGTGTCGAGTCAGTCACCGCGGTGCTCACGGCCACGCCACCCACCATGAGCACGGCAATTGCGAGCGTGCGCTCTTCGGTTTTCGGTCCGCTTGCATGTGAGCCTATCGCACCGACCAGTGAAAGGAACGCGGTGGTATAGGTGCTGCGCACCCGGTGTTCGCGCACCCCCACGTCGGTAGAGAAAAACGCCAGCGGGCACGGGGCCATTTTCCCGTCCACGTGCCCGCGGCTCAGGTAACTGTCCACTATGTTCTCCAATGTCCTGAGACCCTTCGGGCCGCCAGCCAAGGCAGCAATCGCGCTGGTGCGAATGCCATGATCGATAGCCTCGGCGTAGAGATGCTCCTTGGAGTCGAAGTGGGCATAAAATGCACCTCGCGTGAGACCGGCATGGGCCATCACTTCGTCGATGGTGACTTGCGCAAACCCGCGCTCCGAAAACAGGCGCAGGGCGCCGGCCAGCACACGCTCGCGCGCGCGGCCCTTGTGCTCACGGGAATAGGGCATGGGACCCCCCTTTCAATATATGTTATTGAACATATATTATTTTACCGTATTGTGCGGCACTGCACCTAAACCAATATGGAGACGTTGCAATGCATCAGAACGGAAAAAACTACGCGGTCGCGCATCTGGGCAAGCTCAACGACTGGGCTAAACACAGCTTCATCCACTCCGCGTTTCCCCGGCCTGTGCCGGGCAAGGCATTTGTAAAGAATGATCTGGGCCTAAGCAGTATGGAGGTGAGTGTCAACAATGTGCCTGCGAACGCCGCCATTCCTTTTTATCACCGGCATAACGCCAACGAGGAGTTATATCTTTTCCTTTCCGGCCATGGCGAAATGCAGGTGGATGGCGAAGTGATTGCCGTGACCGAGGGCAGCGCCGTGCGTGTGGCGCCCAACGGCAGGCGCGCCTGGCGCAATACCGGCAAGGACGCACTGGTGTTTCTCGTGATTCAGGCTCGCGCCGGATCGCTCGCACAAGGCGACATCAGCGACGGCGAGATCGTGCCTGGCGGGGTCGTCTGGACCTAAGCAGCTACGCCCTTAACGCAAAGTGCATTGCACGCCATGATCGCTAACCGGCGTGATGAACGTTTTATCACGCCGGTTAGCGCCGGTGGTTCGTATGCCAGGGACCAGACCAACCTTAAGGTCGGGAATGACCAATTTTGTGAAAACCGGACAGCGGATCTGAGAGACTGCTGAGGTCGAAAAGTGCGCGTTCCCAAACCGGAAAGCCGAACTTCGGCATTGGCGAAGAAGAAATGGCTGGTATGTGGCCCTGAACAGACACTCAAGGCAGATGGTGCGGCAGACCGCTCCGGCCGAGAAGTAGATATAGCGCTGAACCGTTCCGAAGGTGGGCCGCTGTTAACGGCTAGTCCGCCAACGGCTCTCACGTGTGTGCTGCACTTGAGGATACTATAACGACGACAGCTTCGGGGAACACAGGAAAATGATGGAACGGCACAACGACCTTGGCCAGCCGATCGGCCCTGCACTGGCTGGCTGGACGCCGCCTCCCATGCCTGCAGCGGGACTGATGGAAGGGCGCTTTTGCCGACTCGAGCCGCTCGACGCGGATCGTCATGCCGCCGACCTTTACGCGGCCAGCCAACGGGACGCCGAAGGCCGCAGCTGGACCTATCTGCCGTATGGTCCGTTCAAATCCATTGATGTGTATCGAGACTGGATTCACTCAATACAGGGCGGCCCCGACCCGCGCTTCTTCGTAATCATCCCGAAAGCCATAGGCAAGGCGCTCGGCGTGGCCAGCTATCTGCGGATCATCCCGGCCGCCGGTTCCATCGAGGTCGGCCACATCCACTACGGCGAAGCCCTCAGGCGCAGCACGGCTGCAACGGAAGCCATGGTCCTGATGATGACGCACGCCTTCGCGCTGGGCTATCGGCGCTACGAGTGGAAATGCGATGCGCTCAATGCCCCTTCGCGTGCCGCGGCAGAGCGGCTTGGATTCCAGTTCGAGGGCATCTTCCGGCAGGCAACGGTGTATAAGGAACGCAGCCGGGATACGGCCTGGTATGCGATTATCGATAAGGAATGGCCGCAGTTGCGGGCGGCTTTCGAAACCTGGCTCGCCCCGGACAATTTTGATGGACATGGAAGGCAGCGGGTAGGATTGCGTCAGTTGATGCGGCGTGTAAACCAGTACCTCTGAGCGTCGGCGACGTATCCAGTAGCAGTCGATTGAATGGCGTGGTCATTGACCGCTTATCGGAAAGAGACAGCGCCTGTCGTTGAGTGGCATCGCGCGCGTCGGGCGGAGCAGGACTCACGCCGACAAAACCGGCATCCGGATGGGGCACGGGGTTCGCCGCAAGATCGCGCTCAACGACCAGAAGCCCCGGATTGCCAGTCTTCCGGTGGCGAAGGTATTCCTCGGCCGCCCGCCGGCTGTGCGAGGCCGCCCCCGCGCGGGCTCACAGCGAGATAGAGGAGCCGTTTCATGATTCCGCCGGGATCGAGAAACGCAACGACGTCGCCAACAGTCCGCAGCGAAAATAGAAGCGGTGGCCCAGTGAGTTGCTCATCGGCGTGTCCAGCACCAGCTTGGCGCAGCCTATCGTCTTTGCCTCGGATCGCAGGTGTTGGAGGAGCCGTTCGCCATATCCCTGGCTGCGGCGATCGGCATCGGTTACCAGATCGTCGACATAGAGGAAGCGGCCGTACACCAGGTTTTCCTGCACCCGGTAGCCCGCGAGGGCCACGGCCTGCCCTTGGTTATAGAGGGCGATGAGCCGATACCCTACCTCCGACTGCCGGCGCCAGTACGCGACGAACGCATCCGCATCGGGCAGGTAGGGACGCAACTGAGCCATCAGAGGGTAGATCTTGCGTACCGCCACGTGGTCTTCGATCGGACACACGGTTCTTGAGACCCCGCTCATGTTCCGGCCTCCTGCACCGGGGCCGCAACCGGGATCGGCGGCGCGAAGCAGAGGCCGCCCGCGATGCGATTCCAGGCATTGATGGTGGCGACCGCTGCGGTCAGATAGGCCACCTCCTGCATCGAGAACTGGCCGAGGAGGCCAGCGTAGACCGCCTCGGGTACCGGCTGCGTGGACATGCGGGTAAGCGTCTCGGCCCATACCAATGCAGCACGCTCGCGGGCCGAATAGAGGCTTGTTTCGGCCCAGGTGGCCACCAGATCGATCTTCGACGCGGGCACACCGAGCTTCCGGGCCACGTTCAGGTGATACTGGAGGCAGAAGGCACAACCATTGATCTGCGAGGCACGAATTTTGACCAATTCGGTGAGCTGCTTGTCCAGACCCGATGCGTCCGTTGCGCGCCCAAGGCTCATGAGGGCGGCGACCACGTCCGGGGCGATCGCGTCATAGGTCGCGCGGTCGATCCGCCGCGAAAAGGGCGATGTCATAGCTTCTTCTCCTCGGATATAATATCAGAACTCGAACAATCCCATTATATTCGAATTCGAACATCATGCGCAAACCGCCACGCAACTCGACTGTGATCCCCGAAATCGGCGAAGGCAAGCGCGGCGAAGCGGGCCACATCGGTTACTTGCTGCGTCAGGCCCAGGTCGCGCACCGGCTGCGGATGGAGCGCGCGCTGGCAAACGTTGGGCTAACGCTGCCGCAGTTCTCGGTGCTGACCATGCTGGTCGCCTATCCGGGCGCGTCTGGCGCGGACATTGCCAGACTGTCGCTGCTGACACCGCAGACAGTAAGCGTGATCGTGGCGAACCTCGAGCGCATGGGGGCGCTCAAACGCAAACCCCACGCAACGCACGGGCGCGTACTTCGGATCGAGGTGAGCGCAAAGGGTCGAGAACTACTGTCCCGATGCAGGAACCGCGTGCGCGCGGTGGAGAATGAACTCCTGCGCGACCTGGACCCAGGCGAGGAGACGGTGGTGTGCCGGTGGCTGGTGCGGGTGGCGATCCTTGGGAAGGAGGCTTGAAGGGCGAGGCGAGACTGCATGCGTCGCACGAACGGCAGGTAACCGGCACTTTGCTGACCGATTTGGTTAGCCAGTCGGACGGCGGCAATGGCCGAGGACCCGCCACTGAATAGTGTGCGCCCACCCGTCAGCGATAGCCGAAATAGCGCACTGGCTCCTTTTCCTGCACAAGCAAGCTGTGCTGTAATCCTGCTGTAATTCTGTTGCACTCCGGTCCACTATGAAACATTTCGATACATGATAAAGTTATGGCAGATCATGCACTTATGTGTATGGAAGCGGACGATAACGCATCATTTGGCGATTCGTAATCAGTAGGTCATCGGTTCGACTCCGGTCACCGGCACCAATAAAATCAAGTAGTTATGATAGGTTAACCCACCCAAACTTGCCATCCGACCGGGTTTTGCCATAGCCAGTTATGGCAGGAGGGCAGGATGGCGACATTCCGGAAACGCTCTGGCCCAGCGGGCAAGATCGTCTGGCAGGCCCAGATCGTTCGTATCGGGGAGCGCCAGAAGCACGGGACTTTCGACACCACGCTCGCAGCCCAGGAATGGGCACGGCAGGTCGAGAACCTGATGGATCGGCGCGAGTGGGTGGATCGGACCGAAGGCGAGCGCACGCTGCTCAGTATGGCGCTCGAACGCTACGAGCGCGAGATTCTGCCAGGCAAGGCGCCTTCAGCCCGGGTTGCGGAGCGGAATCGGCTTCAGGCCCTATCCGGTTGCCGCGTTGCCCGGATTGCCTTGACCAAGATCGGCGGTGCGGATGTCGCGGAATTTCTTCGCGAGCGTTTGGACGAGGGAGTGTCCGCGAATACCATCCGTGTGGATCTTGCCCCGATGACGAGCCACTGTTTGTCAACCGCCATGGCCAGCCATTCGGTGCTTCCGGCGTGCGATTCAAGCTGGCGCAGTACGTGAAGTCTGCGACGCAAACGACACCATCTTTGGCAAAGAAAGACATCTTGCCGCACACAATCCAAGAGGGCCTGCTTGATTTACAAGAACCACTTAATACAGGACATTCGTGATTTGAAAAGAGCGCTCGCGGGAGTGGAGCAAAGCTAGAGACAACACAACTGTTGATTTACGTGCTCGAATGACCCTACAGCTCGATCTTTTTGCATAAAATAGTGATCTGCCAAAGGCATCCAATTTTCGTTTGGCATTAACGGCATGCCCGGGTTCCCTGGCTAGGGTTTCGATGCAATTACAGAGTCAGGATTGGATGCAAATCTGCACACTCCCATTGTCCGCGTCATCTAGACTGACTGAGCAGGAATAGGGGAATGACAAATTCACAAGATGATTGCGTGTTCTGCAACATGGCGCCGGATCGAATCGTTACGCAGAATGAGTACGCTTACGCAATCAGAGATGGATTTCCAGTAACAAATCTTCACTCGCTGATAGTACCAAAGAGGCATGTGGACGAGTATTTCGGACTCAATAAAGCCGAACTCCTCGGCTGTGATTCCCTGCTGCACGCGGTCAGAGCCGAAATCTTAACTATCGACCCGACTGTCAAAGGTTTCAACATTGGCGTGAATTCGGGGATGGTCGCAGGACAAACCATCTTTCATTGCCATATTCATCTAATTCCGCGAAGGGCAGGTGATGTCGCCAACCCAAGAGGCGGGGTGCGGCACGTAATTCCAGGAAAAGGAAATTATTAATTGGATGACCGCACTGTTCCTATCCAGAGAACCGACGCTAGAAGAATACTGGAGGGCGATCGTCCTTTTCGGCAGGAATGTCGCCAGCTACAAGTTCGCGCTAGCGAAGTCTTTGTTGGAGATTCGCCCGGCAGCCGGGCAGCTTTTGAAGCTTGAGGATCTTGCCCCTACCTACTCAAGGCATCTATCACAACACCTTCAAGGAGCAAACAAGCAGGGGACCTTTAAAAGTAGCAAATTCCTGGATGCATGTCGCAAGTCTAACACTGGCGAGATTAATGCTTCCCAGCTTATTGAAGCCACGGTTCGATATGGATTCAGCAACGTTATCGATGCATTTCATGTCGTGGGCCAACGGGAAACACCACAACGTTTCTACATCGACGAACGTAAGATCAACGCGGGTATCCGTATTACGGATGAGTTCGCAAGCCTTCTTAACAGTTCTCAGATAGTAGATCTTCCCCAGGAAGTTGAGGCTCGCTGGCGTCTTGTAGAGACAGCGTGGGAGCTGGGCATCACCCGGAGTCTTGTTGCTGTGGACTATGACACCAGCACAGAAAGTCTAGTTTACGTTGACAAAAGTCGAAGAAGAGGGCCGATAACAGGAAGCCGGGACTCGCTTAATGGCTATCAGAAAGGGAGATGCTTTTACTGTTACTCAGAAATTCACATCGATCCATCCGGACCGTCTCACCCAGACGTCGACCATTTCTTTCCACATATATTAAAACGGATTACGAGCACAATATCGATCGATGGAATCTGGAATCTTGTCCTTGCCTGCAAAGATTGCAACCGAGGGATTGGCGGAAAATTCGATCGTGTTCCTAATCTCGCGTTACTGGAGCGGCTTCATCGAAGAAATGAGTTTCTCATCTCCAGCCACCACCCATTGCGAGAAGTCCTCATGCAGCAAACTGGTAACTCTGAGGGGGCAAGGGCCACCTTTCTTAACAGCACGCATAACCAAGCAAGAGCGGTATTGATTCATGAATGGGCACCGGTCCAAAAGGCGAATCCATGCTTTTGATTTTTATAGAATGGATCCGTTGCGACAGATCAGTTGGATGATCTTGGTGCAATTTCCCTGGATGCAATCGGGAGACTTTTGGCATCGCGAGGGGATTTGCATGTAAGTCGATCCGGGGGCTGGAAAGCAAGCAGTCATGATGTCTAAAAAGATCCCCATTATCGGGCACCGATGGAAATATTCTCTTTGGTTGGCGCAATCTGTCTCATCGATCCCTGCGCCGGCGTGTGCGGACGTCGCTGTTTCAGAAGGTATTGATTACACAAGACCTGAATGCCGATGATATCCATGGGAATGGACGCGCGCTGAGCCCACGACAGGCGATCGTTGTGCGGTAAATGTCTTGAAGAGCTGCGGACCGACAATTTGTGCCATAGCCAGTTATGGCAGGAGGGGAGGATGGCGACATTCCGGAAACGCTCTGGCGCAGCGGGCAAGATCGTCTGGCAGGCCCAGATCATTCGTATCGGGGAGCGCCAGAAGTACGGGACTCGATTCTAGCGGCCTCTCCCGACCACCAACAGCGGGACTTTTCCGGCTCCTTGACGGTTACAGCGCAACCGCCACCAACGAACCGTTACGCGAAGCAGGTCACGCCGCCTTCCTGCGCGGGGTCACTTTGCGCTTGATCTCTTTGCGGGTGGGAAGCGTGCGCAGATCGTAGTCAGCCTGCAGCGCCAGCCAGCTCGCGGCATCGCCGCCGAAGTACCGCGCTAGCCGCTCGGCGGTGTCAGCCGTTACGCCGCGGCGCTCTTTCACGATTTCATGAATCCGCGTTGCCGGAACGCCAAGCTCCATGGCTAGCGCATGCGCGCTCATGCCGATGGGAGCCAGGTATTCCTCGCGCAGTACCTCGCCGGGGTGAACCGGGCGCATGCGGTCAGTGGGTTTGCTCATGTGGGTACCCTAAGTGGTAATCGACAATCTCAACGTTGCGTGGCCCCGCATCCATCCAGATGAAACATACACGGAATTGGTCATTAGATGCGGATGCTGTGCTGGCCCTTACGGTTGCCTTTCAAGGCTTCAAGCCGGTTTCCCGGTGGCGAGCGAAGAAAGTCGAGTGTTTTGGCGACATTCAGCATTCTGAGCTTGCGAGTGGCCACGTTCTCGAAGGCCCGGAACGCTTGCGGATGGCCGCCGTGGAACAGCGCTTCCGTGAGCTTGCAGGCGAACGACTGAATAGCCATGGCGAAATGATATTACGCAGAGCGTAAAACTGCAAGCGTAATAGGTACGAAAACGCCACGCGTCAAGGCAAGGTCATGTCGTTCTTGTTGGTTTTCACATAAGGCTTCCCGAACTGCGGGGCCATGAGCCTGACCATGTGTCCAGGCTGTTCGAGTCTGCGCGCCCAGCGGTGAGCGCTGCTGCAGGCCTCCAGGCCAATGAGACTGGGTGCGAGCTTCCCGGAAAACGACAATACTTGGTCGCGCTGGAACTGCTTCTTCAGCAACACTTTGCCCGCCCGTTCACGCCGTGTACCTGGATCTTGTTCTTTGCCAAGTCGATTCCGACTGTCGTAACCTTAGGTCATGTATCGCCTCCTCTTCAGTTGAGTGAAACCGAACCAACTTCACTCTGGCACTTTCGATGCCGTATGGGGAGGGGGCGACCATTCCATTAGTTTTGCGTGAAAATTATCCCCGTAAGTGGGTCAATTCTGGATGAACGGCAACACCCCTGGATCATGGTCGACTGGGGGCGGCAATCATGCCGGACCGGGCTGGTCGATGTCCCTATTGTAGGGGCGGGAACATAGAGCACGGACCGGCGCATTGCTCCCTCGCAGCTCGATCGATTCGTCTGGACCTTACATTGTCGGGGCTGGTTCACACGCCGTGAGAAGGAATTCGCCGGTCGCAGGCTGCCTTCGGGTTCATGTCACATTGGAAAAGGCTCGTACTGGCAGCTGGCCGGCTAACGGCATATCATCGGAATGCGTGGCCGGGGACACTGCGGCGAGCAGTCACCCCGGTCAACGCACAGGCGCGGATCGCGTGGCCGCAGCGCATGATGGTGCTGGCGGAGGAATTCACGATCTGCTGCTTCACCATGCATGGATCCCGGGTGCGGGGAGGCGCGCATCGCGGGCCCGAGGTGGGGGCGGGCGATGATACCGTTGCATCCGAGAGACCTTGTGCGCACCGGTTTCCGCTCACGGATCCACCAGCTGCCGGTTGCCGATGCGCTGCGGGATCTTGGAAGCGCGGTGCAGGGTCTGGCGGCTGCCGAAGCCCAGCGCAGGCTTGATGCCTACGGACCAAACCGCGTGGAGGAAGTGGGGCGCGATCCGCTCGTGCTGCGTTTCCTTAGGGAGTTTACCCGCTTTTTCTCCATTGTGCTGTGGATCGCCGCCGGTCTGGCGCTGCTCGCGGAGCACTACGAACCCGGCCAGGGGATGGCAAGGCTTGCCTACGCCATCATCATTGTAATTGTGGTGAGTGGCGTCTTCTCGTTCTGGCAGGAATATCGTGCGGAACGCACGCTCAATACGCTGCGCGAGCTGCTCCCGCCGCAGGCAAAGGTGCTGCGTGACGGAAACCTGGTGCAGCTGCCGGCTGCGGAGCTTGTGCCTGGTGACGTCGTGCTGCTCGCGCAAGGCGACAGCGTGCCTGCGGATTGCCGCCTCATCGAGGGTTTTGCGGTTCGGGTCAACAATGCCACGGTCACCGGGGAGTCCCTGCCGCTGGCACGGGAGGCCGGTCCCGCCACCGCAGAGGAAGCAGTCTGGGCCAGGAATATCCTGCTTGCCGGCACCTCGCTTGTCTCCGGCCACGCCACCGCCGTCGTATTTGCCACTGGTGCGTATACCGAATTCGGCAGGATCGCCCACCTCGCGCAGACAGGGCGGGAAGCGGTATCGCCGCTGCGCCGGGAGATTTCGCATCTGAGCCGGCTGATCATCGTTCTGGCCGTGATCATCGGAGCAGTGTTCCTGGCAGTAAGCTGGTGGGCGGTCGGTATCCGTTTTTGGCGGGCTTTCATTTTCGCGATCGGAATCATTGTTGCGATGGTGCCAGAGGGCCTGCTCCCCACGCTTACTCTTGCGCTCGTTCTGGCCACGCAGCGTATGGCCAGGCGCAACGTGCTCATCCGTCATCTACCGTCGGTCGAGACCCTCGGGTCCACGACTGTGATCTGCACTGATAAGACCGGTACGCTGACGCAGAACCGGATGCTGGTAAAACGGTTATTTCTCGAAGACCGCTTCCTGCCGATGGAAGAGGCGGTGAGTTCCCGGTCTGGTTCCGCACGCTACCGGCATTTTTTCATGGGGGCGCGTCTGTGCCACGACCTCAGGGAGGGGCTCGCGGACGGAAAAAAAGTGCTTCTCGGCGATCCGATGGAAGTTGCCCTGGTCGAGATGGCGGGGGCGTCGCAGTACGATGTGCCCACGGGGCGGCGGACGTTCGAGGTACCGTTTGATGCTGACCGCATGCGCATTTCCGTGGTGTATGAACAGGCTGACGGATCCATCGTGTACTGCAAGGGGGCGCCGGAGAAGGTGCTGCCGCTCTGCAGCCGGACCCTGGTTGCAGGCGAAATCCGCCCTTTTCCGGCTGAGCTTCGTAGCGCTGTCGTGCGCGCGCAGGAGGAAATGGCTGGACAGGGGCTCAGGGTCCTGGCGTTTGCCTATCGCCCCACCGGATCGACGCTCGAGCAGGAACATCTTGAAGAGGACATGGTGTTTACCGGCCTCGCAGGTCTCGAGGATCCGCCGCGCCCGGAAGTGGCCGCAGCGGTTGCCCGCTGCCGCGACGCAGGCATTCGTGTCATCATGATAACCGGAGATCATCCGCGCACGGCCATCGCGATTGCGCGCGAGACAGGACTTGTGTACACGCAGACCGTGCGTGTGCTCACCGGGGAGATGCTGCACCGGCTTTCTGACATAGAGCTGCGCCTGGCGCTGGACGGGGGGGAGGTCATCTTTGCGCGGGTGAGCGCCGGTCAGAAGCACCGGATCGTCGAGGCGCTGAAGGCAAAAGGGGAAGTGGTGGCAGTCACGGGTGACGGCGTGAATGACGCTCCGGCGCTGAGAAGCGCCCATATCGGCATTGCCATGGGTGTCGCGGGAACGGATGTGGCGCGGGAAGCCTCCGACATGGTACTGCTCGACGACAACTTCGCCAGTATCGTCAGTGCGATTGAAGAGGGCCGGGCCGTTTTTCAGAACATCCGCAGGTTCCTCACCTACATTCTGACGCACAATGTCGCGGAGCTGGTTCCGTATCTTGCCTTTTCCCTGTTCGGCGTTCCGCTGGCACTGACACCCATCCAGGTGCTGTCGATTGACATGGGTACCGACTCGCTGACCGCTCTTGGTCTTGGTGTGGAGCGTCCCGCCCCCGACGTCATGCGCGATCCGCCACGTCCTGCCGCAGAGCGCCTGCTCAATCTTCCGCTGGCGTTGCGTGCCTATCTGTTTCTGGGACTGATCGAGGCCGCGGGGTCCATGGCTGTTTTTTTCTATGTCCTGCACGGAGGAGGGTGGAGCTGGGGCGGGGGCCTGGCATATGGCAGCCCGCTTTACAAGGAGGCCACGGCCAGCTGCCTGAGTGCAATCATCGTGATGCAGATTGCCAATGCCTACCTGTGCCGGAGTCCGGTGGAGTCGGTGTTCTCGACAGGATTTTCCGGGAACGTTCTGATAGGCTGGGGTGTCCTGCTGGAAATCGCATTGATGCTGATTATCGATTATACCCGGGTGGGCAACGCCATCCTGGGGACCCGGCCTCCGGCCCCGGATGTCTGGTTCGTCATTGTTCCGCTGGCCGCTGGTATGGCGCTGCTCGAGGAAGCACGAAAATGGCTGGTCCGTACGCGCCGCAACGGCAGCGCTGGCGGCAATGATGGGCACGGTTGACGTGGCCCGACCAGATGCCGCATCGGACCGCGACCATCCCATGGCGTGGTGGGAAGTGCTGTTCAGGTACTCCCTGTTCGAGGCGGGTGATTCCGCGTGGTCGCTCATCATCGTTTCGACCTACTTTGGAGCCTTCCTGCAGGCAGTACTCGGCAGGACGGGCGCTGATTTCGGCTGGGCGGTCACCACTGGAGCACTGGTTATTGCGTTCATTTCACCGCTTCTCGGGGCGGCGGCCGACCACAGTGGCCGGCGCCAGCCGTATCTGCGGTTCTTTGTGCTTGCCGCGGTAGCAGCGACTGCAGCCCTTGCGTGGATCCGCACCGTGGACGCGGCGATGGCTCTTTTCATCATCGCATACATCTGTGTCAACGGCGCATTCACCTTCTTTACCGCGATGATTCCGTCGGTGAGCACCGAGCGCAATATCACGGGTGTCGTGAGCATGACCGTGGGGGTCGGCTATGGCGGTGCACTGCTGTGCATGCTGGTGCTGAGCCCGCTGGTCGCGCATGATGCGCAAGCTGGCCGGGTGTTTCTGCCGATGGCCCTGATCTATCTCGCGCTGGCCGTGCCGGCGATGTTTTTCGCTCCCGATTTCGGGCGCCGGAGCGGCGCCACGATGGATCTGGTCGCGGCCTACGGACGATTGAGGCGCACGCTGCAGGATGCGCGCCAGTACCGTTATCTGTTCCGTTTTCTGATAGGCGATTTCCTCTACGAGAATGCGGTGGCATCGACCATCACCCTGATGGGTCTGTACTCGCGTAACGTCATGGGGTTTCATGCGGGCCAGCTCGCGGCGCTGTTCGGGCCGGCTATCGTGGTGGCGATGCTGTCAGCCTGGATTCTCTTCGGACCTCTGGTGCGCCTGATCGGTCCGAAGCGTGCGGTGCTGGTGGATCTGGCGGTGTGGCTTGCGCTGTTTGCCGCGGTGCTCGCCATCCGGCCGGGCAGCACGTTTTCTGCCGGGCCGCTGCGCCTTGACAGCCAGCAGCTGTTTACGGTGGTAGTGGCCCCGCTTGCCGGTATCGGGCTTGCAGGGGTCTGGACGTCCAGTCGCGTTCTGCTCACCGCGCTTACGCCCGCCGAGAAATCCGGCGAGTTCTGGGGTCTGTACAACCTGTCGGGGCGCACGGCAAGCGTCCTGGGCGACGCGACGTGGTCCCTGATCCTGACCGTCCTGGGAGAACATATCTTTGGCTACCAGATGGCCATCGTGGCACTTGCAGCGTATGTGGTGTGCGGTGGTATCCTGATTGCGACAATTCCCGACATGCGGCCATCGTCCGGAAATTTCCTGCCGTGATGGCGGTTCCGCGGGAAGCGGACGGACAGCCAGCTCACCCGCGTGCTTGTGCCGGTGCGTGCGAATTTGCAGAATCGACGTGATGCCGTTGTGGCGCACACCGCGGCGCACGACCGGTACAGTTTGTCCGTTGCAGGACCTTATGGCACCTACCGAAGGAGTATGACCAGTGGATCGCATATATAAAGTTGCTGTGATGGTGGGCAGTCTGCGCAAAGGTTCCTACTGCCGCATGCTGGCGCGCGCGGCCGCGGGGCTGGCTCCGCCGTCGCTCGTTCTCGACATCGTCGAGATCAGGGATCTGCCCCTTTACAATGAGGATCTCGACGGCGCCAGTCCGCCGGCGGCGTGGACCGCGTTCCGGGAGGCAGTCAGCAAGGCGGATGCGCTGCTGTTCGTGACGCCCGAGTACAACCGTTCGGTGCCCGGGCCGCTCAAGAATGCCATCGACGTCGGTTCGCGGCCGTACGGCCGCAGCGTTTTCGGCGGCAAGCCGGGCGCGATCATCAGCCTCTCGCCCGGCGCTCTTGGCGCCTTCGGCGCAAATCACCATCTGCGCCAGTCGCTCGTGTTCCTGGACGTGCCGATGCTGCAGCAGCCGGAGGCCTATATCGGGAACGGCGGGAGCCTGTTCGACGACAAGGGAAGTCTGAAAAACGACAGCACGAAGGAATTTCTCCAGAAATACCTGCAGACCTTCGGCCGCTGGGTGGCCAGGCAGACGGCGGCCTGAAGGCGCGATGCGGATGCTGTTGCGGGATGGGTATCCTGAGTCACCCATCTTGCGGCACGGGCGCCGAAACGGCGCCCGTGCCGTGTTGACAGGTTACTTGATGAGCCCTTCCTCGCGCATCGCTTCTTTCACTGCCGGGCGGGCAGCCACGCGCGCGATGTAGTCCTTGATGCGCGGCCATTTGCCGAGGTCCATGTTCAGGTATCCGCTCCAGCTGAGTACCGTAAAGAGATAGGCATCGGCGATGGTGAAGCTGTCTCCGAGCAGGAAGTTGCGGTTGTTCAGGTGCGTGGACAGGTAGTCAAAGCGGCGGCCCAGAGCGTTCATCTGGTTTTGCTTCCATTCCGGAGTGATTTTGGGGTTGAACATCGGTCCGAACTGCTTGTGGATTTCGGACGTGATGAAATTCAGCCATTCGATCAGCCGGTAATGGTCCATCGTTCCGGACCGCGGTGACAGACCCGACGCCGGTTTCTGGTCAGCAAGATACTGCAGGATCACGGCGACCTCGGTAAGCAGTTCACCGTTGTCGAGCGTTATTGCCGGCACGTAGCCCTTGGGATTGATGGTGTAGTAGTCCTCCCCGGTATCTGTGCGATGGGTTGCAAGGTCGACCTTCTGGAGTTCGCAGGAAATCCCGAGTTCACGCAGCGCAATGTGGGGCGCGAGCGAACAGGCACCGGGGGTAAAGTAGAGCTTCATACGCAGGTTTCCTCCTGGGTTGGTGGAATCGGCTGATTCCGGTCGGCACCGTCCGCAGCGGGCTGCTGCGGTGGATTCCGGGACCAGAGCATCATACCTTCAGGCCAGACTTTCCGGTAATCGTTCCCTGGCAAGGTGGCGCGGGCCGGTGGTACTCCTGCGGCCTGCCGGATAGTATCATCAGGCCGGCCCGCCTCCGGGCCAGACCCATGCCGAGGATCCCATGCACGTCACCCTGGTCGAGGTACGAGTGAAACCGGAGCATGTCAGCGATTTTATCGTCGCAACACGCATCAACCACCTGGAGTCGGTCCGGGAACCTGGCAATCGTCGCTTCGACGTGCTGCAGTCGCCGCAGGAGGAAAACCGCTTTCTGCTGTATGAGGCATACGTGTCGGCCGAGGCAGCCCAGGCCCACCGGCAGTCGGTGCACTACCTGACGTGGCGCGATTCAGTGGCCGGGTGGATGGTGGAGCCGCGCAGAAGTGTCCTGTACCGCGGCCTGTTTCCGGAGCTGGCACAACCGTGATGTTGCAGCCGTTTTCGGTCGGAGCACTGCCGCACATCCTCTTCGGCGAGGGACGGCTCTCGGAGCTGCCGGAAATTGCCGGCCGGTTTGGGCGCAGGCTGCTGATCGTGACCGGTGCGCGGTCGTTTCAGGAAACGCCGCAGTGGCCGCGGCTTATGACGGGCCTGCGTGCTGCCGGGTTCGGTTTCGTGCAGTTCACCGTGGACGGTGAACCTTCGCCACAGCTGGTCGATGTGGCAGTTGCTGCGCACCGCTCCGATGGTATCGATGTGGTCGTCGGTATCGGGGGTGGCAGCGTGCTGGATGCGGCCAAGGCCATCGCCGGTCTTCTGCGCCACGGCAATCCGGTGATGGATCATCTGGAAGGAGCCGGTCCCGAATTGCCGTATCAGGGGCCCTCCACGCCTTTCATCGCCGTACCGACAACCGCCGGCACCGGCAGCGAGGCGACGAAGAATGCGGTATTGGGTGTCCGCGGGCCCGGGGGTTTCAAGAAATCATTCCGTCATGACCTGCTCGTGCCGCGGGTGGCCATAGTAGACCCGGCGCTGCTGGCAGGCTGTCCGCCTTCCCTCATCGCAGCGAACGGAATGGACGCCCTGACCCAGCTGCTGGAATCCTACGTGTCGCTGCGCGCCAGCGCCTTCACGGATGCGCTGGCCGTGAGCGGGCTTGCCGCGGTCCGTGATGGACTGCTCCCGTGGTATGAGCAGGGGTCAGGAGTCGGCGATGCGCGTGCTGCAATGGCTTATGCCGCACTGCTCTCCGGCATCACGCTGGCCCAGGCTGGACTGGGTTCGGTGCACGGTCTGGCGTCGCCGGTCGGAGCCCTGTTCCCGGTGCCCCATGGCGTTGTCTGCGGTACGCTGGTCGCGGCTGCAACCGCAATCAACATCTCGGTGCTGGAACGGCGTGCGCCCTCCCACGTGGCGCTGCAGAAATATGCCCATGCGGGCCGGCTTCTCAGCGGGCACGGGAACCTTCCGGATGCGGATGCGCGCCAGCGGCTGGTCGATCTGCTTGCCGACTGGACCCGGCGGATGGATCTGCCGCGCCTGGCGCATTATGGAGTGACTGCCGGGGATTTCGGCGCCATCATCTCCGGTTGCCGCGGCAGCAGTATGAGAACCAATCCGGTAGTACTGGATGATGCCGAGGTCAGGGAGATCCTGCAGGCACGAACCTGAGCATGCCGCGACGCAGGAGCTGGCGCGGCACCGGCCGTCCGGGAGTGCTAGCGATTATTATTTATCGTCGCCCAGATGGCGGATAAAGGTGTAATACGCCGGGTGCTTCACCAGCGTGTCAAAAGTCTCGCCGACGCTGCGGGAAGGAAGCGAAAACGGCAATGCACCCACGAATATGACGGATCCCGCGACCAGGGTGACCAGACCTACAGGACGCAATACCAGCAGATCCAGCAGGATCGCGCCGCCATCCCCTTCCTGGGAGGCATAGGCCTGTGGCGCCGCCGCCAGCCCCATGAGCAGACCGGCCAGCACGGCAGTTACGACCAGTTTCTTCGGTTTTTCCATCGCTATAGTTCCTCGTAATACCGGACCCGGTTCGGGATCCCCGGACAGGCTCTGCAGCACCATATCACCATTGCGGGTTCCCGTGAACCGCGTTCTGGCGAAGAACCCTACCTATATAATGTTAGTGTTGCACATGGACGTGAATCCGCAAGGTTCGGGCGCCAGCCGGTGCGGACCGTCCCGGTGGCCGCGGATCAGGTATAGTACCGGTCACCGCGTTTATTATGAGCAAAGGATGAAGCCTGGTGGATAGATGGCCCCCGATTCCGGCCGCTACACCCGTTTCGGTGGATCCGGCGACCGGCCTGCTGAAGGGGGCGCGCCATGTTTCGTCGCCCAACTTCGACGTCCGGCCACCGGGATGTCCGGTCGAAGTGCTGATTGTGCATTCGATCAGCCTGCCTCCGGGGGAATTTGGAGGCGAGGACATCGAGCGGCTGTTCTGCAATGCACTGGATGTTTCCAGCCACCCGTTCTACGAAGGGCTCAGGGGCCTCAGGGTGTCCGCGCATCTGCTGATCCGCCGTGATGGCGAACTGGTCCAGTTTGTACCGTTTCATGCACGTGCCTGGCATGCAGGGGTCTCGGTGTGCGAAGGTCGGCCGAAGGTGAACGATTTTTCCATAGGCGTCGAACTTGAAGGAGCCGACAGTGTCCCTTTTGCCGATGCCCAGTATGCGGTGCTGCCGGCGGTGACGCAGGCCATCATGCGTGCCTACCCGCACATCACCTCCCAGCGCATCTATGGCCATTCTGACATCGCGCCTGGACGCAAGACCGATCCGGGCCCTTCGTTTGACTGGTCCCGTTTCAGACGGTCCTTGGACCATATATAATGCAGTGCAAGGAAGGTTCGCGGACCGCAGCGGCGGCAGCGTTCCACGTGTTGATTTTCCGGACAAAGCCATGATCTACATCCTGTTCACCATCCTGCTTGCGATTCTTCTGGACCGCGTGTCCCCTGCCCGCAATGGGGCACGGCTTTGGTCCTGGTACGGGGACTGGGCCGAGTCGATCGAGCAGCGTTTCAATGGCGGCACGCGCAGCCAGGGCCTGAGCGCCGTGTTTATCGCCGTAGTGCCGATGATTGTCGCCGTGTTTCTGGCCGACCTGATTCTCGGCGAGATATTCTGGGGACTGAAGTTCATATTCGACGTCGTTGTTGTCTATCTGTGCGTCGATCTGTACCGGCTGGGCAGCGCGGCGCAGGCGGTTTCTGCGGCGCTCGACAGTGGCGATATCGTCGAAGCCGCGGCGCAGCTGCGCGAACTGACTGGAAAGGACGTGGCAGAACACACTGATGCTGCCGTGGCGCGCGCAACCGTGGAAGCGGTGCTGAAGCAGGCCAATTCGCTGGTGATCGCTCCGCTGTTCTGGTTTGTCGTGCTCGGACCGGTTGGCGCGGTGCTGCAGCGCATGGCGTCCGCCCTCGACCGGCAGTGGGGACACCGCAGCGCGCGCTTTGCCGAATTCGGCTGGGCAGCAGCGCGTCTCGATGACCTCCTGGGCTGGATTCCGGCGCGCATCACGGCGATCAGCTATGCCATCATGGGAAGTTTTGAGGATGCGCTGCACTGCTGGCGCCGCCAGGCAGGCATGTGGTCGGATATCAACAGCGGTCCGCTGCTCGCCTCCGGATTCGGAGCAATGCACCTGGAGTCATGCGAGGATCCGGAGGAGGATGCGTACGGAAACCGGGTCGTCACACGGGCGGCAGCAACCGATGCCGGCGATGTACGCCGGGTGGTTGCGCTGGTGTGGCGGGTGCTGCTTTTCTGGCTCGGTGTGGCGGTACTCATGCTGGGCGCCCATATATTTGGATTCTTCGTGCGCTGAGTGCCGCCGTGCCCCAGCCGGCCTGATCCCGTATCTGGTCCGTGTTTCCTGGTGATGATGCTGTGCCGGTGCGGCAGCGGCTGGCCGGCGTGGCCCAGGGAGAAAAGATGACGGACGGAGCCTTCCCTATCCTGATAGACCTGATGCGGCACGGCCAGCCGGTCGGCGGTCGCCGTTACCGAGGCCAGATCGACGATCCCTTGAGCAATGACGGGTGGATGCAGATGCGCGCCGCGGTCGCGGGCCTGCAGGGCTGGGATGCGATTGTCACCTCTCCATTGCTGCGGTGTGCCGAGTTTGCGCGTGAGCTGGGTGCCCGCCTGGGCCTGCCAGTCTCCGAGGACCGGCGGCTCATGGAAATCGGGTTCGGTGCCTGGGAAGGCCTGAGTCCCGGGGATCTGGATTGCGTCAGCCCGGGGGCGCTGCAGCGGTTCAGGCGCGACCCGGCGGGAAACCGTCCCCAGGGCGCCGAAGTGCTGACAGATTTCCAGCAACGGGTGCATGATGCCTGGAGGGATCTTGCGGCAGGACATGCTCACCGACACGTCCTGGTTGTCACGCATGCCGGCGTCATCCGCATGGTCATGAGCATCGTGCTCGGGCTGCCGTGCGAGCGCATGTTCCATATCAGCGTAAGCAATGCCAGCATGACACGCGTCCGGATCGAGCGTGACAGCGACGGCGATTTTCCGGTTTTGGTGTTCCACGGCGGAAGGCCGTGATGGGGCGGGTGGTCTGGCTGGGGCTGCTGTTCATGCTGTATGCGGCCTGCACGCAGGCACGTATCCGCGTCACTGATGACCGCGGCACGACAGTCGTGCTGTCCGGACCGGCGCAGCGGATCATCAGTCTCGCACCCAGCGTTACGGAACTGCTGTTCGCTGCCGGTGCCGGAAGCCATCTGGTAGGAGTATCCGCCTTCAGCGATCATCCGCCAGCGGCACGGTCGCTGCCCGTCATCGGCGACAGCTATCACCTCGATCTCGAGCGCCTGCTTGCCCTGCACCCCGATCTTGTCGTCGGATGGGCGAGCGGAAACCGCCCCCGGGAGGTCGCCCGGCTGCGCGGCCTTGGGCTTCCCGTATTCCTGACCAACCCTACGCATCTTGGAGAAATCCCGGATCTGATCGAAAGGCTCGGGCGGCTGGCTGGTACCGGACGCCGTGCGCGGCGCGCTGCAACATCTTTCCGGACTTCCCTGCGCGCGCTGCGGGTGCGCTATGGCGGCAGGCGGCGCATGGCGGTGTTTGTCCAGATCTGGTCCCGACCCCTGATGACGCTGACGCACAGGCAGATCGTGAACGATGTGCTACGCCTGTGCGGAGGAAGCAATGTGTTCGCCGGACTGTCCGGGGTCGCCGTCCAGGTCGGACGGGAGGACGTCGTGCGCGCCAACCCGGATGTCATTCTGATCGCCGAGCCGAAGGCCATCGCCATCAATGACCTTGCGCGCTGGCGACGCATGCGGTCGCTGCGGGCGGTGCGTTCCGGCCACCTCTATATCGTCAGACCCGGAGAAGTCACCTCACCGGGACCGCGCATCCTGGCTGGAGCGCGCACCGTCTGCGCCGATCTGGATTCAGCCAGGGCCGGGCGCGGCCACTGAGGGTATCCGCGCGCCTCAGGTTCCGTGGTCGCTGTCGGTATGCGTCCGCGGCTGCCACAACACATCGCCGGATCCACCCGCGCGGTTGAGAATACGAGCGAGCACGAACAAAAGGTCGGACAGCCGGTTCACGTAATGCAGGACAGTCGGTGAGACCGTCTCCTGACGCATCAGCGCCAAAATCCTGCGTTCAGTCCGCCGGCAGATGCTGCGCGCCAGATGACAGACCGCCGCCGGGCGGGTACCACCGGGCAGAATGAACTCCTTCAGCGGCGCAAGCCCGTGGTTCCACTCGTCCATCCTGGATTCGAGCCAGAGAACCTGATTTTCCTGAACGATGCTGTGTCCCGGTACCGATACTTCGGCTCCCAGGTCGAACAGTGTGTGCTGCACGCGGATCAGCGTCTGTGCCGCATCCGGGTCAAGTGCTTCGGCGAGCAGCAGCCCGAGCGCACTGTTCAGTTCATCCACCGCTCCCAGCGCCTCGATCCGCGTGCTGTCCTTGGCGATGCGCGTACCATCGCCCAGCCCGGTCGTTCCGTCGTCACCGGTTCGCGTGTAGATCCTCGTGAGACGATGTCCCATGGCCGCGTAGCTCTCAGCTGTCCGTCAGCCTATACACGATCGGGACCAGAACGTCAAAGGGTGTCCCGCCCAGGGCAAACGTGTCTGGCGGCAGCCGCGAGACCTGCTCCATGCTCCGCAGCGCAGCCTGGTCGAGGACCGTGTATCCGGAACTGTCAGCGATGCGCATGCGGCTGAGGCGTCCGTGCGGGCCGATACGCAGCCGTATGGTGACCCGGCCCTGCCAGCCCTCTTCGCGCGCGAGCAGCGGATAGCGGAAATAGGGAACCAGCGCATCGAGTATCAGGCGCACCATGCGCTGCCCTGGCAGCCCCGACTGCGCATTGGGGTGCATCTGCACGTCCGGCGGACCGGGATGTGGCACCGCACGGGAGACGGGCGCGTTTCCCGTATCGCCGGATGCGGCAACGGGGGCAGTTTCCGGACGGATGGATTCACGGGTATCGGTGGCGACATGTGCTGCGCCGGATCGCACGGCGGACCACGGCGACCGCGCAGCAACGGAGCGGGCAGTCACCCCGGTGGATGCCAGCACCACGTCGAGGTTGCGGTCAGCGTGCTGCGAAAATGACGGAGCATGCAGCAGTCCGATAATCAGCACATGCGCCGCCAGCGAAAGCAGCAGAAACCCCGACAGTCGAGTTGACATCGCAGTCAGCGGCGCGGCGGCGCGTAGCGCACGGTGAAGAACACCGATCGCGTCGGCGTGTTGTATCCGGAGACCAGCTGGTAGTGCTGATCGAAGACATTGTTCAGGCGTGCTTCAGCCGTCCACGATCGCGATACGGGCCAGGCGCCGAACAGGTCCATCACCGCGTAACCGGGAACACTGATGGTTCCATAGGTGATGTTGCTGATGTCGGCGTGATCCGATGCCGCGAACAGCTCGGCGCCGAGGTTTTCGTGACGCGCAAAGGAACGTTCCAGCATCATGTACAGCTTTCTCTGCGGGCGGCGCAGCAGGTATTGGCCGGTGATGGCATCGACGGCCTTCTGCAGCGTCGCATTGGATGTGTAATACCATGGTCCGTGGCGCCATGAATAATCCAGTTCCAGGCCGCGGATGCTTGCCTTGTCAATATTGATGGCCTGGTCATTGACACCACTGAAATCGATCAGGTTGCTGATGCGCGTGTAATAGACGCTGGCACCGAGGCGCTGCCCGGTGGTGATGAGATAGTGGGTCCCGATCTCGGTGCTGCGGGATGTCTCGGGACGCAGATTCGGATTCCCGGCGAAAAAGCCGCTGTAGCCCGGGCTGAAAAGCTCGTTGAAATCCGGAGCCCGGAACGCGGTACCGTAGGATGCGTACCACCGCCACGCCGGATCCACCTTCCAGCCCCAGCCGACCTGGCCGGTGGTGTGGCCGCCGAAGCGGCTGTGCTGGTCCTGGCGCAGCCCGAACTGAAGCTGCTGGCTTCCAATCCGGCTGAGAAGATCGGCAAACACGGCGTTGTCGTGCACCGAATCGGAGTAGGTCACGGCATTCGTGATGTCGTTTGAAAATCCATCATCGTTGACGAAGCTGTATCCGACCGACAGCAGATTGTGTTGTCCGAGGCTGAGATCGTGCTGCCAGTCGATCGAATTGCGGTGAGTGCTGATCTCGGACAGGTCGCTGCCGTAGGTGTCGAGGTTCACCGTTGCATTGCCTATGCTCAGTGTCTGTACCCAGCTTGGAGCGGTAACATCTTTCAGGCGCAGATTCACGATACGGTTCTCGCCATGGCTGGAGCTTCCGGCCGGATCGAACTGGGTGTCGTCAAGCGTATCCCAGGCCGTCAGACCGACCGACGCGTCTGTTCCGAGCGGGGCACGCAGACCTGCAGTGATGCTGTGCTGCTGGTAGCCATCGTTCTGCGGGCTGTAGAGAAAAGGGCCGGCGGAAGGATTGGTCGCCGGAAAACCGGTGGCGCCGCGGTATGAAGCGTCGGCGAATACCCGGATGCGGCCGGAAGTTCCGTCGCCGATCTCCGCGCCGTGCGTACCGAAGCTGCCAAGCCTGAAGCTTGCCACCGGACCACGGGGCTTCCGTGTGAAGATCTGTATCACTCCCCCGATCGCATCCGATCCGTACAGGGTTGCCCGCGGGCCGCGCACGATCTCAATGCGCTCGATCTGGGATGGATCCAGGTTCTCCCAGGCAAAGTCCCCGCTGGTACTATCGGCGGCGCGCACGCCATCGATCAGCACCAGCACGTGGTTGGAGTTTGTTCCCCGCAGAAAAATGCTCGTCTGGGCGCCGGGCCCGCCGGTACGGGCGATGTCGAGGCCGGCCACGGAACGCAGCAGCTGGACCATGTCGGTGGCCTGGGTGCGTTCGATGTCCTTGCGCGTGATTACCGTTACGGAGGCAAGCGCCTGGTTTTCAGTCTGGGCAACACGTGATGCGGTTACGATCACCGGGCTGGAGGATGGCACTCCGGTGTCGGCGAGGACTGGGGCAGAGGCAACGGTCAGTATTATCCCGGACAGGACCGGGCTCCAGGTCTTGACAGGCAAGCTGTGCTCCCGCGCACCCACCGTGCGCAATCATTATTTTCTGGATATCGGCTGGAACGCGGGAAAGCAGGTCGATCGAACACCCGGAGGGTGCGACCGGCTGCCCTCCGCAGCGTTGCCACATGGCTCAGGCCGGTCTCCGGGCTTACGAGCGGTTCATGCGAACCTGGCAAATCACCTTCCCGCGCCGTGTCCGCAAGTGATGGCCGGACAGCAGTGTACGCAGTGGTTTCTGATTTGCCGCAACTCGATCACCGTTGCGGGGGCAGCGCTGGAATCAGTTCACGGAACGGTTCCGTGTACATCACCAGCTTCCCGTTTCACCCTGCAGGCATCAGCTTGGCAGGGCACCTGTAGCTTGGCTGCACGATATGCGTGTGGTCGTACTCTGTCAAGCCTGCCTGCTGGCGTGTCAGCCCAAAGTCCTGATGCCCCCTGTCTCCAAACGGCGCACTTTGGCAAAGCACCACGCAGCCCGGAAAATGCCCATCAGCCCCATGCAGGCAGCCCCGAGGTGCTCTTTCAGATCACCGGTGAACGGCACGAGTGAGTCCTGTCGAAGTCGCTCGCCGGCCGGTACCGTCGCGCTGTACCTAATCCGCGCCGGCGGAGCGCCGGCTGCCCTCTGTGCGGTGCACGCAGTACAGTCCGTGATGATGGGGGCCGATGGGTCGACCGTCCCGCCCCGCCGTCCGCAACAAAGTACCATCTCCCTGATTACCCCCTAGGAAAAGGGGGCATCTCCAGCTTGCGTAAAACGGGGCATTTCCCTGTATGGATTGACCGCCTGCCAACGCTGCCGCTGCGGCCGCGGGCACAACGGGTCGGTGTCAGTGCAGGATCTCAGGCAGGCCGAGATACCAGCCTTGGGCGTTGCGAATACCCATTTCCAGCAGGGCGTCGCGAGTGTCCTCGTTTTCCACGCTCTCGGCGATGGTCTCCATGCCGAAGGAGGTGGCGAGTTCATGGATGTGTTCGACAATCTTGCGGTCAGATTCGTGGTCCAGCATGCCGCGCACGAAGGCGCCTTCGATCTTGAGGAACTCGGGGCGGAAAAGATTCAGGAAGTGATAGGTCGAGTATCCGCTGCCGAAATCATCGAGCGCGAGTTTGCATCCCAGGCGTCGCAGCGCCTGGATGTCGGCAAGCAGGGTATCGGTAATCGCAACGTTTTCGCGTTCAGTGATCTCGATGACGATCGACTTGCCCGCCTGGCAGGACGGACCGACGAGCTCCTCAAGCTGCGTGACAAAACCGCGGTCATTGAACGAGCTTGGATCCAGGTTGAGGAACAGGCCGTAGCCGGCGGGAGCGAGCCGCAGCGCATGCGCGATGATGTGCAGGTCTATCTCACGCGTAAGCCCGAGTTCCTCGGCGACAGTGATGAAATCACCAGCCTTGATTGTTGCCCCTCCGTGCTGCATGCGTGCCAGAGCTTCATAGGCGATCGGTTTGCCGGTGCGGATGTCGCATATCGGCTGGAACGCTGGCATGAGATGACCCTGTTCCAGGGCATTTCGCAGCTGGAATCCCTGGCTGAAGATCGACATGAGCGCGCGGCTGATGTCCGGAGACAGGACTTCGACACGGTTGCGCCCCCGGCGCTTGCTGTGATAAAGCGCGACATCCGCCGCACTGACCAGATCCTGGGCCTTCTGGCCGTGGGTGGGGGCTTCCGCCACGCCGATGCTGCATTGAAGCTGTATATGGCCAACCGGCAGGTTGATGTAGGTACTATTGATTGCGGCGTGCAGTTTTTCGGCGATGCTGGTGGCGTCGCCGATGGAGGTATTCTTCAGCACCATGGCAAATTCATCGCCTGCCAGCCGCGCAATGTAGTCATTGCGCCTGATGGTTTTCTTCAGCAGACCGGAAATAGCCCGCAGCGCATTATCCCCCGCCGGATGGCCGTAGGTGTCATTGATGAACTTGAATCCGTCAAGGTCGACGATCAGCAGGCAGACCGACTGTTTTCGCGGCAGGTGTTCGGCAAGGATGGCTTCAAGCTGGGTGTCAAAGTGGCGCCGGTTGTAGAGGCCGGTCAGCGGGTCGGTGACCGAAAGGTAATACAGGTCGTCCTGGTACTTGGTTAGCAGCCGGTTGAGCTCGACACTCTGCGTGATGTCCCCGAGGGTGCCGATGACTCCGATGAACTGGCCCGAGGCGTCGTGCTGGGCATCCGCATCGAGATGCACCCACAGGTGCTTGCCGGCTGCACTGCGCAGGCAGATCTCGCGGTTTTTTTCCCGCATATGGGGCAGGTTCTGCGCGCTGAAATCGGCGGCCACCTTCTTTTCCATTACGAAGTCGGCGAACGGCCGGCCAAGCGCATCCTCCAGCCTGAGTCCCGTAAGCGTCTCCCATGCCGGATTGAGAAAACTGATGTTGCCGTCTTGGTCGAGCTCGAAAAGGATCTCGTGCATGCCGTTCACGAGCGTGCGCAGGCGGTTTTCGCTGTGCTCCAGCAGCTCGCGGGTCTCTTCGAGATTGCGGATGTAGTGCCGCATGGCGGCAGAGCTGTCGGCAAACGCATGGTTCAGTTCCTGCAGCTCGCGGCTTCCGGATTCAATCAGCGTCACCTTCGGGGCCCAGTTTCCGCGCGACATCTGACGGGCTATCTCGGTCAGGGGCTTGAGCGGCGCGGTGAAGCGGCCGAGCAGAGAATAGGTCAATGCCAGGGTTGCTCCCAGCACTGCCGCCAGGAACAGGACGCTGCTGAGCAACAGTTTGTAGGCCCCCTCATTGAGCGCACGGTTCGACAGTACGAGCTGCAGCGCCAGGCGGGGCTGCCCGGACAGTCCAAGGGGTACGGCGACGGTGCGCTCGCCGCCGATGCCGGTCAGAAGGCGGGCGAGATAATCCGGGGCGCCTGGCAAGGATCCCTGCTGGTAAAGGATTTTTCCATTGCCGGAAATGATCCGGGCGGCGGCAATCTGGGGTGCGCCGGCCAGTCTGCGCAGAACCTGGTTGATAGCGGCGGAATCATGTTTTTCGGCGAACTGGCGCAGTGCGCCTGTCTCGATCATTGCCAGTCCGCTTCCGGCCCGTGCCTGTGTCTGTGCCTCGAGAGCAGTGAAGCGTGCGCTGAGATAGGCCAGGACAACGAGCGCACTGAGCGTGATCAGTACCGAAAGCGTCAGTGCCAGCCGTGTACGGAGAGATGCCGGAAAACGCCAGCGACGGGCGCGGAGAAGAAGCGGCAGGAGCAAGCGGTGGTAAAGACGGCCTTCCGCCAGGGGCTGGCGGCCGGACCCGGAATTTGGTCGTTCGGACACGGGTTTGAAGTATACATGAATTGCCCCCGCGTCCAACCCTCTCATGCAGGAACAAACATGCGGTCTCCGGCACTGCCCGCCAGACGGAAGGAACAGCCGTAAATCTGCTCAAGGACCGCGGTATCGAGAATCTCGTCGAGGCGCCCCTGGCGATACCCGCCCTCGGTGAGCAGCAGTCCGTGGCTGCAGAAGCGGGTCGCCAGATTGACGTCATGAAGCACCATGACAGTCAGATGACCAGGACGGCGGGAACGGGCGGCAAACAGGCCGAGTACCTGCATCTGGTGGCGCAGGTCGAGATGGTTGGTCGGTTCATCGAGCAGGCAGAGGGGAGGGTCCTGCGCGAGCAGCGCCGCGATCTCCACCCGCCGCCGTTCCCCGCCGGAGAGGGTCGCCAGCGGTCGTGCCGCGAATGCCCCGAGGTCCATCGCCGCCAGCGCTGCGGCGGCGATGCGGTAATCGGCCGCAGTCTCCCATCCCCATGCCCGTAGGTGCGGATGGCGTCCGGTCAGCACGGTCTGCATGACATCGGCGGCGAGTCCCGGTTCGGGATCCTGCAGCAGCAGGCCACGCCTGCGCGCCACAGCCCGCGGCCGCAGCGAACGCAGGTCGCGTCCCTCCAGCAGTACTGACCCGCGGTCCGGAGCGCGGAGACCCGCCAGCGCGTGCAGCAGCGTAGTCTTGCCGCTGCCGTTGGCGCCGAGGATGGCCCAGGTCTCGCCGCTGCCCATCGCCAGGTCGAGGCCGGTGCACAGCCGCCTGTCGCCGGCGTCAAGGCCGAGGCCTCTGGCTTCCAGAAGCATCACGGCAGGCGGGCCCGGGTGAGCAGCACCAGAAATGCCGGCACGCCGATCAGTGCCGTGATCACCCCAACCGGCAGTTCCATGGGTGCCACGATGCTCCGCGCCAGCGTATCGCAAAGGACGAGAAAACTGCCGCCAAGCAGCGCTGAATCAGGTAGCAGGCGCCGGTGATCGGAATCGCCGGCCAGCCGCAGCATGTGCGGAATGATGAGTCCAACGAAGCCGATGCTGCCGGCGATCATCACGGCGCTTGCTGTCATCAGGGATGCGAGCAGATAGACTGCGGTGCGCAGAAAGCGGACATCCGCTCCAAGCGCCGCGGCAGCGAGCTCGCCGCGGCTATACAGGTTAAGGCCGCGCGCAAGCGGTAGCGCCAGGGCGAGTCCCGTGGCCAGCGCCACGTAGGCCCAGACGATGTGCCGGGGATACGAAAGATCGCCCATGAGCCAGAACAGCATTCCCTGGATGTCACTCGCTGGCGAAACGGCGAGGAGCAGACTTATGACCGCACCCCAGCCGGCCGCGATCACCACACCAGTGAGCAGCAGCCTCGTATGTGTCCAGGGGCCGCGCAGGTGACTCAGTCCGAAGACGGCTGCCATCGATGCCAGCGCACCGAGAAATGCATTGAGTTCCGGCCAGGCACCACCGAGTCCGAGCAGCATGGAGGCAAGGGTGGCAACCGATGCGCCGCCGGAAATGCCGAGCACGTAGGGGTCGGCGAGCGGGTTGCGCAACAGCACCTGGAGCAGGGCGCCGGACAGGGACAGCAGCGCGCCCGTGGCAAACGCGGCTGCCGCGCGCGGCAGCCGCAGGCGCCACAGAATGGTGATATCCAGCGCCGGGCCATGGCCCCACAGCGCGTGCCACAGTGCCGTCCATCCCAGAGGCACGCTGCCGGTTGCCGCCGCGAACAGCAGGCTTGCCGGCACCAGTGCAGCCAGAAACGGTGTCACGCCGGCGCGGCGCATGCGCTGTCAGTCCAGGTTCAGGACCGGCCAGCCGCGTTCGCGGGCGTGGGCAGCAAGCACCGCATCCGGGTTCACGGCAACCGGGTGGTCGACCAGCTCGAGCAGTGCCAGGTCATTGTGTGAGTCACTGTAGAACCAGCTGCCGGCGAGGTCCTCGTGATGGACAGCCAGCCAGTCGCGCAGCCGCGTCACCTTGCCTTCGCGGTAGCTCGGTACGCCGCTCACCTTTCCGGTGAACCGGCCGTCCCGCTCTTCAGGTTCGGTGGCGATGAGATTGGGGATGCCGAATTCTCTGGCGATCGGCGCCGTGATAAAGCGGTTGGTGGCAGTGATGATCAGCAGTGTGTGTCCCTGGATCCGGTGGCGTTCGACCAGAGCGCGCGCCGCCGGCCCGATGAGCGGCAGTATCTTGGTATGCAGAAAATCCCTGCGCCAGTCCTCGAGTACCGGACGCGTGAACTGCGCCAGGGGCTTGAGCTGGTGCTGTTCCAGGAATTCGAATATGTCCAGTGTTCCGTCCAGGTAGGCCTGGTAATAGCGGTTGTTTTCCAGCGCGAACTGTTCGCTGTCGACTGCCTCGCGCTCGACCAGGAATTCGCCCCAGGCGTGGTCGCTGTCGCCATGCAGCAGGGTGTTGTCGAGATCGAACATCGCGAGTGTCAAGCGCAGCTCCTTGTCGGGTGGTCTGCTTTGCCGGGCCGGGGCGCCAAGGATAGCAGGCGTATGCGCTGTTGCCGAAGGCTTTTCCCCGTGCTCTGGCAGATTGCCGCAATTCAGCGGTCAGCGATGCATTGCCGCTGGCCGCGGATCGTGGAAAAATCCGGACATTATCCTTTATAGAGCAACCTGCACATGCCCCTGATCCGATATGATCGATGAAAACGGTTACCGGCCTAATGTGGGAATCATCCTGTGTAACGGTGACGACCGCGTGTTCTGGGCGCGGCGGTCGAGCCAGGATGGTTGGCAGTTCCCGCAGGGTGGCATCAAGCGCAGCGAGACTGCCGAGCAGGCCCTGTTCCGCGAGCTGCGGGAGGAGATCGGACTGGACCGCGACCATGTCCAGCTGATCGGCCGCACGCGCGACTGGCTGCATTACGATATTCCCCGGCGCTATCTGCGTACCGCGCGCCATACCCAGTTCCGCGGCCAGAAGCAGATCTGGTTTCTGCTCAGGCTGGTGGCGCAGGACGAAAACGTCCGGCTGGACACGACCGAAGACCCGGAATTCGACTCATGGCGCTGGGTTGATTACTGGAGTCCGCTCGACAACATTGTTGAATTCAAGCGCCGGGTCTATGAGCAGGCGCTGACCGAGCTCGCGCCGCTCCTGTCCGGAACATCCGGGTGATCGACAGGCTTCTCGATCTTCCGGGCCGCAGCGTCTATCGCCTGCATGGAAGTGGCGCCGCGGCGACGGTCTATTATCTCGCGGATGATGCTGCCGGCGGCGTCCTCATCAATACACCCCGCTACGATGCGCAGCTCGAGGCCCGTCTTGCTGCCCTCGCACCGGTGCGGTTCCTGTTTTTCCCGAGCCATTTCGGAGCCTGCGATGTCGATCTCTGGCGCGCGGCGACCGGGGCCGAAAGCCTGGCGTTTGCCGCTGAGACCGGATCCATTGCCGGAACAGTGGACATCGTGCTCGAACGCCAGAGCAAGCTTACGCGCACGATCGACCTGCTGCCCATGCCCGGGCGTACCGCCGGCAACGCCGTGTTGCATGCCCGCAATCTGCCAGGTGTGGTGTTTTTCGGACCGGCGCTCACTCCTGGCGGGTCCGGCTGGCCGGCGCTCGTCCGGCAGCCAGATGATCATTCGTATGAAAACCGACTGTTTGGCTGTCTCGCCCTGCAGGACCTGGACTTTGCCTATGCCTTTACCGATGTTTTCGTGGAAGGCATGACCTGCTTCGGTCCTGGCGCCTCGCGCGCCATCCGGCAGGAACTTGAACGTGTTCTGGCCTGAGCAGGCTTGAAACAGCCATTGGCCCATTTGCGCGCTGCTTGCGTTTCCAGGGCGGTTGCGGCGGAACCGACGGATACTGCAGGGTGGCTGCGGCGGATGGCGGGCCTGCTGCAGTGTCCGGTCCGCGATGTGTTCCGCAGTGGCACATGCCGTGCCACGGGCGCCAGGTGATCCCGTGACACCGATGCAGCACCGACATCCTGTCGCCGCGACGGCGCTGCTGGTGGCGACTGCGCTGGTCGGGATGATTGCGTTTGTCCATCTCCATGCCGGCCTGCCCTCGTTCCTGCGCTATCCCGCGGTGCAGGTGTCGGTCCGGGATCCGGGATTCGCCGCCTCGGCCATGGATCGGCGCATCGCCCGTCCCCTGCTTGACGATCTCGCACGGATTCATGGTCTGCGTGATTTGCGCAGCCGGAGCACGGAGGGTGAAACGGTGGTCACCCTGGTTTTCAGGAGTGATTCCCGGCTGGACCGCGCCATGCCGCAGCTGGGCGCGCTGCTGGCGGGCAATCTGGCGCTGCCGGCGTCCGCCATGCATCCCGAGCTGACCAGGCTTGCTGCGCCAGACCGGATTGCGGGCGATATCATGGTGACCGGCAAGGATCAGTCGTTGCCAGCGCTGCGTATCTGGACCGAGGACACGCTGCTGCCGCAGTTCCTGGGCATCGGCGGCATTGCCGGCGGCAGGATCGAGGGCGGTCCGGTTCGGGAGATACGCGTGGTGCCCCGACAGGGGCGGCTTGCGCGGCTCGGTCTTGCACCGGGTGATGTGGCTGAAGCGGTACGTATCGCGCAGAGACAGCAGCATTCGGGCTATTTCGCCGCAGCGGCGCACTCCGGACCCGCGGCCGTCGCGGCTCTGCCGGTGAGGTTGCCGAACGGGAACATACTGGCGCTGTCCCAGGTTGCCGTCGTGCGGCAGGTAAGCCGGCCGGGCGCGGAGGTGCGCCTCGATGGCCGCCCGGCGATCCGCCTGGTGCTGCGGCGTGCCCGCAACCGGGATCCACTGGCAGCGGCCGCTGCCATCAGGGCGCATGCGGACTGGTTGCGGGCAAACGGACTGCTGCCGGCAGGCGTGCAACTGCAGGTGCATTCGGTTCTGGCACGGTATCTGTCGGATCTGCTGCACCGGTTCGCGGTGATGGCTGTCGTGAGCCTGGTGCTGGCGGTGGCGCTGGTGGTCCGCACGGCCGGAAGCGCGCGTGATGTCGCACTGCAGCCTGTGGCCGGACTTGCCGCGCTGTTCGGTACGGGCGCGGTCCTGGCCGTGACTGGCAGTTCACTCAATGCAATGGACCTGAGTGGACTGATCGTCGCTTCCGGCCTGTGCCTGGCGGCTCCACTTTCGCTGTGCGCCTACGCGCCGCTGGCGGAGCGACCCGCCATCACCAGGGCGCTGTATGCGGTCCTGCCGGTGGCCATTGTCCTGCTCGCGCTGCTGGCAGTGCCCGGCCCGCTGCGTCTGCTGTTCCGCGATTTTGTCGTTGTGGTGCTCTCGGCTCTCTGTCTGTCTTTCATCCTTGCTGTTGCGGTGGCCGGTACCGTGCCCGGAGGGGGTGTGCGGCGGACCAATGCGGCGGGCGGATGCCGGCTGGCGGGGGGGTGCTACCGCCGATGGGTGGTGAGCGGCACCGGGAAACCCGCGCGTGCTGCCGCTGCATGGGTTGCGACGGCTGGTATTCTGGCGGCCGTGGCTGCGCTCGCGTTGCGCGGGATGGAGTTCTTTCCGCCGCCCGGGACCGGCGAGGTGCTGGTGCGCATCCGCGCCGTCGGCACCGCCGGCGCCCGCAACCTCAAGGCCCAGGTGCCGCACATTCTCGGAATCGCCCGTTCACTGGGCGGAGTGGCACGGGTGACCTCCATCATGGATGCTGCCCCGGCAGGCCGGCTGCGCCTGCACGTCGTTTTTGCCGGCCACCCGGGAGCGGCGGAGGCGGAACAGTGGGTGCAGTCGTTCGAACGCTCGGTCCGGGCTACCGGGCTGCAGCATCTCCGGATCCGGGCCGTGGCCGCCGCATTCCCCGGAGTCCGTTCCAGCCGTCGGAGCACCCCGGTGCTCGGAGCCATGGAAGGACTCGCTGCTGTCGAGGTGACTGGCCCCGCCGGACCTGCACCCGACGGCGTCGGTGCCCGCGTTGCGGAAATCCTGAGTGCCTTCCCGCAGCTGCGCGACGTGCGGCTGTCATCAGCGCGGACCACCGCCGGTCTTGCTCTGCACCTGGACCCGGTGCTTGCCGCGGAACACGGTGTTGACGAAATGCAGGCGATGCGTGCGCTGCGTATCGCGCGCGGCGGTGTGGTGGCCGGCACGCTTCTCGAAGGAGAGCACCGGCACGCCATACGCGTGGTGCTCCCGGCATCCGCCGGGCGGTTTGCGGCGCTGCCCGCCTTGCTGCTCCGGGGCGAAACCCGGACACGGCGGGCGGTGCATCTGGGTGATGTCGCCACCATCGCACGCGTGAGCGGGCCGGCAGAATATCTGCGCGATCACGGGCAGCCGGTTGTGACCGTGACCGGGGTGCTGACCGCGCAGGGGTCAGCGGACGGAACGGTGGATGCGCTGCGGCAGCGCATCGCTGCACTCAGCCTGCCTCCAGGCTACCGGCTGTCTCTGGGCGGGGTTGCTGCTGTAACCGGAGAAGTCGCACATGAGATGGCTGCTTGCGGTCTGGGCGCGCTGCTGGCACTGCTGGCTGCGCTGGCCTGGCGTCATCGTGGATGGCGCCGTCCGCTCATCATCCTGCTGGGCGCCTTGGTGCCGGTTGCCGGTGCGCTAGCGGCGCTTGCAGTCGGCGAGCATACGCTGTCTGCGCCGGGGTGGATCGGACTGGTCATCGGGGTGGCGACATCGGCAGGGCTGACGTCTCTTGCAGTGGATGTCCTGGACAGCTGCCGGCCGGCCGGACCATACCGTGGCGCACTGCTTGCGGCGTCGGCCCTGCGGGCCGCCCCGGTTGTGGTGCAGATCGGCGTACCAGTGCTGGTCGGTGCAATCCTGCTGGGCGTGGCCGGGGGGTCTGCTTTCGCCATGCTGCGGCCCCTGGCACTGGCACTGGCGGGCGGGACGGCGGCCGGCATGGCTGGCTGTCTGCTGTGGACTCCGCTTTTCTATATGATCCTGCTGGGTGAACGCCGCGCCGCGCGGCTGCAAAGCGGCGGACAGGCACCGGAATAAACCGCGACACTCTCGCGTCTCATTCCTGCGCAGCAGCGGCTGGATCCCGGCCTTGAATCCGGGAGGCGCTGCGGCAGAAATTCACCCCGTATTCCCAGGAGACTCCCGTGACAACTCTTGACCGCAGATCCTTCCTGAAGAGCAGCCTTGCAGGCAGCGCCCTTGCGCTGTCGGTGGCCGCCGGCCTGCTGAGCCCGAGGCGCGTGC
>JAJYCY010000018.1:0-16153 GCA_021778035.1 Pseudomonadota bacterium
CGATTGCGGCGCTGCCCGGGCCGGGATGCCTTGCGGTGACCGGAAGCAAACAGGCGGTCAGGACATGTCCAGCGGGTCGACGTCCAGCGCCCAGCGCACCCTGCGCGCCAGCGAAGCTGCGGTGATGCACGGCAGCCAGAGACCGAGAAAACGGTGCAGTGCCGGCCGCCGGCTGGCCTGGACAAGCAGCTGCGCGCGGTAGCGCCCCAGGCGGCGCTCCATGGGTGATGGCACCGGATCCATGACCGTAACCCCGGCGACGGGTCCCAGCGTATCGGCTGCCGCCCGCGCCTGCGCCAGGAACGCCAGCGCGCTGCCGCGGCGAGGCGACTCCGCGCGCAGCAGGGCAAGATGGCAATATGGCGGAAACTGCGCCTCCTGGCGCTCCTGCAGCGCGAAGTCCGCAAAACCGGAATAGTCGTGGCGGCCCAGGGCGAGAAACAGCGGATGTTCAGGATGGAAGGTCTGGATCAGCACTTCACCGGGCTTGCCTGCCCGTCCGGCGCGTCCGGCAACCTGCATGATGCGCTGGAACATCTGTTCTGCGGACCGGAAATCCTGTCCGTATAGCCCCTGATCGGCGTTGAGGACACCGACCAGCGTGAGATTCGGGAAGTCATGACCTTTCGCGAGCATCTGGGTGCCCACCAGAATGTCCGCGTCTCCGGCACGCACCCGTCCGAGCTTCTCCTCGAGCGCACCCTTGCGGCGTGTACTGTCGCGGTCGATCCGCTCGATGCAGGCCCCGGGAAAAACACGGGCAAGCGCGGCTTCCACCCGCTCCGTTCCTTCACCCAGACCTCGCAGGCTCTGCCCCTGGCACACCGGACAGGCCGACGGCGTGCTCGCCGCACTGCCGCAATGGTGACAGCGCAGCACACCATCAGCCTTGTGCAGGGTCATGCGGGCATCGCAGCGTGGACACGGCGCAATCCAGCCACAGTCATGACACATCAGTACCGGCGCAAAGCCGCGGCGATTGATAAACAGCAGGCTCTGTTCACGCCGCTTCAGTCTTTCGTTTACGGCCGCGACAAGGGGTGGCGCAAGACCATCGGCGCGCGCAAGCCGGCGCAGGTCGAGCAGCCGCACCGGCGGCAGCTGTGCGCCACCGGCACGTTCCGGCAGCTGCAGCAGGGTGTAGCGTCCCTGGCGCGCATTGTGGAGGCTTTCCAGGGAGGGCGTTGCGGAGCCCAGCACGACCGGTATTTTTCCGTGCTGGCTGCGCCGGATGGCCACATCCCGCGCCGAATAGCGGAACCCGTCCTGCTGCTTGTAGGAGGCGTCATGTTCCTCGTCAACAACTATGAGCCGGAGTGCCTTCATCGGCGCAAACACCGCTGAGCGCGTGCCCAGTACAACCCGTGCGGTACCATCCCTGGCCCTGAGCCAGGCGCACAGGCGCTCCGTCTCGCTTAGAGCCGAATGGATCACGGCGATCGCGCCCGCGCAGCGCTGGCGAAAACGCTCCACGAGCTGCGGGGTCAATCCGATTTCCGGCACCAGCACCAGCACCTGCCCTCCGGCCGCGAGCGCCTGCGAAACGATGCGCAGATAGACTTCAGTCTTGCCGCTGCCGGTCACCCCGTGCAGAAGGTAGCAGTGGAAACCGGGTGCGGCCCGGGTCATGGCGACCACCGCCGCCTCCTGGGCGGCACCGAGAACCGGCGGAGCCGCGGGACCGGGCTCCGGCTGCACCAGACAGTCCCGCGGCAATCCGCTGACCCATCCGCGCGACACCAGCGACCTCAGGGCAGGGCGCCAGCGGTCCGACAGGGCCTCGAAAACGGACGGGCCAGCGATCCCTTCATGGCCAGCGAGGGTGCTGAGAAGAGCGGCGGGGATTCCGCGCAGCGGTGGGTGGGTGGCGAGCCGGCTGCGCCCGGCGCCGGTAATCACCCAGCCTTCTGCACCACCGGACGGGATAGCGGGCCGCCCACGCCTCAGAACCAGCGGCAGGGCGGTGCTGAGCACTTCGCCGACCGGGTGGTGATAGTAATCCGAAGCCCACAGAAGCAGCTCGAGAAGGTCTGGAGGAAACAGGGGGTCTGCGTCAAGCACCTGCTGCACCGTTCTGAGGCGCGCCGCCGGCAGTGCGCTGTCTGCGGCCAGGCCGGTCACGATGCCCACGACCGACCGTTTCCCGAACGGCACGCGCACGCGGACACCGATGACCGGTGAAATGCCCTGTCGGGGCAGCAGATAATCGAAAGTCTGGGCCAGAGGGGAGGGGACGGCAACCTGGACGATACGCTTTGCCGGAGACATCGCGGCACTCTATCACACCCCCGGCCAGGCTCTCGCCGTGAAACATCGATCGATCCACAGCCATTGATGACTTTCAGAACCGGAGCTAAATGGTTGTGCAGAAACATCTCTATCCACCCCTGGACGATCTGTGGATAACCCTGTTGATGATTGATGGTCCGCTTCGGCAATCTGGAAAATATTCCAGCCAGGAAAGGAACGATGCCTAAAATTTAGGCTAAAAAATCATATGTAAAAACAATGTGATAGAAAAAATATTCCAGAAAATCTGCGCTGGAACCCGACGTCGCTGGCGCAACCGGGCCCGTCGCCGGTATGTGAATAACTGCTTGACGGACCGCAGGATTTCTGGTGTCCGGCGGCTGATAATCCGCGTCCTGCCCTTCCCGCCAAGACAACCCGGCCGCCCTGACCCGGAACGCGCAGCACCCCTGGGGCCGGGGGATCCGCGCGTTCCATATCCGCTGCATCCGGACCCGCCAGGCACCGCATTCCGCCCTCATCACAGAGGTGATACTGTCATAGCGGGCAGCGTGAAAGAGCCCGGACCGGATCAGTACGATGTCGACCCTCATCTCGGAAATAGCGGCAGAAATCACGCGGGCTACCGGCAGGCGGTTCCTGCCGGCGGGAAGAACGGCCGTCGGAGGCGGATGCATCAGCAGTGCGGCGATCCTCGAAGGCCAGGGAGCGCGCTATTTTCTCAAGCTGAACGAGCCTGGCCGGCTCGCGATGTTTGAGGCCGAAGCCGCAGGACTGCGGGAACTGGCGCATGCTGACGCAATCCGCGTCCCCCAACCCGTCTGCACCGGCACCGCCGGTGGCCATGCTTTCCTGGTCCTTGAATACCTGGAACTCGGTGCTGCGGTTGCCAGTACCGGAGCGGAGCTCGGTCGCGGCCTCGCGCGGCTTCACCAGGTACAGGGGAAGGAGCATGGATGGCACCGGAACAATACGATCGGGTCTACGCCCCAGGTCAACGAGCCTTCACCGGACTGGACCGAATTCTGGGGTACGAGGCGCCTTGGATACCAGCTCGAGTTTGCCGCCCGCAATGGCTACCGCGGTGCTCTGCAGCAACACGGCGAACGCCTGCTTGGCGTCCTGCCGGCGCTGCTCCGCGGCCATCGGCCGCCTCCGTCCCTCCTGCACGGAGACCTGTGGGGCGGAAACCACGCTGCCGACACCCTTGGCAGGCCGGTCATCTTCGATCCGGCCGTGTATTTCGGGGACCGGGAAACCGATCTGGCCATGACCGAGCTCTTCGGAGGATTTCCGCGGTCTTTTTATGAAGCCTACGGCGAGATACTGCCGCTCGACGAGGGGTACCGGATGCGCAGGGACCTCTACAACCTCTACCATATCCTGAACCATCTCAACCTGTTCGGCATCGGCTACCTGACCCAGGCTGAACGGATGATCGCCTCGCTGCTGAGCGAAGCCACAGCCTGATCCGGCTGCCGCGGCGCGCGCCTCAGGCGTCGCGGGCGCCGGCCTTGCCATCACCGGTCACGTGGATGCGCGCGCTCAGCTCATGCACCGCGTCGACCATCACGGCAAGATGCCCAGGATCGGTGTGCTGGTGCACGCCATGACCGAGATTGAACACGTGGCCCGCTCCGGGGCCATAGCTGTCGAGAATGGTCTGGACTTCCTGCCGGATGCGTCCGGGCGGCGCATGCAGGACGGACGGGTCCATGTTTCCCTGCAGGGCAACCTGGCCGCCGACACGCCGGCGCGCGTCTGACAGGTCCGTCGTCCAGTCCACCCCCACGGCATCGCAGCCGCTGGCAGCCAGCTCCTCAAGCCACGCACCACCGCCCTTGGTAAACAGGATCACCGGCACCCGCCGGCCGCCGGCCTCGCGTTTCAGCCCGGCCACCACCTGACGCATGTAGTGCAGGGAAAACCCGCGGTAATCGCGGGGCGTGAGCACTCCGCCCCAGGTGTCAAACAGCATGATCGCCTGGGCTCCGGCCTCGATCTGGGCACCAAGATAGGCTGTCACCGCGCGCGTATTGACGTCGAGCAGCCGGTGCAGCGTGGCGGGATCCGCATACATCATTCCCTTGATGCGCCCGAATTCCTTGCTGGATCCTCCTTCGACCATGTAGGTCGCGAGCGTCCAGGGCGAACCGGCAAAACCGATTAACGGGGTACGTCCGGCGAGCTCCCGCCGAATCAGCCGCACCGCGTCCAGCACGTAGCGCAGGCTGTCTTCCGGATCGGGCACGCCGAGCCTGGCCACATCGGCGGCGGTACGCAGGGGGCGCTCGAACTGCGGTCCTTCTTTCTCGCTCATCCGCAGCCCGAGCCCCATGGCGTCGGGAACCGTGAGAATGTCCGAAAACAGGATCGCAGCGTCGAGGTGGAACCGGCGCAGCGGCTGCAGGGTCACCTCGCAGGCCAGTTCCGGTGTCGTGCACAGCCGCATGAACGAACCGGCGCGCTCCCGCACCTCCCGGTATTCAGGAAGATAGCGTCCCGCCTGCCGCATCGCCCACACCGGGGTCATGTCGACCGGCTGGCGCAGCAGGGCGCGCAGCAGACGGTCACTCCCGGACGGAATCCGGCCGTCAGCCGGCGATACATTCATGTCCATGGCTCCGGGCACGCGACTCAGCGTGGGAGGTTCGAGCTGCCCATCAGGAACTCATCTACCGCGCGCGCCGCCTGCCTTCCTTCGCGTATGGCCCATACCACCAGCGACTGCCCGCGGCGCATGTCCCCCGCAGCGAATACCTTGTCCACCGAGGTCCGGTACGCAGCATCCGTTGCCGCCACATTGCCTCGCCCGTCCAGCGCGACACCCAGCTCCCTGAGCAGTCCCTCCTGCACCGGATGCAGGTATCCCAGGGCCAGCAGCACCAGTTCGGCCTTGAGCTCGAATTCGCTGCCTGGCACCTCGTGCACAGTGGGAGATCCAGTGCCATCACTGCGCCAGGTGACGCGCGCTGCCCGCAGGCCGCTCACCCGGCCATCGCTGCCGAGAAACGCCTGGGTCGACACGCCCCACTCACGCACCACGCCCTCCTGCTGGGATGTCGAGGTGCGCAGCCTGAGCGGCCAGTCCGGCCAGGTGACAAGACTGTCGACCTTGTCCGGGGGCCGTGGCAGAAGTTCGATCTGCGTGACAGACCGGGCACCCTGCCTGATCGATGTGCCGACACAGTCTGAACCGGTATCGCCGCCGCCGATGACCACGACGTTCCTGCCGGCGGCAGAAATCGCCGTTTCCTCGGGCACCGCATCCCCGGCAACGCGCCGGTTCTGTTGCGGCAGGAATTCCATGGCGAAATGGACACCGGCAAGCTCCCGCCCCGGCGCCCGCAGATCACGGGGATGCTCGGAGCCACCCGCCACGACCACGGCATCGTGGGCATCAAGCAGCGTCCGGCCTGGAACGTCTGCGCCAACATGCTGGTTGAGCCGGAACTCCACACCTTCGGCAACCATCTGCTCGATGCGCCGGTCGATGTGGTGTTTTTCAAGCTTGAAGTCCGGTATTCCGTAGCGCAGCAGGCCTCCCGGCCGGTCGTTCTTCTCGAACACGGTTACCGCATGTCCGGCGCGGGCAAGCTGCTGGGCGCACGCCAGACCGGCTGGACCCGATCCGACGATCGCCACGCGCCGGCCAGTGGAATGCGCCGGACGCTGCGGCTGCACCCAGCCCTCCTGCCAGCCACGGTCAATGATCGAATGTTCGATGTTCTTGATGGTGACCGGCTCGCTGTTGATATTCAGCGTGCAGGCCTCTTCGCACGGGGCCGGGCAGATCCGGCCGGTAATTTCCGGAAAATTGTTGGTCGAATGCAGCACCGCGAGCGCGTCCTTCCAGCGCCCCCGGTAGACCAGGTCGTTCCAGTCCGGAATGATGTTGTTCACGGGGCATCCGGTCTGGCAGAAGGGAATTCCGCAGTCCATGCAGCGCGCCCCCTGCCGTGAAACCTCTTCTCCGACCAGAGGCACGGTGAACTCGCGGTAGAACCGGATGCGCTCCTTGACGGAGAGATTCGCAGGCTCCTGCCGGCTGAACTCGAGAAACCCTGTCGGCTTACCCATGCTTCACCAGACCTTCGGACCCTTGCGGACGGGACTGTGTGGCAGCCATTTCGACCAGCGCCCGCCGGTACTCGACCGGCATCACCTTCACAAATTTCGGAAGCCAGACATCGAAGCTGTCCAGGATCTTCCGGGCCCGCGGACTGTCGGTGTAGCGCAGGTGATTCTCGATCAGACAACGCAGGATCGCAGTATCGCTGTGCTCCAGATGGTTGATATTGACGATGCCATGGGTCTCGAGCTGTCCACCCTGCGACTCGCTCTCCCCGGCCGACCTGTCCTCTTCCGGGACCGGTTCCAGTTCGACCATGGACAGATTGCAGCGCTTGGTGAAATCCCCCGCCTCGTCGAGCACGAACGCGATGCCGCCGCTCATCCCGGCCGCGAAATTGCGTCCGGCCACGCCCAGCACCACGACGGTTCCGCCGGTCATGTACTCGCAGCCGTGGTCTCCTACTCCTTCCACGACGGCTACGGCACCGGAATTGCGCACGGCGAAGCGTTCGCCGGCAATGCCGCGGAAATAGGCCTCGCCATCGATCGCACCGTACAACACGGTATTTCCGACAATGATGTTGTCCTCGGCGGCAATGCGGCTGTCCGCGGGCGGGCGGACAACCAGACGTCCACCGGACAGGCCCTTGCCGGCATAATCGTTGGCATCACCATTCAGCTCCAGCGTGATGCCGCGCGCGAGCCACGCGCCAAAGCTCTGCCCGGCGGTGCCGCGTGCCCGTATGAGGATCGTGTCGTCGGGCAGCCCGGCGTGGCCGAAACGTTTCGCCACCTCCCCCGAAAGCATCGCGCCGACGGTACGGTTTATGTTCCGCACCGGCAGGTCGATCTCGACCGGCGTGCGCGACTCCAGCGCTGGCCGTGCCCTGCGGATGAGCTCATGATCGAGCGCGCGCTGCAGACCGTGTTCCTGAGATTCCTGATGGTTGATGGCCGTACCAGGAGCCGCAGCGGGCCGGTGCAGAATGGCCGAAAGGTCGACTCCCCTGGCCTTCCAGTGCGAAATTCCGGTACGCATGTCGAGCATGTCGCTGCGGCCGATCATCTCGCTGAAGGTGCGGAATCCCATTTGTGCCATGTATTCGCGCACTTCCTCGGCGACGAAGAAGAAATAGTTGACCACATGTTCGGGCTGGCCGGTAAACCGGCGGCGCAGCACCGGATCCTGCGTTGCCACGCCGACCGGACAGGTGTTCAGGTGGCACTTGCGCATCATGATGCAACCTTCCACGACAAGCGGTGCGGTGGCAAACCCGAACTCGTCAGCACCGAGCAGCGCACCAACGACAACGTCCCGTCCCGTCTTCATCTGGCCGTCCACCTGCACGGCGATGCGTCCGCGCAGACCGTTCAGCACCAGGGTCTGCTGGGTTTCGGCCAGTCCGATCTCCCAGGGGCCGCCCGCGTACATGACGGACGAGAGCGGGCTTGCGCCGGTGCCTCCATCGTGGCCGGATATGGTCACATGGTCCGCATGAGCCTTGGACACACCGGCGGCAACCGTTCCCACACCGACCTCGGACACCAGCTTGACGCTGATGGAGGCGCGCGGATTGACATTCTTCAGGTCATGGATCAGCTGCGCCAGATCCTCGATGGAGTAGATGTCGTGGTGGGGCGGGGGAGAAATGAGCCCTACGCCGGGCACCGAGAAGCGCAGCTGCGCGATATATTCACTTACCTTGTGACCCGGCAGCTGCCCGCCTTCGCCCGGCTTCGCGCCCTGGGCCATCTTGATCTGTATCTGGTCGGCACTGACCAGATATTCGGTTGTCACCCCGAAACGGCCCGCGGCCACCTGCTTGATCCGTGAACGCAGGGAGTCCCCCGAAAGCAGCGGGAGGTCACGGACGACACTGGGAATCCGGCTGCGAAGGGTTTCTCCCTCCTTCGCCTCACCATAGCGTCGGGCATCCTCGCCTCCTTCGCCGGTGTTGGATTTTGCCCCGATTCGGTTCATCGCTATCGCCAGCGTGGTATGGGCTTCGGTGGATATCGAACCCAGCGACATGGCCCCGGTGGCAAAGCGTTTGACGATCTCCCGTGCCGGCTCCACCTCATCAAGAGGCACGGGCTGCGCCGACGCCCTGAACTCGAACAGCCCGCGCAGCGTCATGAGGCGCTCGCCCTGGTCGTTGATCAGGCGCGCATACTCCCTGTAAGTCGCATAGCTGTTGGTCCGCGTCGCGTGCTGCAGCCGGGAAATGCTCTGCGGAGTCCACATGTGCGCTTCGCCGCGGATCCGGTAGGCATAATCGCCGCCGGCATCGAGGGTGGCACGGTAGATGGGCGCATCTCCATAGGCCAGCTGGTGCCAGCGCAATGCCTCTTCGGCAATCTCGTTCAGGCCGGCGCCACCGATCCTTGCGGAAGTGCCGGTGAAATAGCGGTCGACGAAGGTCGCGTTCAGGCCGATCGCCTCGAAAATCTGCGCTCCGCAGTACGACTGGTAAGTCGATATGCCCATCTTGGACATGACCTTGAGCAATCCCTTGTCCACTGCCTTGATGTAACGCTTGCAGGCCTCCGCGGGCTTGAGGTCCGCCGGCAGCACTTCGCCCATGGCGGCAACGGTTTCAAACGCAAGATACGGATGAATGGCCTCGGCCCCGTAGCCAGCCAGCATGGCAAAGTGATGCACCTCGCGCGCCGACCCGGTCTCGACCACCAGACCGACGCGGGTACGGAGACCTTCGCGTATGAGATGGTGATGTACCGCCGATGTAGCGAGCAGCGCTGGCACTGCCACGTGCAACCGGTCGATGCCGCGGTCGGACAGGATCAGGACATTGTGGCCGCTCCTGACCGCCTTCTCGGCACTGGCACACAGCGCATCCAGCGCATCGGCCATGCCGGCAGCACCGTGGTCCACGGGATAGCACATGCCGAGCGTAGTGGCATCGAAACTCCCGTCGGTGCATTCGCGGATACGCCGGATCTTCGCCATATCCTCGGCCGTGAGGACCGGCTGCATGACTTCGAGCCGGTGGTTTGGGCCGGCCTGATCAAGACCGAGGAGGTTCGGCCGCGGCCCGATGAACGACACGAGCGACATGACCAGCTCTTCGCGGATCGGATCAATCGGCGGATTCGTAACCTGCGCGAACAGCTGCTTGAAGTAGCTGTACAGCAGCTTCGGGCGATTGGACAGCACCGCGAGCGGCGTATCGTTGCCCATGGAACCTATGGGTTCCTGGCCGCTGATCGCCATGGGCGCGAGAATGAATTTGATGTCCTCCTGCGTGTAGCCGAAGGCCTGCTGGCGGTCGAGAAGCGTGTCCGCCGGGCCAGGCTCGGCTGCCGCTACCGGCGCAAGCTTCTCCAGCACGAGCTGGGTCCTGTCCAGCCACTCGCGGTAGGGTTGCCGGGAAGCCAGTGCGGCTTTCAGCTCGGCATCATCGATGATGCGCCCGGCTTCCAGGTCTATCAGCAGCATTTTTCCCGGCTGCAACCGCCACTTCCTGATGATCCTGGACTGCGGAATATCCAGCACCCCTGTCTCCGACGCCATAACGACCAGATCATCGTCGGTGATCAGATAGCGGGCCGGGCGCAGGCCGTTGCGGTCCAGGGTGGCGCCGATCTGCCTGCCATCGGTGAAGGCGACAGCTGCCGGTCCGTCCCATGGTTCCATCAACGACGCATGGTATTCATAGAAGGCGCGGCGCTTCTCGTCCATCAGCGGATTCCCGGCCCAGGCTTCGGGAACGAGCAGCATCATCGCGTGCGCCAGGGAATAACCCCCGGCCACCAGCAGCTCGAGTGCGTTGTCAAAGCATGCCGAATCCGACTGTCCCTCCACAATCAGCGGCCACAGCTTCGCGAGGTCGCTGCCGAGCAGCTCGGAAGACATGGTGGCGCGACGCGCTGCCATCCAGTTCACATTGCCGCGCAACGTATTGATCTCGCCGTTGTGGGCAATCATGCGGAATGGATGGGCGAGATCCCAGGTGGGGAAGGTATTGGTCGAAAAACGCTGGTGCACGAGGGCTAGCGCCGTCACCAGCTCGGGATCATCGAGGTCCGGATAGTATTCCGCCACCTGGTCCGCGAGCAGCATGCCCTTGTATATCAGGGTCCGGCTGGAAAAGGACGGGATGTAAAAAGCTCCGGCGCTCTCCTGTATGCCCAGGCTGCGGACCGAATGTTCAATGCGCTTGCGCAGGACAAAAAGCTTGCGTTCAAAGGCATCACCGGTGGCAATTTCGCCACGTGCCACCGCAACCTGCCTGATGACCGGCTCGACGGCGCGGACGCTCTGACCCAGACGCCGGTTGTTGGTCGGGACATCCCGCCAGCCGAGCACGACCAGGCCCTCCGCCGCCACCATGTCCCTGACCACTTTCTCGCAGGCAGCGCGTGCCGCCTGCTGGCGAGGAAGAAACAGCATCCCGATAGCGTAGGAACCGGATTCCGGAAGCAAGATGCCGCCGCGCTGGAATTCCCGGCGCAGGAAGGCGTCAGGGATCTGGACGAGAATCCCGGCCCCGTCGCCTGCCAGCGGGTCGGCCCCGGTGGCACCGCGGTGACTCAGATTCCTGAGGATCTGGAGACCCTGACCGACAATGGCATGGCTCTTCTGCCCTTTGAGATGGGCAATGAAGCCGACGCCACAGGCATCATGCTCGTGACCGGGCTCATACAGGCCCTGCCGAGAAGGTAATCCCGCGTGACTCACTGTGTACCCCGTTCTGGTATGCCACTTCCCGGTTACACGCATCAAAAACGCGCAATTTCCGGAGAATTCCTAGCGAAAAGCGATTAAGTCTACCTGTTACCCCCGCCCCCTTCAACGGTCAGGGGACGGGCCGGCAGACACGTTACAACCCGTGGCGCTCAGGTCAGCGCAGCGGGGTCGAACAGGCGCTGGTGCTCCTGGATGGCATAGCGGTCGGTCATTCCGGCGATGTAGTCGGCGACGATCCGGGCGCGGACGGAGACAGGCGCCGCGCCATCGTCGGCCACGCTTTTGCTCTGGTACTGGGGAGGCAGCAGACGGGGATCATCCATGAACGCGGCAAACAGGGACTCTATGACCTTGTGCGCCTTGAGGGTCATCCGCCGTACGCGGTAGTGGGCATAGAGATGTTCACGCAGGAACTGCTTGAGCTCCCGGCTCTGCCGGCGCACAGATTCGCTGCTCATGATCAGCGGCCCGGCCGCACCGCGCACATCCTCAATGGAGCTCACTGCCGACTCGGTGAGCAATCGCGTGCTGTTTTCGATCAGATCGACCACCAGCCGGTTTATCATGCGACGCACAATCTCGTGGACCTGGACACGCCCGGAGAGGCCCGGGTGCTGGCTGGAGACCTGCCGGTACTGCTCGCCGAACAGCTCCAGATCCGCCAGCTGCGTCATCGTGATCAGCCCCGAGCGCAGGCCGTCGTCGACGTCATGGTTGTTGTAGGCGATTTCGTCCGCCACATTGGCCACCTGCGCTTCCAGACCGGGCTGTTTCTTCTCAACAAACCGCCGCCCGAGCTCCCCGAGCTGTGCGGCAGTCTTCGCGGAACAGTGCTTGAGGATGCCCTCGCGCGTTTCAAAGGTCAGATTCAGGCCTGGGAAACCGGCGTATTTTTCCTCCAGGAGATCCACGACCCGCAGCGACTGGAGGTTGTGCTCGAAGCCGCCGAATTCGCGCATGCAGGCGTTCAGCGCGTCCTGGCCCGAATGGCCGAACGGCGTATGCCCGAGATCATGGGCCAGCGTGATGGCTTCGGTAAGATCCTCATTGAGATTCATGGCGCGGGCAATCGAGCGGCCAATCTGCGCAACTTCCATGGAATGCGTCAGGCGCGTGCGGAACAGGTCGCCTTCGTGATTCACAAAGACCTGCGTCTTGTACTCCAGGCGCCGGAACGCCGCGCAGTGTACGATGCGGTCCCGGTCACGCTGAAACTCCGACCGGTAGGAAGGGGGCGACTCGGGGTACTGGCGGCCGCGGGAAGTTTCGTCGCTCGCCGCGTAGGGAGCGAGCATCGGCCCGGGATTCATGTGCCGGCACCGCAGCGTTCGAGAACCTCCATGATCACCGCCCGCGGCACATCGGCCGTAACCGTCGCCTCACCGAGGGCCTTCAACAGCACCAGGCGCAGTTTCCCGTCTTCGACTTTCTTGTCCACCGCCATGAGCTCCAGGACCTGACCGGCGCCAAGCTGAGCGGGGATGCGCGTCGGCAGCCGCGCGCGCTCTACCAGCGTCCGTACCCGCGCGACGTCCGGCGGCTGCAGCCAGCCAATGCGGCACGACAGTTCTGCCGCAACCACCATGCCGGCGGCAACCGCTTCCCCGTGCAGCCAGCTTCCGTAGCCCATCCCGGTCTCGATCGCGTGGCCAAACGTATGGCCCAGATTGAGCAGAGCCCGCTGGCCGCGTTCGGTTTCGTCAGCCGCCACCACTACCGCCTTGCTGCGACACGAGGTTTCGATGGCAAACGCCAGGGCTTGCGGCTCGCGCGCGAGCAGCCTGTCTACATTTTCCTCGAGCCAGGCGAGAAACCGGGTATCACGGATGAGGCCGTATTTGATCACCTCCGCCAGGCCGGCAGACAGCTCCCTGTCAGGCAGCGAGCCAAGCGTGCTGGTATCGATGATTACACATCGCGGCTGGTGAAAAGCACCGATCATGTTCTTGCCGAGCGGATGATTGACCCCGGTCTTGCCGCCAACCGATGAATCGACCTGTGCCAGCAGCGTCGTGGGTATCTGGATGAAGGGCACGCCCCGCTGGTAGACGGCCGCCGCAAAACCTGTCATGTCACCGACGACGCCTCCGCCGAGTGCCACCAATGTCGTGCCTCGGTCACAGCGGTGTGTCAGCAATGCATCGAATACCGGGTTAAGGTCACCAAGGGTCTTGTGTTGTTCGCCATCCGGCAGCACGACAATTACCGGCTCGAAATGCCCGAGCAACGCCCTCACCCGGTCGAGGTAAAGCGGCGCGACCACATCATTGGTAACGATAACGGCACGGCGCCCGGTTATGTGGCTGGCAAGCGGCTGCTTTTGATCAAGCAGGCCTGGGCCAATGTATATTGGATAGCTGCGGGCACCCAGCTCAACGACAAGCGTCTTCATGTCAATCCCCCGGCTTCAGCTTCGCGATCACGTCGCGCGCCACCGCCGCCGGGCTTCTCCTGTCCGTATCGACAATAACGTGGGCGGTGCTCCGGTAGAGCGGATCCCGTACCCGCATCAGCTCCTCGATTCTGCCACGCGGATTGCCGGTTTGCAGCAGTGGCCGGCAGCGGTCGCGCCTGGTGCGTTCGACCAGGATATCGGTTGCGGCCCGCAGATATACCACGGCCCCGCCTTCGCGCAGGGCGCGCCGGTTCTCTTCGCTCAGGACCGCTCCGCCGCCCGTGGCAAGCACCAGATTCGGGCGAGCCATGAGTTCGGCAATCATTGCGGACTCGCGCCGCCTGAATCCCTGTTCGCCCTCTATTTCGAAGATGATCGGGATGCTGGTGCCGGTACGGGATTCGATTTCCTGATCCGAGTCGCAGAAATCCATGGCCAGCATCGCCGCAAGCTGGCGCCCGATGGTGGTCTTTCCGGCACCCATCGGTCCGACGAGAATGATGCGGGATGCAGGAGGCTGTGCGCACACTGCCGCGACGCCTCCGGGATGGGAATCATGACCGGTCATTGCCGGCATATGCCAGCAATGCGCGAAGAAATCAATAGGTGTCCCGGGCGGATGAGCCGCCCGGGACACAAATTCTCAGCGCATGGCGAGCCTTGTGGAGAGGATCCGTGGCGTCAGGAACACCAGCAGCTCACTGCGGTTATTCTGCATGTCCTTGCTTCTGAACGCCCAGCCTATGAGCGGCAGATCTCCCAGGAAGGGAACCTTGCTGACTGTTGTCTGCTTGGTTTGCTGGTAGATACCACCAATCACAACGGTTTCGCCGTTATCGAGCAGCACCTGTGTGTTGACGCGCTCCTTGTTCATTGTGCTGTCCTGCGGCGAAGCCGAATTGAAGCTGTCCTTCGTAATCCGCACCGCCAGGATCACGCGGTTGTCGGGCGTGATCTGCGGCGTCACCTCAAGCTCCAGAACGGCGTTCTTGGTGAGGAAGGACTGGGTTCCCAGCCCGCCGCCCTGCGCAAGGAAGGTCCGCTCCTGGCCCTGCTCGATGCGCGCCTTTTTCTCGTTTTCCGTGATGATGCGCGGGCTCGATATGATCTTGCCTCTGCCTTCCTGCTGCAGTGCCGAGAGCTCCAGGTCAAGCAGGTTCCCGTTCGGCAGACCCATGAATGTGAGCGCGAGCGATCCTGGCGTTACTGAATTGATTCCCGCGGCGGCCATGTTCACGTTGAGCGCATTGCCGGAGAGGTTGACCGCTGAACCTGGCGTCAGCAGCTGGGCATTGCATTCAAGGGTGCCGCAGGCCACGTTGGTGGCACTCTGGTTCTGCACACCCAGGCGTACGCCAAGGTTTTTTGCGAAATTGTCGCTGGCTTCGACAATGCGAGTTTCGATCATCACCTGACGCACCGGTTTATCAAGTTCCGCAATCAGCTTGCGAACCTGGCGGATCTTGTCCGGGATGTCCTGGATCAGCAGCGAGTTGGTGCGATCATCTACGGTGACCTGGCCACGCGGAGACAGCAGCGTGTTCGATTCGGTCTGGAGCTTCTGGTACGTGACATTGCCCGCACTCGGATAGCCCTGCTGCCCGCCAGGGCTTACTGCCTTGATGGATTTGAGAAGCTTGGCGATATCCGCAGCCTTGGCGTAGTTGATGGGGATAAGCACGGTCTCGAGAGGCTCGAGTTTCTGCCGCTGCTCCGCTGCCTGCAGTTCCACTTTCTGCTGGGCGGCCGCCTCGGCCTCGGTTTCAACCGTGATGATGTTGCCCATGCGGGTCATCGTAAGGCCCTTGGCGTTTAGAATGACCGCCAGCGCCTGGTCCCACGGCACGTTGTTCAGGCGCAGGGTCAGGCTGCCTTTCACATTGTTGCTGGCGACAAAATTGAGGCCGGTGAAATCCGCCAGCACCTGCAGCGCTGCGCGCACGTCGATGTTCTGGAAATTGAGCGACAGCCGCTTCCCGGTGTACAGGGGATGCTCCTCCGCGGTTCCATTCTTCGCGGCCAGCGGTTTGATGTCGACTGTAAAGGTTTTGTCCGTCTGGTAGGCGATATGATCATAGTGGCCGGAGGAATGGATGACCATACGCACATCACGGCCGTGCTGGAAAGTATCGATATAGCGCACGGGGGTTGCAAAATCCGTGACATCAAGCCGCCGCTGGAGCGATGGCTTCAAGTAGGTATTGAGGAAATCGACAGTGATCTGCCCGGGTTCGTGGGTCAGGTTGATTCCCACACCGCTGTCCGACAGCCGGACAACGATGCGTCCGTCAGCCTCCGGACCGCGGCGGAAGCTGACGCCGGCAAGGCTGTGCCGACGGGTTCCGACAGGCTGCGCAAACTGCGTCATGGTTGCATGCGCAGACGTGGTCCCCGTCGGATTCGCTACCGTAACGATGAAGTCATTGCCGGATACGGCGGTCGTGTAACGCGCCGACCTGACGAGGCTCAGCACCACCCGTGAACGGTGCTCGGCCTGGATTGCGACGACGGACGAAACCGCGCCTTCGTTCACCTGGACGCTGTCCGTCGGCAGGGCCAGGCTGGTGTTGGCAAAATCGAATGAGATGCTCGGAGGATTGTCGATGGTGAAGGCAGCGGGTACCGCTGGCGGCTTTGCCATCTGCAGATTGATCTGCATCCGGTCTCCCGGAAGCTTCACATATTTGATCTTGCGGATCACGTTGCCGCTGTCTGTCGCGCTTGCC
>JAJYCY010000018.1:16253-33268 GCA_021778035.1 Pseudomonadota bacterium
CGGACGATGCGACAGGGGCCGTGGAACCAGCCTGCGCTTCGGCCATGACCCAGTAGCCGAAGTCCGTTTTCACCACCTTGAGCTGGCCGGGCGCATTCATGAGCACGTCGACATTGACGGCGCTGCCATTCTGAACGAGGTAAGGGTAGACCCCCTTGACCGGTCCCCGCCCTCCGAGGTCGCCGGCTGCCGGGCCAAGCTTGGCACCGGCAAAGGTGACGCGCAGCCGTTCACCGTGATCGTGGGTCGATACCTGGTAGGACGATGTGCCGGTCATCCGCACCTGCAATACCGGTGACTGGCTGGTCGAAGCCCAGCTGATGGACGAAATCTCCGCGGCCTGGACGCCACCCGCCAGACACAGTGAAGCGGCAAAGACCAGCAGCCGGAGAAAATTCGTGAATCCTGTGCTGCCGGGTCCCTGCAGATTTGTGCTGGTTCTGTTCATCATGGGCTCACACCGTTGATTTATTCTGACAGAGCGAGGTTTGCCTCGCGTTGCACCCATTGGCCCGTCGGCCCCTGGATGAGCTCCGTAATCCGCACCTTGCCTTCAGTAATTCTGGTGACCAGGCCGTAATTCTGGCCGACGTGGGTGCCGACCCGCACACGGTGCACGCTCCCGTCGGGAGCAATCACAATGGCCCAGATCTGCTTGCCGCTCGAAATCGTTCCCACCATTTTCAGCGAATCGAGCGGGAACCGTTCGAGCGGTCCCTTGTGCCGGCTGAGATTTGGACGCAGTCCCTGCCGGACAGAGAGCGGCTTGAGGTTCGCCGGAGAAAACGGGTCCGGCAAGTCGGCTGCCGAATAGGCGAACTTCGGTGCCGGCTTCACCGTGGGGACGGGCTCGACCTTGGGCTTACGGTGGGCATAGGCGGTCTTCACGAAATTCCGCAGGTCAGCCATGCCGCTTCCGCCACAGCCAGCCAGCGTGACCGCGCAGATAGCGATCAGCAGAACGTTGCGCAGTTTCATTTCCGGATCCCGGGGCGGAATGGTGGCTTCCTGGAAGTCCGGCGGGCGACCTCGTCGGGCTCCAGATAGCGGTAGGTCTTCGCCAGTGTGGTCATCGTCAGATGGTCCGTCCCCGGCTTGCTGGAAATGGCGATGTTGCTCAGCGTGACAATGCGCGGCAGTGCGGCCAGATCGCTGACGAACTCACCCATTTCGTGGTACGTCCCGGTCACCTCTATGTTGACCGGCAGCTCGGCATAAAAGTCCAGGGGCTTCTCCGCGTCCGGCTTGAACAGCACAAACTGCAGGCCGCGTCCGAGGCCAGCCTGCGTGATGTCGACAAGGAGATTGGGAACTTCCGTCTTGTTGGGAAGCTGGCGCAGCAGGGTCCCGAATGCCTGCTTCATCTCCACCATCTGCTCCTTGTACGCAGGCAGATTGATGGCCAGGGCCTTTTTCTCCAGGAACGTCTGCTTGAGCATCTGTTCCTGCTTCTGTGCCTGACGGAGTACGGTAATCTGGTCGGAAATGACGAAATAGTAGCCCGCGGCCAGAATCAGCGCACACACGATCCCGATACCGGCAATCTTGACCGCATACGGCCAGGATCCGATGTTGTTGATGTCTATGTTCTTGAGGTCGTCGAGCGTCATGATTTCGACCCTTTTTTCTTCTTGGCGGCCTTGTTGGTTTCGGTCACGTGCAGCTTGAAATTGCTCACGCGCACATTTCCCTTGGCCGAGACGTTGATGACATCCAGGTCAGGTTTGGCAAACCAGTTGGATGCATCAAGACTGCGCATGAGCGCCGAGACACGTGCGTTCGACTGTGCGACACCGCTGAGGGAGATCAGCGCACCCCTCTGGACGAGGCGCGTGAGATAGATGCCCGCGGGCAGCCGCCGCGCCAGGCTGTCAAAGACATGCACGATCTGGGTGCGGTCGGCCTCGAGCTGCTGGATCACCTGCATGCGCGCAACCAGCGCCTGGCGCTCCTTCTTGAGCTGTCTGATGGCACGGATCTGGGCATCCAGCTTGTTGATCTGGGTGGTGAGATACTGGTTGCGCAGATTCTGCTCGTGGATACGGCTGTTCACATTGACGTAAACGTAGAACAGGATCAGCAGCATCAGGATCGCGGCGCCGATTCCGACACTGAGCAGCTGGCGATCCTGCTCCTTGCGCCGCATCTGGCGCCATGGCAGTAGATTGAGCCTGGTCATGCGTCATAACTCCGCATCGCAAGCCCGCAGCTGATCATGAGCGATGGCGCATCATTGCTGAGAAGCTGGGGTTTGACACGAGACGAAAGTGACATGCTGACAAACGGGTTTGCGATCGCGGTAGGCACGCTGATGCGCGCTGCAACCAGTTCGTCGATGCCGGCAATCTGGGCACAGCCACCGGCCAGCAGCACCTGGTCGACACTGTTGTACGGACTGGATGAATAGAAAAACTGCAGTGCGCGCAGCACTTCCTGGCACATGGCTTCCATGAACGGGCGCAGCACGTCGGTCTGGTAGTTGTCCGGAAGCCCGCCCTGCTTCTTTGCCAGACCGGCTTCTTCGTAGGAAAGTCCGTAACGCCGCTGGATTTCCTCGGTGAGCTGCCGGCCACCGAAGGTATGATCGCGTGTATACACGGAGCGGTTGTCATGCATGACATTGATGTTGGTGGTCGTTGCCCCGATGTCCACGACCGCCACGGTCTTTTCCATACCGCCACCGGGCATGTGTTTGGCGATCAGGGAGTAGGCGTTCTCCAACGCATAAGGTTCGATATCGATGATAATCGGCGTCATGCCCGCGCCCTGCGTAACGGCCAGATAGTCGTCGACGATTTCCTTGCGGCAGGCCGCGACCAGAACGTTCACCTGGTCGGCGCTGTTTTCGGAGGAGCCGAGAACCTCCCAGTCCATGTTGACCTCGTCCAGGGGATACGGGATGTAGCGATCGGCCTCCATTTCAAGCTGGGCCTGCAGCTCCTGGTCGCTCAGGCCGGCCGGCATGTTGATGATCTTGCTGATCACATGAGACCCGGCAACAGCGACGGCAACATGCTTGCATTTTGTTCCCGAACGCTTGATCGCCTTCAGCATGGTCTGCGCGACCTGGTCTACCTCGGTGATGGTGTGCTCAACGACCGCATTCTGGGGCAGGGGTTCGACCGCATAGCGCTCGACACGCAGATGGTCCCCGGACTTGCTGAGTTCCAGCACCTTGATGGACGATGCGCTGATGTCCACCCCGACCAGGGGTGGTTTTTTCTTAGCCAGCAGGCTTCCCAGCGAGGCCAATTTTTTCTCTCTTTTTCCAGTAGGTTAGGGTTAACAGATGCAATTTTGGTTTAAATCATACCCCCAAATATAGACGATGGCGCACGGAAATGACAAATATCTGTTGGGCGCGGCGGCCGGTCGTTCTATACTGGAGCCCATGCTTCTTCTTTTTAGACTGTTTACACTGTATAGACCAGATTGGAAGCAGTAAGAAGTATTAGCACGCGATGAATAGCCCCAGAAGTCCTTTCGCTCGGCTTAGACAGACCGCACATCATCCCGACAGGCCTTGGCAGCTGGCACTGATTGCACTGAGCGGGATGTTTGCGGCAGGCGTGCTCATGCTCGCCCTGATCGCCCTCGTGCTGACACCGACCCTGCCTTCCGTAAAGGGGCTCGGCAAGGAACAGCTCCGGGTACCGATGCGCGTCTTCACGGCAGGCGGAAAGCTGATTGCCGAGTTCGGCGCGGAAAAGCGGATTCCCGTCAAATTCACCCAGATTCCCCCGGTCCTCATCCACGCCCTGCTGGCCGCCGAGGACGAGTCGTTCTACTACCACGAAGGCATCGATTTCGAGGGCATCGTACGGGCAGCCTGGGCCGACCTGCGCTCGGGTCGCCGCATCGAGGGCGCCAGCACGATCACCATGCAGGTCGCACGCAATTACTTCCTTAGCCCGAAAAAGACCTATACCCGCAAGCTCAAGGAAATGCTGCTCGCCCTGGAGATCGAACGCGAATACACGAAGGACGAGATCCTCGATCTGTATGTCAACAAGATCTACCTTGGAAACCATGCCTACGGGTTTGGTGCAGCAGCACAGGTCTACTTCGGCAAGAAGCTCGACCAGCTGACGCTGCCGGAAGCAGCGATGCTCGCCGGTCTGCCGCAGGCCCCCTCGGTCGACAACCCGTTCTACAGCCAGAGCAACGCGCGCATGCGCCGTGCCTACGTGCTCGGGCGCATGCGCAAGCTTGGATTCATCAACCGCGCTGATTATGACTCCGCCATGGCAAGCCCGCTGCCCACGGCACCACAGTCGAAGGGCTATCGCGTGCAGGCAGCCTACGTGGCCGAAATGGTGCGCCAGTACATGTACCAGCACTACTCGGCAAACAGCTACGCCAAGGGATACAACGTCTATACGACCCTGCACGCCCGGGACCAAGAAGCCGCAACCCGCGCCCTGCAGCAGGGGCTGCTGGCCTATGACCGTCGCCATGGCTACCGAGGTCCGGCCGGCCATGTCAGCATCGCGCCCGGCATCGATTCCAGGCAGCTCGACCTGATGCTCAGGGACTACCCGGTCGTGGGTCCGCTCATGCCGGCGATCGTGACACGGGTCGGCAACCAGACCGCCGGCGCATACACGCAGGATGGCCAGAATATCACGCTGCAGTGGAACGGCCTGTCGTGGGCCCGCCGCTACATCAGCGTCAACACACAGGGGCCGCCGCCCCAGGATGCCGGGGATGTTGTGCACGTTGGAGACGTCATCTACCTCCAGCCGCTGCGTGGCGGTGGCTGGCGCCTGGCCCAGGTTCCGAGCGTGTCCGGCGCCCTGGTTTCCGTTGATCCCGATAACGGGGCGATTCTTGCGCTGGCGGGAGGGTTCGACTTCTATCAGAGCAGTTTCAACCGGGTGACCCAGGCGGAACGCCAGCCCGGATCGAGCTTCAAGCCATTCATCTACTGTGCCGCGCTCGACAAGGGATTTACCGCAGCCAGCACGCTCAGCGGCGCGCCGATCGTCGTCCCGGATGCCGATGAAGGCGCGGCCTGGAGACCCGAGAACTATGAGCGCAATTTCGTCGGCCCGACGCGCCTGCGCAAGGCACTGGCGCTGTCGCTCAACCTCGTGTCCATCAGATTGCTGCGCGCCATCACCCCCCAGTACGCCGTCCAGTATCTGGGCCGTTTCGGCTTTGACCCGGCGACGCTGCCCGACAGTCTGTCACTCGTGCTCGGCTCTGCCTCCGTCACACCGATGCAGATGGTGAGTGCCTATGCCGTATTCGCCAATGGCGGCTACCGCATCCAGCCGCACTTCATCCTGCGCATCGAGGACGAGAACCACCATGTCCTGGAACAGGCCAACCCCCCCGTCGTCTGCAAAGCACAGAGCGATGCCGTTGCGACAGCCGGCGGAAGCGGTCAGGGGACTGCGGCCTGTCCTGCGCCACAGCCTGCGGCCGGTCCGGGCCAGCCGGCCGTGGGTGGCATGCCGGCGAGCGGCACCCAGGCGACCGCACCCCTTCCCGTGATCCCGGCCACCCGCGTGATCAGCGCCGATGACGCGTTCATCATGAGAAGCATGATGCACAGCGTGATCACTTCCGGCACCGGGCAGGGAGCTCTCGTGCTGCACCGCGATGACCTTGCCGGAAAAACTGGCACCACCAATGACCAGAAGGATGCCTGGTTTTCCGGATTTGACTCCCATGTCGTGACCACGGTATGGGTCGGCTTCGATCAGCCGGCACCGCTTGGTCACGGCGAAGTGGGTGCCACGGCGGCGCTGCCCATCTGGACCGACTATATGCGCACTGCCCTCGCCGGTTACCCGCCGCGGCCTCCCGTTCCGCCGCCGGGCATCGTCACGGCAATGATCAACCGGGATACCGGACTGCTGGCCAGTCCCACCGATCCCAAGGCCATGCAGGAATACTTCATCCAGGGGACGGTTCCCAAGGCGGGAGTCCGTCTGGATGCCCCCGCTCCGGGCGGAACGCGGCCTGAAAGCGTCCGCCAGGGTCTATTCTGATGCATCACAGACCGGGCACGGGCGGGCGACGCGTGCGCCGCCGTGGTCAGACCGGAAACGCGACGGACAGAACCGGTGCGCGCAGCGGAGAGCAGCTGCGTCAGCATATCTGCACCGAGGCAGCGCGCATCATGGCCGAGGAGGGCGTCACCGACTTTCATGCGGCCAAGCGCAAGGCGGCCGTCCGCCTCAACCAGCCGGAAACCCGCCACCTGCCCTCCAACCATGAGGTGGACACGGCACTCAATGCGTATCTGCACCTGTTCCATGCCGACCGCGTCGCCACCGCCCGGAAGGAACTGCGCCGGATTGCCGCCGAAGCCATGCGGTTTTTTTCCGCCTACGAGCCGCGCCTTGTCGGACCTGTCCTGAGCGGTAATGTGACGCCTTTCTCCGAGATCCAGCTGCATGTGAGCTCGGACACCCCGGAGGAAATCGCGTTTCTGCTCCAGGAGCACCGCATTCCGCATGAAGCGGCAAGCCGGCGCATCCGTTTCGGCGGGGATCGCAGTGAATACCGTCCGGCATTCCGGTTTCTGGCCGATTCGGCTCCCGTGGAGCTGGTGGTCTTCACGCCCGAGGGCGGACGCGAAACGCCACTGAGTCCGGTCGATGGCAAGCCCATGCACCGCGCGAACCTGCGCGAAGTGGAAACGCTGCTGTCAGACCCGCCGCCCGAACACCATGTAGTGGGCGACTGACCGCTGCGTGCAGTTTTCGCGCCACCTTGCCATCCGTCCCGCCATCAACTAGAGTAATTTTTCAAAGGGTTATTCGATTAATCTGAGATCTGTTATGAAGACGGTGCTCCGCGCCAGAAACCGCTTGTCGTGAATCAGGACGGAAGCGGAATTTCTGGGCTATATGTCTATCACAGATGTGTACGACACCGGACCCGTAGTCATCGACCATGCCGGACGTTCCGGACCGGGAAGACAACAACTAGAAACATCGGCGTTTGAAGGATCAGGAGCGGATATCAAATGAAGCTGCGACGTCTGTGTACGGGGTTGCTCTGGCTTGTAATTCCATTGCTGTTTACCGGCTGTGGCGGCGGCAGCAAATCTGCTCCACCAAGCGGCAGCATCACTATCAATCCGACGACCTATTCGTGGAGCGTCAGTGCAGCTAACCCCATCGAGGCTAAGTTAGAACCCGTGGTAATCACGGTCAAGGATGCCGCCGGCATCCCGCTGGGCAATGACCGGGTCATCGTGTCCCTGGACCTGAGCCAGGGGACATCCACGAACGTAATGATGGGGCTCATCCTGGCCGACCCGACCACCGGGCAGCCAACGGGCTCGGTGCTGACCGCGCCGGTTGCGTTGTTCACGAGCAATTCGGGCACTATTGACCTGTGGGTTGACATGGCAACGGGCGGTAAGCTGGTTTACACCGGGACCTTGTTTGCCTACAGCGGATCCATCGAAGGGACCGCGGTGTTCAGTGTGACCTGCACAGCCTACGGTACCACGACATGCTAGCTCGGCGGGCTGCCCGGGCAGAACGAAATCCTGACCCGGACTGCCTGCACTGACCGCCGGCCTTGTCTGGTCGGCGCTGGGTCGTCGGTGACCGGTCAAAACTGAATTCCAGGCTGCATCATGACGGATTCTGCCGGCAACAAGCTGCCCGGCCCAGATTCTTTTCCCGGTCCGGAAGGCGCGCTGCGTGAGGTGACGGTGGTGTCGCTTTCCCTGCGCGGGTTTGCAGGGCTAGCGGAATCCACGCCCGCCGGAATCATGGAGTTTCTGGCCGCCTATCTCGAAGCGCTTGACGCAGTGGGCCGGACGCACGGCGGTCGCCGCATCCGGGCGCTCGGAGACATGATCTTGTGGGTACAGGGACCCGGCGGGCCGGATCATGCCGCGCGCGCGTGCCACCTGTCGATCGACATCGCACACCGGGTCCATGAGCTGCACGGCAGCTTCCCCCGCCTGCCGCCGATCGAGGTCGACATTGGCATCAGCACCGGACCGGCGGTAGCCGGCGAAATTGCGGACGGCCCGGCAGTTATCGGCCGCGTCGTGGAGCTGGCATCGCATCTGCGGTCGCTTAACCCCGTGTACGGCACCCAGATCCTGCTGAGCGGATCAACCCGGACTGCGGCCGGCGGAACCCTGGCCGTCGCCCGCGAGATCGACCTGCTGCAGATCCGCGGCCGGCCGGCTCCGGTTCCGCTTTTTGAACTGATGCTGCCGCTCGACCAAATCCGTCCCCCGTGGCTGGAGGATTTCACGCGCGGCTATGACCTTCTGCGCGCCGGCCTGCGGCCCCAGGCGCGGGCGGTGTTCCGCAACCTATCTGAACGCAACAATGATCCTGTCAGCCGCCTGCTCTCGGAGCGCTGTGCCGCGCCGCAGCGGCGGCGGGACGACTGACATCCGCCGGCTGCAGCGCCCGGGGGGTTCTGGCGGCAATACCGGTGCGGGAGGCACAGGACGCCGGCCGGCGTCCGCTCCGGAACCGGGGACGGGAAATCCGGCGGCCCGCTGCGGATGCCATGCACTGCACACCGCGCGCCTCTCGCCGGAACCGGCCGCTTCTCGCCCCGCGCGCAGCCGGGTAGAATGCGGCGCCACCAGCCGCTGATGCGGCCACCTTGCAGACACGACCTTGAAAGAACACATCAGCGCACTTCTGGCAAATGCCGTGCAGCGCCTTCAGCGCGAGGGCACGCTGCCCGCGGACACCGGTGCCATCAGCTTGCCGGAGCGGTCCCGCAGTCCCCAGCATGGCGATTTCTCAAGCAACGCTGCGCTCGGGCTGGCACGCATCGCCGGCGTCAAGCCCCGCGAACTTGCGGCGAAGATTGTTGCCGCGCTGCCGGCATCTGGCCTGATCGCGCGGGTCGAGGTGGCGGGGCCTGGGTTCATCAATTTTTTCCTGTCTCCGGGCGCTTACCAGGACGTGGTGAACCGCATCCTCGATGCCGGGGAAGCATACGGACGATCCACCATCGGCAGAGGGCGGCGGGTCCAGGTGGAGTTCGTATCCGCCAACCCGACCGGTCCGCTGCATGTCGGGCACGGTCGCGGCGCCGCCTACGGTGCGGCCGTGGCAGATCTGCTGGCGGCGGCCGGCTTCCACGTGCACCGCGAGTACTACGTCAACGACGCGGGCCGGCAGATGGATATTCTCGCGACAAGCATCTGGCTGCGCTACCTGGAACTGTGCGGTGAACAGTTTGCGTTCCCGAGCAACGGCTACCGCGGAGACTATGTCTTCGACATCGCGGCAACGCTGCATCGCGACAATGCCGATGCCCTGCGCCAGCCTGCATCCCGCATTTTCGACGGCATTGCGCCGGACGAGCCTGCCGGTGGCGACAAGGAAACACACATCGATGCGCTGATCGATCGCGCCCGATCGCTGCTCGGCCCGGAAAGCTACCGCAGAGTCTTCGATCTCGGCCTGACGGTCATTCTCGATGACATACGCCAGGATCTTGAGGAATTCGGGGTGGTCTACGAAAAATGGTATTCCGAACGCTCGCTCACCGAGCGTGGGCTGGTCGACCGGGTGATCGGGCAGCTGCAGCAGAGCGGTCACGCATACGAGAAGGATGGCGCTCTGTGGTTCCGGTCCACCGACTTCGGTGACGAAAAGGATCGCGTCATCGTGCGCGAGAACGGCCAGAAAACCTATTTTGCCTCGGACATCGCCTATCACCAGGACAAGCTGGAACGCGGATTCGAGCGCGTGATCGATATCTGGGGAGCTGATCATCACGGATATGTTCCCAGGGTCAAGGCCGCGCTGTCGGCGCTCGGCGAAGATCCGTCCCGGCTTGACGTGCTGCTGGTGCAGTTTGCAACCCTGTACCGCGGCGGCCAGAAGGCACAGATGTCCACCCGCAGCGGCGAGTTCGTCACCCTGCGCGAACTTCGCCGCGAGGTCGGAAACGACGCCGCGCGTTTTTTCTACATTCTCAGAAAGTGCGAACAGCATATGGACTTCGACCTGGACCTGGCCAAGTCGCAGTCGAATGACAACCCTGTCTATTACCTGCAGTATGCCCATGCGCGCATCTGCAGCGTCCTGCGGCTCGCCAGGGAGAAGGGGTTCGAACGCGATGCCGAACGGGGCCGCCGCAATCTGGGGCTCCTGTGCGAAGCGCATGAACTGGCGCTGCTCGCCGAGCTTTCGCGCTATCCCGAGATCGTTGAAACGGCTGCGCTGAGCCACGAACCCCATCAGCTGGCGTATTATCTGCGGGAGCTGGCAAATGGGTTCCATGCGTACTACAACGCACATGTTTTTCTGGTGGAATCGGATGATCTGCGCGACGCGCGCCTGAATCTCATTGATGCCGCACGCCAGGTACTGGCAAACGGGCTCGGACTGCTGGGCGTTTCGGCGCCGGCGGTCATGTAGGAGATCGCGATCATGCAACAGAACCGCCGCACGGGCACACGACGACACACCGCGGGAGGTGGTTTCGGCTGGCGGCAAGTGCTGATCGGATTTGTTCTGGGCCTGGGGGTAATGTGGGCGGCCCAGCACCTGCTGGACGGCGGCCGTTTCACTGGGCTAAGAAAGCTTTTCAGGCACCATCCGGCCCCGCAAACCGCAGTCGCGCCGCCTGCGGTGCCGACCGCACCTCCCAAACCGACTTTCGATTTCTACACAATCCTGCCCGAGGTAGGCGGCGGGCCGCCACGGACAGCCACGCAAGCGGGGCGGGCGGGCGGCGGAAACGCGACAACGGGCGGTGGCATCCGCTACATACTCCAGGCCGCGGCCTACGTTAGAAGCCATGATGCCGACCATCTCCGCGCGGAGCTCGCAATGCATGGCGTAGAATCCTATACGGAGAAAGTCAGCATCGAAGGGCATGGCGCATACTACCGCGTACGTCTGGGGCCTTTTGACAGCCTGGCGGCAATGAGAGCGGTCGACCGCAGGCTTGCCCGGCTCGGCATCAAAGCGATTCCGCTCAAAGTAAAGGCAGCGCCACGGACCTGACCCGCAGGGCGTGTCAGGGTGGTTCAGTCTTCGAGGTAGGTATAGCCACCGAGCCCTGCGCGGAGCTCGCCGAGATAGGCACCGCGGCGCCCGGCATCGATCCAGCCGGCGGCTTCGATCTTCCCCTGGTATGCCGCCAGAAGGTCTTCGGGGACGAAGTGGACGTAGCGCAGCACAGAATCCGCAGTATCCCCGCGGCGGGCTTCGGTCAGACAGTACCCGCCATCATCAGTCAGTTCGACCTGGACCGAATCGGTGTCTCCGAAAAGATTGTGCATGTCACCCAGAATCTCCTGATAGGCGCCGACCAGAAATATCCCCAGCAGGTAGGGCTCGTCTGGCCGTGGCACGTGCGCCGGCAGGGTGGTTTCGATGCCCGCACCGTCAACGTAGAGGTCCACACGCCCATCTGAATCACAGGTGATGTCCTGGAGTACCGCGCGCCGCGACGGCTCCTCATCCAGCCGTCCGAGCGGCAGGATCGGAAATACCTGGTCGATGGCCCAGTGATCCGGAATCGACTGGAAGAGCGAAAAATTGCAGAAATACTTGTCTGCCAGCTTCTCGTTCAGCTCATCGAGCGCTTCGCGGTGGCTGCGGGTTCCCGGCTGCAGGCGCTCCCGCACTCGCTGACAGGTCGCGAAATAGAGTTGCTCCGCGCGTGCGCGCACCGCCAGGTCGATGACTCCATGCGTAAACATGGATTGCGCCTCGGCCAGGAAATGCGTGGCGTCATGGTAGCTCTCGAGCGCCGGACGCTGCGCAAGGCCCTCGATTCCGCGCCAGAGATCATGGATAACCTGATGTTCGCCGTCGCCCGCCGCCGGGGGCATCTCGGTACCCGGTGCCGTTTCCACATCCACTACCTTGGTAATCAGCACTGCATGGTGCGCCGTCAGCGCCCGGCCGGACTCGGTCACGATGTCCGGATGGGGCAGGTCACACTGCACACAGACCTCCTTGAGCGTGCGCACGATGTTGTGGGCATATTCCTGGACGCTGTAGTTCATGGAACAGAACGAGCGTGACCGGGTACCCTCATAATCGACACCGAGCCCGCCGCCGGCATTCACGCAGCGGATATCGGCACCGAGCCGGCGCAGCTGCTCATAGTAGCGCCCGGCCTCGCGCATCCCATTCTGGACGTGCTGGATGTTTGCGATCTGCGAGCCCATGTGGAAATGCATCATCTGCAGCGCATCCAGCATGCCGCATTCACGCAGGCGGGCGGTGACGCGCAGGATTTCGGCGGCTGAAAGTCCAAACTTGGATTTCTCGCCGCCCGTATTCTGCCATTTTCCGGCCCCGAGCGAGGCAAGACGCACGCGCACACCCAGCAGCGGCGCAACCCCCATGGCACGTGATTCGGCGATCACCAGGTCAAGCTCGGAAAGCTTTTCCACCACGATATGCACCCGCATCCCGAGCTGCAGCCCGATCAGCGCGAGCCGCACGTATTCCCGGTCCTTGTATCCATTGCAGACCACGATGCTTCTGGGGCGCGAGCAGGCAAGGACCGCAAGCAGCTCCGGCTTGCTTCCGGCCTCGAGACCCACCCGCTCGCCGCCGTGGGCGAGCAGCGCGTCCACCACGCTTCGCTGCTGGTTGACCTTGATGGGATACACTGCCGTATAGCGGCCCCGGTAACCATCCGACCGGCATGCGGCAGCGAAGGCATCACTCAGTTCATCGACCCGGTGATGGAGTATTCCGGAGAAACGGACCAGAACCGGCAGCGTCAGCTCGCGCGCAGCGAGCTCGGCGGCCAAATTGTGCAGATCGATCGAGGGACCTCTGGCGCCACGTTCCGTCGCTGGTCCAGGCCACGCCGGGTTGGGGTAGGCGACCACATGGCCGCGTTCGTTGATGTCGAAATACCCGTTACCCCAGTGCGCTATGTTGTATGTGTCGCGAGCTTTTTGTACGGTCCAGTCGGTCATGGGCAGGTGCCGGAATGTCGGCGCTGATGATACAAGATAAGGCGGAAAAGTAATAAGATAAATTATCGCGGAATCCCGGGACGGATGAAACCGGCGGTATTCTCTGTCCCGGCCGCGGCCAGTACACAATCCGGGGAGCTCCACTGATGGCGCTGGACAGCACGTGGTACACAGAACAATGGGCCGAACAAGGCTCGGCAATTTCGCTCAAGATACGCAACCGGGTTCACGACGAGCAGTCCCCCTATCAGCGTATCGAGATATACGAGACCGAGACTTTCGGTACGCTGATGACACTCGACGGTCTGGTCATGGTTACGGACCGTGACAACTTCATATACCACGAAATGATGTCTCACCCGGCGCTGTTCACGCATCCGGCGCCACGCCGCGTTCTGATAGTCGGCGGCGGTGACTGCGGCACCCTGCGCGAAGTACTCAAGCACCCGGGTGTCGAGCTGGCCGAACAGGTGGAGCTGGACGAGCGCGTCACCCGCGTTGCGGAGAAATACTTCCCCGAGCTGTGTTCGTCGAATGGCGACCCGCGCGCGCGCCTGCGCTTTGACGACGGCATCCGTTGGGTTGCCGAAGCCGCGCCCGGCAGCTATGACGTGATCATTGTCGATTCCACCGACCCGGTCGGCCCAGCAGCCGGGCTGTTTTCCGCGGAATTTTACCGCAACTGCTTCCGTGCCCTCGGGAGCCACGGCATTCTTGCAGGCCAGAGCGAATCGCCGCTGTTTCATCCCCAGCTGATCCGTTCCATGCATCAGGCGCTTCGCGCTGCAGGCTTTCTGGACGTGGCGGTGCTGAATTTTCCGCAGTGCACCTACCCCTCCGGCTGGTGGAGCACGACGCTGGCCTGCAGGGATTCATCGCTGTCGGGTTTCCGGCAGGAGGCGGTCGCGGCAAAACAGTTCGTTACCCGCTACTACAACCTCGGCATCCACACAGGGGCGATGGCCACGCCGGAATTCCTGTATGAAATGCTGATGTGAGTGCGCATCGGGCATTATTGAATATCGACTGCGTTCGCGGTATAAATTGAAGCTCTTCATACAATCAAGACCTTTATCGCTTTCTTCGCCACCCATCCGAGCGCTGACCATGACCGATCCCAAAGTTGCGCAGAAGTCTCCCTATGTCCTGGACCTCCAACCCGGCACGTACTGGTGGTGCGCGTGCGGAAAGTCCAAGTCGCAGCCGTTCTGCGACGGCTCGCACAAGGATACGGATATCGTCCCGGTGCGAATCGACATTAGCAGCACCACGAGCGTCGCGCTCTGTGGCTGCAAGCACTCCGCCACCAAGCCATATTGCGACGGCGCACACAAAAAGCTGTAGCGACCCATCGCTGCCGGATCAGCGGTGCAATTCGCCGGCTGGCCGGCCGGAAATTGTTCCGGCCGATAGCTGATGCTACGGATATGGGCAAGGGAAATTTTCCATGAAAAAAGCCGCTGCGCTGGTCGTTGCCATCCTTGTTGTGTTCATTGCGGTGGCTGGAGGTGCTTCGTACTGGCTCCGGATACGGGCCAGGGATGCCTACGGAGCACTGGTGGAGCAAATTGCCCGGGGAGGTGGTATCGGCGTTTCCGATCTGAAGTTCCACAACGGTCTGCTGACCACGACCGCAACCGCCACCCTTTCTCCACCGGGGATACCGCTGCACATTTCTCTGGTCAGCCACATCCGGCCCGGTCCGTTTCCAGGCATCGCCCGCCTGAACTTCATGCCGGGCATGGGCGCTGTGCGTACCCGCCTCTTGCTCGCATCTCCGCTGCTGCCAGGCCTGTTACCGGTCACCGTGCATACCATGATCTATCTCGCGGGCAACAGCGTGACGACGCTCGATATTCCCGGCTACCGGCACAATGCACCGGGCGGCAAGGACATCAGCTGGAGGATGGCAACAGGCGATATCGTTGCGGCCGCCGACCAGAAAGCCCTGCATGGCAGGGTCGATTTTCCTGCGATCCAGGTTCCCGGCCCGCACGGAACTGTTTCGGTGTCGCAGCTGGCCTTCCACTGGGGAAGTGTGCCCCTGGGCATGGATCAGGGCCGGTCTTCGCTGTCGATCGGGCGCGTTGTCGCCTCCGGCCCAGGCGGAACGTTTTCAGTCGACGGCCTCGACATTACGCTCGACAGGCAACTCCGGTCAGGCAAGCTATCGGTGAATGTCACAGCGCAAGGGCGGGTACTCGGGGATGGGATCGGCCGTTACGGCCCGGGGCGGCTGTCGATAAGGATCCGTGGTCTGGACGCAAGGAGCCTTGACGGGTTCGAGCGCAGCGTACGGTCGCTGCCCGCGAACCTGTCTCCGCATCGCAGGGAGGCGGAAACCCGGGCTCAGCTGAAAACGCTGCTGCTCGCCCTGTCACGTGGCACGCCGACGCTCGATGTGACAAAACTCTCAGTCGTGGCAAACGGCAGCACGGTGGCGGGTAAAGGCCAGTTTGTCATGGATGGCACGAACGTCGGCGGCTCCGGGTATTCCGGACTGCTGATGAGCGCACTAAGCGGATCGCTGGACCTGCTCGTACCCAGATCGGTTGTCGCGGACATCGCGACCGACGATATCCGGCGTCAGCTGGACGCCTACAAGAGCCAGGGCACCCTGAACCCGGCCGAGGTCCGCAAACTCACGCCCCGGAAGGTAGCTCAGATTGTCCGCAGCGCCCTGCCGGCCTACCTGGACCAGGTGGCGACAAACTGGCATCTGACTGCGGCCGGCAGTAACTACACGCTTTCCATAGCGATCAAACATGGCCAGGTCCTGGCCAACGGACAGCCATTGGACCGCGCACCAGCCGCTCACTGACGGAATACCGGCTTTTCCGGCGCTGAACCCTGTCTGGAGACCGCACACAAGACAGCGTGGCGGCGGCGCACCGGGCAGGTGAAGGAACGGGGCCGGTAGCGCGCGGGCTGATGGGCCGTTCTTCCCGGGAACCGCGGATGCGGCTTTTACGCCAACATCCACCGTATCTGTCGGTGCGCTCCGGGCAGAAATTCGGCTCCGGAAACCAGAACACCTGGTGCCCGCGTCCCGCCCAATGCACCGCCGCTGCGTGGAGCGGCCGTTCACCCGCGATCTGTTTCGGGGCAAAGACACTCCGGGCCGGAGTGCCCAGGTCGGGATCAGCAGACCGGATATCCCGTCATTCCAGCACTTGTGGCGGAACCGGATCGCGCCGCCGCCAGGCGGTCGCCTTTTCAGGCGCAAAACACGATCCCGCAGGCAGGGGTCCGATCCTTGCACTGCGCAACTGCCGCAATGACGTCTGCGGCCCCTAATTCCGAATGCTTCGTGGTCTCGTAGCCGGCCGGTTGCGCCGCGGGCGGTTCATGGGCTTCGACTTGTGGCTGGCTTGGCCGGGGACCTGCAACCCGGAGTTGACGCTCTGCCGGGCACATAAAAATGCGGGCGCCGAAGCGCCCGCCAATCAACCTCATGCACGTTAAACCTGGCGTCAGTCGCTGTAGGCCCGTTCGCCATGCTGCGAGATGTCGAGGCCTTCGCGCTCCTCTTCCTCGCTCGGGCGCAGCCCGACAACCATGTCCACCACCTTGAGGATGATGTAGGTCACGATGACATCGTATACCAGCACCGCACCGACGTCGGCGAACTGCTTCCACAGCTGGCCGATATTGCCCTCGAGGACCCCCGCGGTGCCCCCAATGGCCTTGACCGCGAACACGCCGGTGAGGATTGCGCCCAGCGCGCCGCCGACCGCATGCACTCCGAATGCATCCAGGGCATCATCGTAGCCGAACATGTTTTTCATGTACGTTGCGGTCCAGAAGCAAACCACGCCACCGGCGATGCCGATGAAGAGGGCTCCGGTCGGATCGACGAAACCCGACGCGGGGGTGATGGCCACGAGCCCCGCTACCGCGCCGGAGGCCATGCCGAGGACGCTCGGCTTGCCGCGCGCGACCCATTCGGCGAACATCCAGGCCATTGCGGCGGCGGCAGTCGCGATCTGCGTCGTCACCATGGCCATGCCGGCACGTCCCCCCGAGGACACGGCGCTGCCGGCATTGAAGCCGAACCAGCCGACCCACAGCAGCGAAGCACCGATTACGGTGAGCACCAGGTTATGCG
>JAJYCY010000081.1 GCA_021778035.1 Pseudomonadota bacterium
TATCGCTGGATCAAGGATCGTCATCTCCACGCAAAGTCCGGCAGAAAGGTCCTGATCGTGGGGGCGGGCCAGGCGGGTGAGATGCTGGTGCGTGACCTGTTGCGCGACCCCGACCACGTATACCAACCGGTCGCGTTTGTGGACGATGACCCGGGAAAGCGCAAGAAGGACATACACGGCATTCCGGTGGTCGGGACGGTAGACGAATTGCTGGCGATCGCGCCCGAGCTTGCCGCCGAACTGATACTGATCGCACTACCTTCAGCTACCTCGGCGCAGATGCGCCGTATCGTCGGAGTGTGCGAATCGACCGGCATTACGTTCCGCATGCTGCCGCGCATCGAGGATCTGGTTGCCGGACAGGTCAGCGTCCGCGATCTGCGCGAAGTGAAGCTTGATGATCTGCTGGGACGTGATCCGGTGTCGCTCGACTGGCAGGCCATCACGCGTGGCATGCAAGGAAAGGTCGTTCTGGTAAGCGGAGGAGGTGGTTCGATCGGATCGGAGCTGTGCCGGCAGATCGCACGCCTCCAGCCGGCGCGGCTGGTTATTCTCGAGCAGGGCGAGTTCAACCTGTATGCGATTGAACTTGAGTTGCGGCGGGAGTTTCCCGGCCTGCCGCTCGAGGTTGTTCTCGGCAGTGTTGCCGATCCGGTGGTGGTCGAGCAGGCGCTTGCACACCATCGGCCGCATGTCATTTTCCACGCAGCCGCTTACAAGCACGTTCCCATGCTGGAAGGACAGGTACGGGCAGCAGTGGCCAACAATGTGCTGGGGACTCGCTGTCTGGCGTCAGCGGCCGACCGCCACGGCTGCGAGGCGTTTGTCATGATCTCGACCGACAAGGCCGTGAACCCCAGCAACGTCATGGGTGCGACCAAGCGTGTGGCGGAGATCTACTGCCAGGGACTCAATGCCCGGTCGAACACGCGGTTCATCACGGTGCGCTTCGGCAATGTGCTCGGATCTGCCGGCAGCGTGATCCCGCTGTTCCAGAAGCAGATTGCCGCTGGCGGCCCGGTCACGGTCACTGATCCGCGGATCACACGATATTTCATGACGATCCCCGAAGCCGCGCAGTTGATTCTGCAGGCGAGCGCGATGGGGCGTGGCGGGGAGATATTCGTGCTCGATATGGGCGAACCGGTTCGCATCGCCTATCTCGCCGAGCAGCTGATTCTGCTTTCAGGCAGGAAACCGGGGGAGGACATCGAGATCACCTATACCGGGCTGCGCCCGGGTGAGAAATTGTACGAAGAGCTGTTCCATGAAGCCGAGGAGCACGTGGACACGGGACACCCGAAAATCCTGCTCGCACGCAGCCGCCCGGTCGACCTGGGGGACAGGGAGTCCGTGTTCGCACAGCTTGCCGAGGCCTGCGACCGCAACCTGGAGGGACGGCTGAAGGAGCTGCTGGCCCTGCTGGTGCCTGAGCAGGTGGAGCAGGGCGCTGGCCGGGGGGCGGCGGGCGGATCACACGGTGCGGTCATTTACGCGTGGCGGAACCCCGCCGGGAAGCCCGGGGACGGCTGAAATCGTCCATTCCACGGCACCTCGCGCGGCTCCGTGGCTGACTGGTATGTCCCCGCGGGTGACGTGAAGCCGCGGCGACCGGTATTGGGAGGGAGGCAGCATTGGCGTACAATGCGCGCCGGGCGCCGGCGGCTTTCTCCACCGGCCATAACGAAAACGCGGCATATCGCCAGAAGCCAGCCTTGTACTTCAGAAGGATTTTCAGGTCATGAAACTCACCGTCATCGGCACCGGGTATGTCGGGCTGGTTACCGGCACCTGCTTTGCCGAAATGGGCAATACCGTCACCTGTGTCGACATCGACGAAGAAAAGATCGCCGGTCTGTGCAAAGGCATCCTGCCGATCTACGAGCCCGGGCTTGATGTCCTGGTCGAGAGCAATTTCCGCAGCGGGCGGCTACGGTTTACCACATCGCTGCCGCAAGCCATGTCCGACTCCAATGTCTATTTTATCGCTGTAGGCACCCCTCCGGGCGAGGACGGTTCGGCGGACCTCCAGTACGTGCTGGCCGTGGCGCGCGAGATCGGCCGGCATCTCGAGTCCTACTCTGTGGTGGTCGACAAATCAACCGTTCCGGTCGGCACTGCCGACCGGGTGCACAAGGCGATCGCCGAGGAGCTTGCCGCGCGTGGCGTGGATGTGGGGTTCGACGTGGTGAGCAATCCGGAATTTCTGAAAGAAGGGGCGGCGGTAGATGACTTCATGCGGCCGGACCGGATCGTGGTCGGCTGCGCCAGCCCCCGTGCCCGGGAAATCATGCACGAGCTCTATGCGCCCTTTAACCGCAGCCATGAACGTACGCTGTTCATGGGTGTGCGCGAGGCTGAGATGACCAAATACGCGGCCAACGCGATGCTTGCGACCAAGATCTCTTTCATGAACGAGATCGCCAGCCTGTGCGACCTGATGCAGGTGGATGTGGAAAGCGTGCGCCACGGCATCGGGTCCGACAGCCGCATCGGACACGCATTCATCTATCCCGGTGCGGGGTATGGCGGTTCGTGCTTTCCGAAGGATGTGAAGGCGCTGGTGCACATGGCGACCCAGCACGACTTCGAACCGCTTGTGCTTAATGCGGTGGAGAAGCGCAACGAGCGTCAGAAGCGTTATATTGCGGGCAAGATACGTGAACGCTACGGCGCGGACCTGAGCAGACTCAAATTCGGGATCTGGGGGCTTGCGTTCAAGCCTGGCACGGATGACATGCGTGAAGCGCCGTCGAGCGTGCTGCTCGGGGAGCTTATCGCGGCCGGTGCGAGCGTGCGTGCCTACGACCCGGTGGCGATGGATGCAGCACGTCGCGACCTGCCACGTTCATGGTTTGAAAAGGGCGCGCTCGAGCTCATGGCCGACCAGTATGCGGCGCTGGAGGGCGTGGACGCCATGGTTCTCGTCACCGAATGGAAGCCGTTCAGGCATCCGGATTTCAGGCGCATGCGGGACATCATGAAAGCGCCGGTCATTTTTGACGGACGCAACCAGTACGACCCGGCGCAGCTGCAGACGCTGGGCTTCGAATATACCGGCATCGGCCGCTGATTCGAGATAAGAGACCGTACGATGGCGCGACTGACCAAGGCGGTATTTCCGGTGGCTGGCATGGGCACGCGATTCCTGCCGGTGACCAAGGCGAGCCCCAAGGAAATGCTGCCGATCGTGGACAAGCCGCTCATCCAGTATGCCGTGGAGGAGGCGGTCGCGGCCGGCATCACCGAACTCATATTCGTCACCGGTCGCAACAAGCGTGCGATCGAAGATCATTTCGACACGGCTTACGAGCTCGAGAACGAGCTCGAGCTCAAGGGAAAGACCGACCTGCTCAGGATGACGCGCTCGGTGCTCCCGGACCAGGTTTCCTGCGTTTATCTGCGCCAGCCCCAGGCGCTCGGTCTCGGACACGCGGTTTTATGTGCGAAACAGGTCGTGGGAAATGATCCGTTTGCCGTCATTCTGGCCGACGATCTGATCAGCGGCGAGATTCCGGCGCTACGTCAGATGGCCGATGAGTTCGAGCAGCAGCAATGTTCGATCGTCGCGGTGCAGCAGGTGGCGCGCGAGGAGACACGCCAGTACGGAATTGTGAAAACCCAGCCGCGCAGCGGACGGGTGAGCCGGGTAGCGGGAATTGTGGAAAAGCCGCGGCCCGAGGAGGCCCCATCGACCCTCGCGGTGGTAGGTCGTTACATCCTGACGCCCGGGATATTCGCCTGCCTCGAATCGGTGCGGCCCGGGGCGGGCGGAGAGATCCAGCTTACCGATGCCATTGCGCGTTTACTGGACAGTGAGCAGGTGTTAGCCTACGAATTCGAGGGGAAACGCTACGATTGCGGCAGCAAGCTCGGCTATCTGCAGGCGACGGTGGAGTATACACTCAGGCATCCCGAGCTTGAGGCGGTGTTTCGGGAGTACCTCCGGAACCTGCGTCTCTAATCTGCCTAGTTTTGTAAGGGAATCGGCCCTGGCATCCGGAGCGTGGATGCCGATCTTTATATTGGAATATCAGAATATACTGTATTATCCTGCCATGATGGATATCGGTGGGACGGGTAAACGTCTGATGTTCCCGACCCGTTTCCTTCGACATGATGAGCCGCAATTGCTGCCGCAGCGTATATGCGGATTACGGAGACCCGAAGATGCCCAATAAACTGCTGATCGTGATGGTCAATACGGATCCTGCCAATGGCCCGGAGCTGGGTGCGCCCTTTTTCCAGGCAACGGTGGCGGCAGCCATGGAGTATGAAGTCGAAGTGATACTGACTGCACTCTCCGGCGAGCTGGCCGTCAAGGGTGTGGCCGAGAAGCTGCACGTGCAGGAAGGCAGCCCGAAGAGTGTCTACGACTTTATCAAGGAAGCCCATGAGGCGGGGGTTCGCTTCAAGGTCTGTACCCCGACGCTCGAGCTGTGGGGCAAGGACCTGATTCCGGAAATCGAGGAGACGGTGGGCGGCGCCTACGTCATCAGCGAAGCGATGGACGAAGACACCGTCACGTTTACCTACTGATGGCCCAATCCTGGTTGTCCCGATCCCGTTGAGCATGGAACCGATTACCGCCCGCCAGGCCTGGGCGGTGTTCGAACAGGCGGACTGCCTGTACACGCAGACGCAAGTCGAGGCTGCGCTGGATGCCATGGCCGGGCGCATCAGCGAGGCGCTGCGCGACCGCAATCCGCTGGTGGTCTGTCTGATGAATGGCGGCGTCGTTCCGTTTGGCATACTGCTGCCCCGGCTGCAGTTCCCGCTCGAGATCGACTATGTCCATGCCACCCGCTATCGCAAGCAGCTGACCGGCGGGGATCTGCACTGGCTTGCCGGGCCCTACGTTTCGGCCAAAGGACGCACTGTCCTGCTGGTCGACGATATCCTCGATGAAGGCACGACGCTCGACGCCATCGTCCATCGCTACCAGGCGGATGGAGCTTCAGCGATCTACAAGGCGGTGCTGGTACGCAAAGACCGCCGCCGCATCGTGCCGGTCGAAGCAGAATTTGTCGGGCTTGAGATCCCGAACCGCTATGTCTTCGGTTACGGCATGGATTACCATGGCTATCTGCGCAACGCGCCCGGCATCTATGCCGTGTCTGCCGCCTCCGGCTCCTCGTCCGGAGATGGACGATGACGCGGGTTGCCATCATCGGAGGCAGCGGGCTTACTGCACTCAGGAACCTTGAGATCACCCGGCGGGAAGTGATGCGCACTCCCTATGGTGAGCCGTCTGCGCCGCTGGTGCATGGCCGCATTGGCGGACAGGAAGCCGTGTTCATGCCGCGGCACGGTCACGGTCACACCATTCCGCCGCACGCGGTGAATTACCGCGCCAACATCTGGGCGCTCAAGGAAGCGGGCGCCACGCACGTCATCGCGGTCAACGCGGTCGGGGCGATCGTCGGGTCGCTCGTCCCCGGCTCACTGGCGTTCCCTGACCAGATCATCGATTACACCTACGGGCGCGAACACACCTTTTTCGGCAACGACCAGAAGCCCGTGACACACACGGATTTCACCTTTCCTTATTGCGAAGCGCTGCGCCAGGTGCTGATCGTCACCGCGCGCGAATCCGGGCTGGCCGCGGCCGACCAGGCGACCTATGCGGCCACCCAGGGTCCGCGGTTCGAAACCATCGCGGAGATCAACCGTCTTGAGCGGGATGGCGCACACATCGTCGGAATGACCGGAATGCCGGAGGCGGCGCTCGCGCGCGAACTGGCGCTGTGTTATGCGTCGATCGCCGTGATCGCGAACCCGGCTGCGGGACGGGCGGAGGGGGTCATCAGCCTCAGGCAGATCGAGGCGGCGCTGGATGCCGGCATGGACCAGGTGCGCGCGCTGCTCGAGCGGGCGATTCCGCGTCTGCACTGAGGTCCTGCGCCGGCATCCGTCCGCAACCGCTCACCCGGTTTTGCCGGAGCCGGGGTACAGGTCAGGGGCTGGCGGTTCCCACCGCGGGTTGTGCCGCCGACACCGTGTCCGGCGTGGCCGGGACCTTGGTGACGCGCAGCAGCACCCCGAACATCGGATGGTCGAAGTAGTTCACCTCGTTGGGACGGATGCGGCGCGCATCATCCATTCGGTACTGGATCGGGACAGCTGGCGACGCAAAGAGCGACGGGCCGGAGGTCGGCGCCGGTTCGGTGAGCAGCAGATGCAACACCACGTGCATGTACTGGTTCAGGTAGAACCGCAGCGTGCCATCGAGCTCGTCGGGATTCCCTGGTGCTGAAACCGTGATCCGGTCCGCTTTGCTGGCAAAACGGCTGCGGGCGGTTTCTATCCAGCTTTCATGGAACAGCAGCTGGTAATGCTTGTTGCCGCTGAGTGCGATGGCGGCATCGGTCAGCTGTGCATCGACGGGGGAAGCGGGCACCGGAGTGACCGCTCGCGCGAGGCCCTTGATGACCGGATTCACGGTGTCGCGGGTCCAGAGTTCATTGCCCACGAGATTCGGCATCAGGTTGCGGAATACCAGCACTTCGACCTCGTAGCGGTTGTCCGGGGGGCTGGTTGCCGCCTGGGCAGAGGCGATGGTCAGCAGCGAAAGAGCGATGGCAATGATTCGGGACACCTGGATTTCCTTCCGAAAGATGGGGGCTCCTCCGGGAGCCTGCGAACACAACTTCTCCAGGCCGGATTCCCTCGTAACAAGGTTCCCGGGCGGGAAGCCCTCTATTCTCCGGAACCGGCTGGCGCGATAGTATCTACCAGAATCCCCGTGCTTGGCGAGAGCTGCCGGTCGGGTAGGGACGGACGGTCGGTCGGGAGGAAGGATGGCGGTCAGACGCGTTCTGAAAATGGGTGATCCGGCGCTGTACCGCGTGGCGGAGGCGGTGGGCGAATTCAACACTCCGGAATTGCAGGCGCTGGTGCGGGACATGTTCGACACCATGGCCGCGCTCAACGGCGCCGGCCTGGCGGCGCCCCAGATCGGGGTGTTACAGCGTGTCGTGATCTTCGGTGTGGAGGCCAATCCGCGCTACCCGCATGTCGAGCCGGTGCCGACGACCGTGCTGATCAATCCGGTCATCGAGATCCTCACCCAGGACACCGAAGACGGCTGGGAGGGCTGCCTCAGTGTCCCTGGAATGCGGGGGCTGGTTCCGCGCGCCACCCGGCTGCACTATTCCGGGTCCGACGAGACCGGAAAACCCGTGGAGCGTGTGGCCGAAGGCTTTCACGCCCGGGTGGTACAGCACGAATGCGACCATCTGGACGGGGTTTTGTATCCGATGCGGCTGAA
>JAJYCY010000082.1 GCA_021778035.1 Pseudomonadota bacterium
ATCCCTACCGCGCAGGACTCATCCTGGCACGCGCCTACCAGGCGAACCACCAGCGGCGGCACGCAGCCCGGATCTACGGCGAACTCGCACGGCGCTATCCGCATGATCCGGAGCTTGCGCGGCAGGCCGTGGTGGCCAATGTGCGTGCGGGGCAGATCCGGGAAGCCGGATCGCTCTATTCGGGACTGGACCGGACCCAGCAGCAGGCCGTGCGCGCCGAGCTTGGCGGCGCTGACGACCGGATATATCCCGACTACATTGCCATCGAAGCAGGCCTGGCACACGCGTCCGGTATCACGCCGAGTGAAGACTATTATGGCGGCCTGCGCGCGAAATTCGCACTGCCGCACGGCAGCCTGATTGGCGAGGTTGTGCACGCGCACCGGTTCGGCGAAAATGCCGACGCAATCGGAGCGAGCTACTATTTCGGCATCGCCGACGGCTACAGCGGCGAGTGCGACCTGTCGTACAGCGGCAGCAACACCTTTCTTGCGCACTATTCCGCGGCGTTCACGCTGACGAAATACCTCCCCGGCTACGCCCTCTACGGTGGCGTGCGGTACCTGGATTTTTCATTGGTATCGGCCAACGTGCTTTCCGCCGGCACCATAGTCGACGTGAAACCGGGGTTTTCAGTGCAGGCCGGTGTCTATTTTGTTCCCCAGACCAGTGCCTACAGCTTTCTGTTTTCGCCGCAATGGACCGCGAACGGAAACCGCACCTTCCTGTACGTCACCGCAGGCATGGCGGGAGAGCAGCTCAGCGTGAGCAACGCTATCCTCCGTTCGCCCAGCGAAAGCGTGAGGCTCGGCAGGATCCAGCGGATCACGCCGACAGTGTCCGTCGAAGGCGATGTGTTCTACGAACACCGCGCCCGCTTTTACGACCGGGCCGGTGTTGATGTCGAGCTTATCAAGAGGTGGTGAATGCATACGCTTGACGGGCTCGTCTTTCCGTACATCGTGGTCTGGATACTTCGGGCCACGATCATGATTTTCGGGACATCGCTTGCGGCGCTTTTCCTGGGGCTCGGGCTGCACAAGCGGCACGTGCTGCGGGCTGTACGCGACAAGGAGGAAAGAATACTGTTCTATGCCGGAGAACTGGTTGCGCTGTGTGCCGGTTCGACGACTGCCATTGTCAATCCGCGCAACTTCCGGGATGCACTCTGTCTCGCGGGTGCCTTCCGCGCGTTTTCCTTTCACGACGAATCTGAGGTTGCCATGGTGCACATGGCGATTGCCGTGACCAGTACCATGGTGCAGCTCAGGCGTGCGCTTTTATCGAAGGACTGGGGCGTACGCACCCGGGCGCTGACCGCTTTTGGAGAGCTGCGCGATTCCGGCCAGTTCGAGTATCTGCGGCGGTTCGCCGAGCAGGAAAGTGTGGTGCGTGTTTTCGGCAGCTGCCTCGCTGCCTGCGCGGCCCTGATCCAGGAACCCGACCAGTTCCGGCGTTTTTCCATGCTCCTGAACAGCCGCCCGGCGCTGTCGGCAAGCTATGATGAGGGTGTACTGAGGACCGCGATCCGGTCGCTGCTCGGAAGCAGTGATGCGGCTGTGGCGCGTGACATCATGCATGACTGCCTTTTTTCGGACGACTTCAGGGCACAGTACAAGGCGGCGCTGATCAGTGCCGCTGGCAAGGAACACTTTACGCGGTTGGCCGGCTCGATCGTTGCTTATGCGCACGTGAGCAGCGACCGCATCATACACATTTCCGCGATGCGGGCGCTGTTTCATTTCGGCATGTGCGATGACCTGATCAGCCGCAGCCTGGATTCCGATGATCCGGTAGTGCAGGTGGTTGCCATCCGCTCGAGCATGCGGTGCAACGGGGCGGTGGAGAGGCAGCTGGCTGGTTTTCTCGCATCGCCGCATTTCGACGTGCGCTACGCGGCTGCCATGACACTGGCGCAGCTGCCGTCCGGGGAACGGCAGCTGCGGCAGGTGCAGGCCGGCACCGACGGGTTTGCACGAGACATGGCGCAGTTTGCGCTGTCGGTGCACTGACATGGCCACGGTGACGGATCGGCGCGGAAACAGGGATCTGTCTGTCGGTTGCGGAAGGTGGTGGCCGGAGTATGGCGCGGTGTTGCCGCAGGCGGCAGGCGCCGGTGCGGATCGGCTGGCGGGGCAGCGATGATGAAATCCGTGGTCTATCTCCTCATCTTCTACCAGGTGCTCATCCTGGTCTATTTCCTGTTGCTCAATTCCGGTTACACGTTCATTACGCTGTTTGCGTTCGGTTTTATTCGCCGGTCCGCCGATGCTGCGGCCGATCTGGAAGGTCTGCAGCGGGATCTGGCGCTGTCCAACCTGAGGCCGATCAGCATTGTCATTCCTGCATTCAACGAGGAACTGAACATCGCAAGTACCGTGTTTGCCGCGACCAAAATCCAGTATCCGGAATTTGAAGTTATCGTGGTCAATGACGGTTCGAACGACGGGACGCTGCAGGCGCTGAAGGACCGCTTCGATCTCAAGGAAATCCGCCGTCCTGCCAGCATCAAACTGAAAAGTGTGCCCGTGCGTGCGGTCTATGTGTCCGGTAATCATCCGAATGTCTGGGTCCTCGACAAGGAAAACGGCGGCAAGGCGGATGCGCTCAATGCCGGTTTGTCGTACAGCCGCTTTCCGCTGTTCTGTACCATCGACGCCGATTCGATTCTTGAGACGGATGCGCTGCTGCGGATGGGGCAGCAGTTTCTGCTCAACAAGGAGCTGATTGCTGCCGGCGGGGCGGTGAGGGTTCTCAACGGCTGCGAAGTGCGCAACTCGTCGGTCGTCAAGATCAAGGCTCCGCGCAGCATTCTGGCGAACATCCAGATCGCCGAATACCTGCGGGCGTTCATGGCGGGACGTGTCGCTTTCGGGGAAATCGACAGTTTGCTGATCATATCCGGCGCTTTCGGGATTTTCCGCAAGGATCTGGTGCTGGCCATCAACGGGTTCCGCCGGACCGTGGGCGAGGACATGGATCTCATCTTGCGGCTGCACCGGCACTGCGTCGATGAAGGTATCCGCTACAAGGTGTATTACATTCCGGAACCTGTGTGCTGGACTCAGGTTCCGGGCGATCTTCTGTCCCTGGTGCGCCAGCGCAACCGCTGGCAGCGGGGGCTTTTCGACAGCATCTGGCACAACCGGATCATGCTGTTCAATCCGAAATACGGAAAACCCGGAGTGATCGGGATGCCGTATTTCCTGATTGCCGAGCTGTGCGGCCCGATCATTGAATTCATCGGCTATTTCGGGTTTGTGCTGTTTCTCATCTTTCATCTGGTGAGTCCCGTGTTTGCCACGCTGTTTTTCGTGGTTTCCATACTGTGGGGCATGTGGCTCAATGCATCGGCAGTGCTGCTCGACAATTTCGTGATACATCGCTACCAGAAGCTGGCGGACTCATACAAGATCGCGCTCCTTGGGTCCCTGGAATACCTGGGATACCGGCAGCTGGTCGCCGTCGAGCGGCTCGTCGCCACATTTCAGGTGTGGCACAGCCACTGGGGCAGCATGAACCGCAAGCCGATCCAGGGGGACACATCCGGTGAATAGCACGTACCGTCATGATCGTGTCCGGATCACGGGAATCGGCACCGCAGGCGCCCTGCACCGGGGCGGTTTGCAGGCGCGCCGGATCGACAGGGTGACAGCGGATGAATAGGGAGGAAGCAGTAACGCACCGGCTGCTGGTTGCCGTGCTACCGCGGAACCTGACCGGTATCGTGATCAGATCCCTGCTGCTGCTGGTCATACTGGCGGCGCCCGTCTATGTATTCCTGTCCAATTTCGCCACGTTCGAGCCGTATCTCTATCCGCTGCATATGATGCAGGGAGAGGTACGGGCTGTCGGCCCGGAAGTGATCGTCGGACCTTATCCTGATTACGGACTGCTCTCCGATCTGCATGGTCGTGGGGTGCGCACCATCATTTCGCTGCTCGACCGGCACCTCATCTATGAAAATTCCCTGATCCGCAGGGAAGATCTGTATGCCGGGCAGCTGGGTATCCGGGAACTCAATTTTCCCATGGACAGCAGCGAACCGCCGTCGAGCCCCCTGAATGCCATGGCCCTGCACAATATCCGCAGTTACCTTGCACACCATCCGCGTACGGTCGTGTATATCCATTGCTATCTCGGGAAACATCGTGTGGGTGATGTCGTGCAGATGCTGCATGGCCCGCAGGCCGGCTCTGCAGTCGCGCGGGCAGGACGCGGGCGCGACTGACGCACCCCCGGCCTGCCGGCCCGCTAGCGGATCCAGAACTGGCCCAGTCCGTCGATGATCCAGCCGGAGAAGGCAGGGTAGGGGATTGGCAATTGCGTGTAGCGCAGGGCGGTGTGCACATGTGGGTAAAAGGAGATTTCCGACCCCGGTACCGCGTAGTGCCGGGCGTAATGGCTGAAACTGCGGGGGTCCTTGTTCAGATAGAAGCGGCCACCGGATTCCTGAAGGTGCCGTGATACCTGCCGGGCGGCCAGGAAATAGTGGATTTCGTCCGGAATGTGCCGCAGCTCGATGCCAAGCAGCGCAGGCTTGCCATATCGGTGTGCATAGCACAGGGCGCCGGCAGATACTGCCAGCAGACGGTCGCGATTGGTCCGATAGCTCATGATTGCGAGGCTGTCGGCGTTGCGGGCCACAATTCCCATGAGATTCCGCCCCCCGACCGTTTCCTGGTTGAACCAGAACGGAACCACCATGCCGTATGCGATTTTTCCGGCGGATCGCCGGCGCAGGGCATGGAGCAGCCGGACGTAGCGCGTCAGCACCCGGCGGCGGTCGGTGCGGTAGCGGGAGAGCAGATAGGGCTCGACGTCGAACTGGATTCCGGCAAACCGCGCGGTGTGCTGCCGGTTATAGGCAATGACCCGGCCCATGGCGCCGAGCGGCACTGCGGGATTGTCGACGTCGCCGGGTGATCCGGACAGGGCGTAGATGCGGATATCAAGGTCCGTAGCCAGGCGCAGAAATTCCCGGAACGATCCGAGATTCGGACCGATCTGTACATAGAGACTGCGTATGCGGTGGGCCGCTGCGCGCCGGAGAAAACTCGTGGCCATGCGTGGGTGGCGAAGAAGCAGGTCCGAGCGCCACACCCAGGCAGCAAGCGGTGGCCGGAAACCTTCCCGGGGTGCAGCCGGTTGGCACGGCGGGCGCCTGGCTAAAGTGTGCGCATGGAACAGGTGATCACGGTAATCCAGGCTGCTCAGCTGTCGACCGGTATAAATGATTTCCACGTAACGCGCGCGAGCGAGACGTGAGCGGCTGATGGCAATGCCCGGCGAGGATGGCAGCTGCGTTGCGCAGCCTGCGACCAGTGTGAGAAGCAGCACGGCAGGCAGGCGGGTCACTGCCGCAGCAGCCCGCCACCAATGCACAAAGGAACGCTGCTGCGTCATGGTCCGGTGCTGCAGGCTTACTGTATCTGGACGGGAACCGATTCGGTGAGACAGGCACCGCCCGCGGCATTGCAGGCCTGCAGCACTATATACGCATTGGCAGGTATGCCGGAGGCAAGAAAACCTGCCAGATTCTGCGCCGCGTAGGGACCGGCAAGATCAGAGCACTGCATGTTGTCGGAATTGTCGAACGTACAGTTCAGTGTCTCGGTCGTACGACAGACGTCGCCGGAATACTGCTTGCCACAGCTGGTGGCGAGCACGATGTTGCTGCCGGGATCGAAGACCGGGTTGCTGTTAAGCGCAACGGTGGCTGTGTAGATGTTGCCGGTGATGTCCCAGCTGATCACGAATTGGCCGCCGTTCACCCCGGGATTGATGGGAACGATGCCCTGGGCCGGTGCGGAGGTGCCGGTCACGCTGAATTGCGAAATCGCGATGGGGTTAGTGGCCTTGGGATTGCAGGCTGCAAGGCCGGAGAGCGCCGGCAGCAGCACTGCCAACGCAAGATAGCGCAGAAATGAACCCCGCATGAATGGCCTCCCCCGGTACTGCCGTTATCCTCCCTGAACAGGGCCTGGCGTGCAAGTGGCTGCAGGACGGATGCCCGGAGCTTTGAGGGCGGTCTGCGGCGGGAAGGAGATGGCGGTAAACGCTGCGCGGGCGGGAGCACAGCCCGCCCCGCGGCAGCGCGCTCCGGGGGACAGCCGGAGCGCGGGTTGACCAGCGGGAAGTGGTTTCAGCGGGAGCGGCTGTTGCCGCCAAATATGCCCAGGATCTGAAGCAGGCTCATGAACAGGTTGTAAATCGCGACGTACAGGCTCACGGTGGCCATGATGTAGTTGGTCTCGCCGCCATTAATGAGTGCGCTGGTCTGGTAAAGGATATAGCCGCACATCAGCAGCACGAACATGGAGGACACCACGAGTGCCAGGCCGGCCATGTGGAGGAAAATGTTGGCGATGGCGGCGATGAACGCCACCAGTATGCCGGCGGTGATGAATCCGCCGAGATAGCTGAAATCCCTGCGGGTGCTGAGGGCGTATGCCGAAAGGGCGAGGAAGATCGCGCCAGTGCTGCCGGCTGCATACAGGACCAGTTCACTGCCATTACTGAAATTGGCGATATACAGATTGAGCACTGGCCCGATGGTATAGCCCATGAACCCGGTGAGCGCAAAGATGGAAAGTATTCCCCAGGCACTGTTGCGCAGCGCGCGGGTCATGAACATCAGACCGAAATAACCGATCATGACAAGCCACACATTCAGCATCGGGGCCCGTGTGATCATCGCAAAACCCGCTGTGGCGGCACTGAATATCAGCGTCAGCGCCAGCAGGATGTACGTATTGCGGATGACACTGTTGGTTGCGAGGACCGAGGTCCTGCCGTAGGCAGCCTGGGCCTGGGGAGTCTGGAGATCTTGGTTCATGAATTGCCTCTTGCAGCAGTCTGTTTGCAGGTATCGGTATGGACCATGTGTATCACCCATGGGCGCCCGCGCCGCGGCCGCCAGCCGGACCGGTTCTATACCCTGTAGACCACAGATCCCGGCTGGAGGTTCAACAGAATACCTTAGTGCGGGGGGAAGACAAGTGCTCAAGGGGTGTCGGCGGAGAGGCAGGTGGGCTATCATGTTCATCAATGACGGCGGTCCAGGAGCAGGTAGCGCAGTCATTCTCTTGATGTCCGGAAGCGTGGCCGAGTGGTTGAAGGCACTGGTCTTGAAAACCAGCGATGGGGCAACCTGTCCGTGAGTTCGAATCTCACCGCTTCCGCCATAGCTTACGAACAAGCCGCCTCAGGGCGGCTTTTTTGTTCCTGTAAGCATTTGAT
>JAJYCY010000019.1:0-23505 GCA_021778035.1 Pseudomonadota bacterium
TCACTCCCACTCTATGGTGGCCGGGGGCTTGCCTGAAATATCGTAGACCACCCGCGAAATGCCCCGCACCTCGTTGATGATGCGGTTCGAGATCACGCCCAGCACCTCATAGGGCAGATGCGCCCAGCGCGCCGTCATGAAATCCACGGTCTCGACCGCGCGCAGCGCCACCACGAAGTCATAGGCACGCGCATCACCCAGTACGGCAACCGAGCGCACCGGCAGAAAAACCGCAAATGCCTGGCTCACCCGGTCGTACAGGGCGTTGCGGTACAGCTCCTCCAGGAATATGGCGTCGGCCCTGCGCAGCAGGTCGGCGTACTCCTTCCTGACTTCTCCGAGGATCCGCACCCCGAGGCCGGGTCCCGGAAACGGGTGGCGGTAGATCATGGCATGCGGCAGTCCGAGTTCGACGCCGATGGCGCGCACTTCGTCCTTGAACAGTTCCCGCAGCGGCTCAAGCAGTTTCAGGTGCATGCGCTCCGGCAGCCCGCCGACATTATGGTGGGACTTGATGACATGTGCCTTGCGGGTCCGTGCCGCAGCGGATTCGATGACGTCGGGATAGATCGTGCCCTGGGCAAGCCAACGGGCACCCTGAATCCTGGCCGCCTCCTCCTCGAACACCTCGATGAACACCCGGCCGATCGCCTTGCGCTTAACTTCGGGATCAGTAATGCCGTGCAGTGCATCGAGAAACCGCTGCTCGGCGTCCACCCGGATCACCTTGACGCCCATGTGCTCGGCAAAGGTTGCCATCACCTGGTCGCCCTCATTCAGGCGCAGCAGTCCGTTATCCACGAAAATGCAGGTGAGCTGGGAGCCGATCGCACGATGCAGCAGCGCCGCAACGACGGACGAATCGACGCCGCCGGAAAGTCCGAGCACCACCTCATCCCTGCCGACCTGGCGTCGCACCGACGCCACCATTGATTCGATGATATTCCCGGGTGTCCACAGCGCGTTGCAGCCGCAGATATCCTGCACGAAACGCTGCAGAATGGCCGCGCCCTGGGTGGTGTGGGTGACCTCGGGATGAAACTGCACACCGTAGAAGTGGCGCGACTCGTCAGCAATTCCAGCGAGCGGCGCACCATCGCTCGACGCGATCACGCTGAAGCCGTCAGGAAGCTGCGTGACCCGGTCGCCGTGGCTCATCCACACATGCAGGAATTCCTGGCCATCATCCGCGACCTCGTCGCGGATACCCTTGAAAAGCCGCGAATGCCCACGCATGCGCACCTGCGCATAACCGAATTCACGCCGTTCCGAGGTCTCCACCCGGCCACCGAGCTGCGCGGCCATGGTCTGCTGACCATAGCAGATGCCCAGCACCGGCACACCGAGTTCGAATACCAGCTGCGGCGCACGCGGTGTCTCGGCTTCGGTGACCGATTCCGGCCCTCCGGAAAGGATAATGCCGCGCGGCGCAAACTGGCGGACCTCGTCTTCGCTGAGGTCAAAGGGGTAGATTTCGCAGTAGACGCCCGCCTCACGCACCCGCCGGGCAATGAGCTGGGTGTACTGTGCTCCGAAATCGACGATCAGTATCTTCTGGGCGTGAGGATCGGTCATGGTGGCAGCTGGGTGTTGCGGGACGGGAGCCGGCCGGCAGGCGTGCAGGCCACCGCTAGTTCCGCTGGTAGTTCGGCGCTTCCTTGGTAACAGTCACGTCATGCACATGCGATTCGCGGATACCTGCGTTGGTGATCCGCACGAATTCTCCCCGCGTGCGAAGCGCCTCGAGGTCCGGGGACCCGGTATAGCCCATGCCGGCCCGCAGCCCGCCCATGAGCTGGTGGATGATGTTCACCATCGGTCCCTTGTAGGGCACCCGCCCCTCCACGCCTTCAGGAACCATTTTTTCGGTACTGGCCCCTTCCTGGAAATAGCGGTCGCTCGACCCGTCCCCCATGGCCCCGATCGAACCCATGCCACGGTAGGTCTTGTACGAACGCCCCTGGAAGATCTCGATCTGTCCAGGCGCCTCATCGGTACCGGCCAGCAGACTGCCAATCATCACCGCGTGCGCACCGGCTGCAATCGCCTTGGTGATGTCTCCCGAAAAGCGGATCCCCCCGTCGGCGATCACACACACCCCGCTTCCCGCCAGCGCATCCGCGACGTTCGCGATGGCAGTGATCTGCGGCACTCCGACACCCGCCACCATGCGGGTCGTGCATATCGAACCGGGACCGATACCGACCTTGACGGCGTCGGCCCCCGCGTCGCGCAGTGCATGCGCCGCGGATGCCGTGGCGATGTTGCCACCGACCACCTGCATGTTCGGGTAATGTTTCTTGATCCATCGCACCCGGTCGATCACGCCCTGCGAGTGCCCGTGGGCCGTATCCACCACGATCAGGTCGACCTCGGCCGCTATCAGCTGTTCTACCCGCTCCTCGGTGCCTTTGCCAACTCCCACCGCAGCACCTGCAATCAGGCGTCCGGCGGCATCCTTGGCTGACCGCGGATATTCGCTCGATTTCTGGATGTCCTTGACGGTAATGAGACCCTTGAGACCGAACTTCTCGTCGACCACCAGGATTTTCTCGATGCGGTGCGCGTGCAGCAACCTGAGCACGTCCTCGCGGCTGGCGCCCTCGCGCACGGTCACCAGACGCTCCTTCGGCGTCATGATCCGGCCTACCGGCTCGTCATAGCGGGTCTCGAATCGCAGATCGCGGCTCGTGACGATGCCGACCAGCTTGCCGTCCTGCGTGACCGGAACACCGGATATCCGCTGCGCCCGCGTCAGATCCAGCACCTGACGGACCGTCGTATCGGGGGTGATCGTGATGGGCTCGCTGATGATCCCGCTTTCGAACTTCTTGACCTTATGGACTTCCTCAGCCTGTCTGCGCGTGGTCAGGTTCTTGTGGATGATACCCACCCCTCCTTCCTGGGCAATACTGATCGCCGCACGTGATTCCGTCACCGTATCCATGGCTGCCGAAAGCACCGGGATATTCAGGCGCAAACTGCTGGTAAGGGGGGTGGAAAGGTCTACATCCTTCGGCAAGACCTTCGAATGCGCCGGCAACAACAGCACATCATCAAAGGTAAGGGCTTCCTGGACAATACGCATGCCGCATTATACGGACTTGCTCCGCGGCCGTAAACTGGCGCGGCACGCTCCCGGGGCCCGGCTCCGTTCCCGGGGCGGCATTTCCGCAGCCGCGTAAGCGTCCGGATCCGGCTTCCGGCCGGTGGCAGGAAGCGTCGCAGCCGCCGGCAATATTCCCGCCGGACGAGCCGCTTGCGTAAACTTTTCCGGTTGACACCACTGCGCGGCTCACCTTTAATTGCATCACAACCATCCGAGGAGGAACCATGATGATGAAAAACGCCGCGCTGCTCGCTACCCTCGGCTTGGCCATCGCCGGTTGCGCCACCCACGGCGCCATGCGGAGCCAGTCTACAGCCGACACCATCACCTCGGCGCAGCAGGCAGTCGCCCGTGCCCAGAAAGAGCATCTCGATCTGTGGATCAGCACCGCCAAATACGTCAAAGAGGCCGAGAAACTGAACCGGGCAGGCAAAAGCGCCCGCGCCAGGAAACTCGCCCAGACCGCGATCGAGCAGGTCGATCTGGCCGAGGCCCAGGCAAAGTCGCAGGCCGGCGCTGGGCCCTACTACAAGCACTGAGGCAGAACCCGCGGGCGGGGGGATCCGGCCGGACTCTCCTTGGTCCGCCCCCCGCGCCCGCCCAACCAGCCCGCGCCTGCTGCGTCACCCGCCGGGCGGAGACCGGGCTGCCGATCAGGCGCCGGACCCTGAACCCGCAAACTTCCCCCCGACGCCCGGCAGAAAGACTCGTCCCGTCCTCGGGGACACAGTGGACCGGCTTCTGCGCGGCGGCCCGCCACCAGGGGTCCGGTATCACGTCCGGGCGGACAGGTCTTTTCTAATCTTCCGCGCGGCGCTAAGGTGGAAACCATGACCAGCCCCTCTCCCGTCCCGGCTCCAGACTCCAGCCCGCTGCGCGAGATCTATTCCGTCGCGCGCCTGACCCGGGAAGCCAAGGCCCTGCTTGAAGGGGGTTTTCCGCTGCTGTGGATCGAAGGCGAGATCTCCAATTTCGCGCGTCCTGCGTCCGGACATTGCTATTTCACCCTCAAGGACAGCCAGGCGCAGGTACGCTGTGCCCTGTTCCGCAGCAACCAGCGGTCACTGGCCTGCCCGCCGCGGGACGGCATGCACGTCGTACTGCGTGCGCGCGTCAGCCTTTACGAGGGCCGAGGCGAGTTCCAGCTCATCGTCGAACACCTGGAGGAGGCTGGCGAGGGGGCGCTCCGGGCAGCGTTCGAGGCACTTAAGAACCGGCTCGCGCAGGAAGGCCTGTTTGACCTCTCGCGCAAGAAACCCCTGCCGCGGCTGCCGCGACGCATCGGGGTCATCACCTCCCCGAGCGGCGCAGTCATCCGCGACATCATTACCACGCTGGCACGGCGCTTTCCGGCGATCTCGCTGCGCATCTACCCGGTGCCCGTACAGGGAACCGGCGCCGCGGAGCAGATCGCGGCAGCCATCCGCCTTGCCGGTGAACGGCGCGACTGCGATGCGCTCATCGTTGCCCGCGGCGGCGGGTCGCTGGAAGACCTGTGGGCATTCAATGAGGAAATAGTCGTCCGCGCAGTATCCGCATGCCCACTGCCGGTGGTTTCGGGTGTGGGACATGAAACCGATTTCACCATCACCGACCTGGCGGCCGATGCACGCGCACCGACGCCGACCGCGGCTGCGGTCATGCTGAGCCCTGACTGGCGGGAATGGCTGGCACAGTTCGAAACGCTGGAGTTGCGGCTGCGCCGGACCATGGATGCCCGTCTGGAAAACAGCCAGCAGCGCCTCGACTGGATCGCCGCGCGCCTCGTGCATCCCGCAGACCGGATCGCGCGGCTGCGCAGCCGGCTTGCCGACCTGGCGCGGCGCCTGATGCTCGCGCAGACCGCCCGGCGCAATGCCGCGGCCGCCAGACTGCAGGCGACCACGGCGCAGTTGCAACGGCTGTCCCCGGCGGCACGCATCGCGCAGGGACAGCTGCGCAGTGCCCACCAGCAGGAGCGGCTTGCGCTGGCCATGTCCCGCCTGCTGGAACAGGCAGCGCACCGGCTGGGCGCCGCCTCCGGGCGGCTGGATGCCCTCAGTCCGCTGGCTACCCTGGGTCGCGGCTATGCGATCGTGCAGCGTGACGACACCGGTGCGATCGTGCGCGACGCCACGCAGCTGCGGCCCGGAGAACACATCCGGGCATTGCTTGCACACGGACGGATCAGGGCTGTCGTCGAAGAAACCGGAAAGTGATCACGGCGCACCGTGCAGATCCAGATCGTGACGCGGAGGCTTCGCGCCGCACTGCAACCGGCTGCATCCGGCACGGGCACTGAAATTCCTGATGGGTGCTTCCAGGACTTCGTCCGCACATCTTCTCGCATGCATTTCGTCGCACGGCTTCGGCCATGCCGCTCAGGCGCTCCCGGTAATCGGGATGATGCGCCGGCGCAATCCGCAGCTGCGGGTCAGCCTGCGCACGGCGCTACCGCGCGCCGTACTGGCGCCGAGGCTTGCTGGCGACTGGCAGCACCTGCCGGGGGTCGCCGATCCTGGCATGATCATGAGGTCCGCGCTTGAGGTGGACGTGGACGCAAGCGCGGCAGCATACCAGGCCCTGCATCACGGCTGGGACCAGAAGGTCGCCGTCGAGGCGCGCCATCTCCACGCACTGGCGCCCGACCTGGTGCTGACGGACGTTCCCTATCTGCCGCTGGCAGGTGCTGCCGCCGCGGGCATTCCGGCGGCCGCGATCTGCAGCCTCAACTGGATGGACATCTACCGGCATTACTGCGGCACGCGGCCGGAGGCGCCCGGCATCATCGCACAGATGCTGGCCGCTTACGGCAGTGCCGCCGCGTTTCTGCGACTGGAACCCGGCATGCCCATGCCGGATCTGCACAACTGCCGGCCAACCGGCGTCGTTGCACAGACCGGCGCGCACCAGCGCCCGCTGATCAACGCCCGCTTCGGACTCAACGGCACCGAGCGGCTCGTCATCGTCACCACGGGAGGAATTCCGCTGCCGATCGACTACAGCCGATGGCCGCAGCTTGCGGGTATCCGCTGGCTGGTCGACTGGAATGTGCCCGCACAGCGCAGCGACTTTCTCCCCATCGCCGCACTCGGAATGCCCTTCACGGATCTGCTGCACAGCTGTGATGCGCTGGTCACCAAACCGGGCTACGGATCGTTTTCCGAAGCGGCCTGCAACGGCATCCCGCTGCTCTACGTACGCCGTCACGACTGGCCCGAAGAGTCTTTCCTCGTGGACTGGCTGCAGAAACATGCCCGCGGCCTGGAGATCAGCCGCAGCCAGCTGGAGCGGGGCGACCTGGCCGACGCACTGGCCGCACTGTGGTCCGCCGCCGGTCCGGCACCCGTCGAGCCGCGCGGCATCCTGCAGGCGGCAGAATATCTGGAGCAGTGGCTGCCCGGCTGCGGCCAGAAACCGGCCTGACCCGGACGCTGGCGCGTAGTTCAGCCGTTCTTTTTCTGGGTAATGCGCCGCAGGCGCTGCCGCTTCTCGAACTGGCGCGGAGTGAGGCGGTTTTTCCGGTCCCGGTAGGGATTTTCCCCCTGCACGAATTCTATCCGCACCGGCGTGCCTTCGAGATCCAGTTCCTCGCGGAAGACGTTCACCAGATAACGCGTGTAGTAGCTGGGCATTGCAGCGGTCTGGTTGCCGTGGATCACGAACAGCGGAGGATTCCTGCCGCCCTGATGCACGAACTTGAGACGGATGCGCCGGCCATGCACCATCGGCGGCGCGGTCACCTGCACGGCTTTCTGCAGGATCCGGTTCAGGCGCGGCGTGGGAAAGGCGCGCCGGGCCGATGTATACGCCCGGTCTATCGCCGGAAACAGGGCGCCGATGCCCGAACCACGAAGCGCCGAGATGAAATGGGGCGAGCAGAACCCCAGAAATGGCAGTCTGCGCTCGAGTTCGCGCTTGATCCAGTCACGCCGGCTTTCATCGAGACCATCCCATTTGTTGATGACGAGCACGAGTGAACGGCCCTCATCAAGGATATGCCCGGAAAGACTCACGTCCTGCTCGCTCACTTCCTGCGTGGCATCGAGCACCAGCAGCACCACGTTGGCAACCTCAATCGCCTGCAACGTCTTGATGACGGTGTATTTCTCGATTACATCATTGACGCGACCGCGTCGCCGCACGCCTGCAGTGTCGATAAGCTCGTAGTGCCGGTCCGCGCGCTCGAGAGGGATACGGATGCTGTCACGTGTGGTGCCGGGCTCATCGAAGACCACCACGCGCTCCTCGCCGAGCATCGCATTGACCAGAGTCGACTTGCCGACATTAGGCCGCCCGACGACCGCGATCCGTGGCACATCGGCCATGGCGGGCTCATCCTCCACCATGGCGAGCGGCCCGAGCACGCGGTGCATCAATGCATCCAGGCCATCGCCGTGTGAGGCGGAGATGGCTACCGGCTCGCTGCCTGCCAGGTCATGAAATTCAGCGGTCGCCAGCGACGGATCCATGCCTTCGGTCTTGTTCACCGCGAGCACCACGGCCTTTCCGATCTGCCTGATCTGCACCGCGATGGCGTGATCGGCAGCGTTCGGACCGGCACGCCCGTCCACAAGCAGTACCACGACATCCGCCTCGGCGACCGCCTGGCGCGTCTGCGCCGACATCAGCTCCCCCAGCGTACCGCCACCTTCGGTAATACCGCCGGTATCCACCACGAGGTAGGGACGGTCTCCGATCCGACCGTTTCCATACAGGCGATCCCGGGTGAGGCCCGGAACATCCGCCACCAGGGCGTCACGGCTGCGGGTCAGTGCATTGAACAGCGTGGATTTGCCGACATTAGGCCGGCCTACCAGAACAACCACAGGTTTCATGATCGGGTTTCCCGATGTCAGCCGCGGAGCTACGGCATCGACCGGTTGCGTGCCTTCAGGCGCAGCGCGGCGACATCACCATCCTGGTCGGCAACATACAGCGTCTCGGCGCCGGCCACCGGAGTCGCCAGGATCGCCGAACTGCCCAGGTGGTACCGCGCGACGAACCGGCCGTCGTCAACCGACAGAAAATGCACGTATCCGTGAAAATCACCTACCGCCACGGTATCACCGATCACCACCGGCGCAGTGGGCCAGCGACCGTGCAGACCGGTCTGTTTCCAGACACTCGCCCCGGTCGCCAGATCGAAAGCCATGACGTTACCGTACTCGTCGGAGATATAGACATTGTTGGCATCCACCGCCATGCCGGCATAGGCCGACACATCACGCGACCACTGGATGCGGCCGCTTGCGAGATTGAAAGCAACCAGCTTGCCGTGATAGGCATCCGCATAAAGCGTTCCGCCGGAAACCACAGGCGGGGTATCGACATCGACCAGACGCGCAAGCTCGTTGCGACCGTGCGGCTGCGATACCGGGATTTCCCACAGCTGGTGTCCGTCGGCCAGGCGATAGGCCGCGATCTTGCCGTTCGCAAGCCCCGTGACCACCACATTCTCCACGATCAGTGGCGTACTGGTACCGCGCAGACTGAGCGATGGCACCGCGTGCTCCTGCATCCAGAGCCGCTTTCCGCTGCTGGCATCCAGCCCGAAAATACTTCCATCCACGGTCTGGACAACCACGACACCAGCGGAACCTCGTGGCGGAGCGAGAACCTCGCTCGATACCGTGGATGACCAAAGCGTGGCGCCATCTTTGGCATTCAGCGCAATCACGGCGCCACTGCGCGTACCGAGCAGCACCCTGCCATCCGCATATCCGGTGCCACCCTCGATCTCGGTATCCTTGAGGTTCCTGCCCCACTGCTTTCTGCCCGTAGACGCATCGTAGGCACGCACCCGTCCATGCGGCTCTGCCACGTAAAGCACATTGTCATGCAGGACAGGGGATAGCCGGATGAACTTGGCACCGGCACCACCCCCGATGTCCGCGCTCCACACCTGCCGCACCCGATACTCAGCCGCGAAATGATGGAGTTTCGCTGGAGGCTCGAGGTTGCTTGGGCCGCCATGGATCCAGCTCATGATGCCGCATCCGCCGAGGGAAACGGCCGCTGCGAGAAGCGCCAGGACGCGCGCTCCCCGTCGCACCATGCCACAAGTCACTTTCCGGTCTCCGGACCCAGATCATCCAGCTTCATGCGAAGCACAGTGGCATAGGGTGAACCTGCAGGGAGAGCCGCCAGCGAAGCGGCGTAGGCCTGGCGCGCCTCGTTGTTCTTGCCTTGTGCCGCGAAAATATCGCCACGCAACTCATCGTAATCCGACATGAATCCGGCATGATCCGCGGTTCCGGCCAGCTTGAGCGCTGCATCGAGCTTGCCTTGCTGCATGAGCAGCCTCGCAAGACGCAACCGCGCCGCATTGCGCACACCGCCGCCACGGCCATGCTTCATCGCCCAGCGCAGCCGTGCCTCGGCGCTGCTGATGTCGCCCTGTTCCATGCTGAGGCGCGCCAGAATCAGCGCCGCGTTTCCGGCATAGGGGCTCGACGGGTAATGGCTGATCAGCAGCTGGCCATCACCGGACGCAGCGGTCATGTTCTTCTGCAGCATCTGTCCCAGCATGACATCGTAGAGCGACGACGCCGCATCCGAGCTGAGCGCACGATGCCGGAACCAGTAGTTGGCGCCGACCAGGCCTGCAATGCCCAGGGTGATGCCGAGTATGAGGGCGTTGCCGTACCGGTTCCACCAGCCCTTCAGGTGTTCGAGCTGTACATCTGAATCGTATGCGTCCAATTTTCTCTCCGTCCAGACAAATGTTCCGGCAAACGCCAGTCAGGGCGCCAGCCGCGATGCGAGCACCTCTGCGAGACTGCTCTCCGGAATCTGCTCCTGTTCCTGCGCTCCATGGTCACGCAGCCGTTTGATGCTGACCAGCCCGGCGGAGAGCTCGGCATCCCCCAGCAGCAGTGCCCAGGCGGCCCCGCTGCGGTCGGCGCGCCGCAGCTGACTCTTGAGCGAGCCGCCTGCCGCATCACATTCGACACTGACGCCGCGATCGCGCAGCCGCTCGGCAAGCACCATTCCGCGCCGCTGTGCCTCCTCGCCAAGCAGTACCATGTAGGCCTGCGGTTCCCCGCATGCGGCCTGAACCTGCCCCTGGGCCAGAAGCTCGACCAGCCTCTCCATACCCAGCGCAAAACCGGCGGCCGGTGTCGCCCGCCCGCCGAGCTGCTCAACCAGCCCATCATAGCGACCACCCGCGCAGACGGTTGCCTGCGCCCCGAGCGCGCCGCTCACCCATTCGAATACGGTCCTCGTATAGTAATCAAGACCGCGCACCAGGCGCGGATTGAACACATACGCGACCCCGGCCTCATCCAGCAGGCTACGCAAGCGCGCGAAATGCGCCGCCGACTCCGGGTCAAGGTGATCGACAAGACTCGGAGCCCGTTCGATCACGCCCTGCAGTGCCGGGTTCTTGCTGTCCAGGATCCGCAGCGGGTTGGTGTGCAGCCGCCGCAGACTGTCCTCGTCAAGGACCGCGCGATGCCCTTCCAGATAGGCCACGAGCGTTCCGCGATAGGCTGCACGGCAGGCTGCAGTGCCGAGCGAATTGATCTGGAGCACCACATCACCGATACCCAGTTCGCGCCACAGGCGGGCGCTCATCAGGATCAGCTCGGCATCCAGGTCCGCGGCCGGCATGCCAAACGCCTCCACGCCGATCTGGTGGAACTGGCGGTAGCGTCCACGCTGAGGCCGCTCGTGACGGAACATGGGTCCCGCGTACCAGAGGCGCTGAACCTGGTTGTGCAGCAGACCATTCTCGACCCCGGCGCGTACGCAGCCGGCGGTGCCCTCGGGCCGCAGGCTCAGACTGTCGCCATTGCGGTCCTCGAACGTGTACATCTCTTTCTCGACGATATCGGTAACCTGCCCGATCGACCGCACATAGAGCTCGGTTTTTTCAACCAGCGGCAGGCGGATCTCCCGATAGCCGTAGGCCTTGAGCACAGCCGCAGCACACCGCTCCACCCGTTGCCAATGTCCGAGGGCTCCGGGAAGCAGGTCGTTCATCCCCCGCACGGCCTGTATGGCCCGGCTCACGGCAGCGCGCCTCAGCCTGTCTGCTTGATGGAATGGATCCGCCCGGCAGCAGTGCCGGACTGTCCGCGGCGCAGACGCAGCTGCTCCCGGATCACCCGTTCAAGCTCGTCAACCAGCTGCTCCTTATCAACCTTGTGATCAGGGCGGCCGTCGACGTAAAGCAGACAGGGTGACCCGCCGGCAAGACCGACGTGCGCTTCGCGCGCTTCCCCGGGCCCGTTGACCACACAGCCGATGACGGCAACATCCATCGGCTCGGTGATGTCTTCGAGCCTGGCTTCGAGCGCGTTCACCGTCGCAATGACATCGAATTCCTGCCGCGAACATGATGGGCAGGCGATCAGATTGATGCCCTTGCTGCGGACATGCAGGCTTTTCAGGATGTCAAATCCCACCTTCACCTCTTCCACCGGATCGGCGGCAAGCGACACCCGTATGGTGTCCCCGATGCCCTCGGACAGCAGCATGCCGAGCCCGATAGCCGACTTGACGGCACCGGCACGGGCGCCGCCGGCCTCCGTGATGCCAAGATGCAGGGGATTGCTGGTCCGGTCGGCAAGCAGACGGTAGGCGGCAACGGCCATGAACACGTCCGAGGCCTTGACGCTCACTTTGTAGTCATGAAAATCAAGATTCTCCAGGATCTCGATATGCCGCAGCGCCGATTCAAGCAACGCTTCGGGCGTGGGTTCGCCGTATTTCTTCTGCAGGTCTTTCTCGAGGGATCCGGCGTTCACGCCGATCCGGATCGGTATGTTACGGTTCCTGGCAGCATCGACAACCTGCCTGATGCGGTCCTCCCGCCCGATGTTGCCGGGGTTGATCCGCAGGCAGTCGGCACCGAGATCGGCCACGCGCAGTGCGATCCGGTAGTCGAAGTGGATGTCCGTGACCAGCGGCACCTCCACCTGTTTGCGGATCTGACCGAATGCCTCGGCGGCGTCCATTGACGGCACCGAGACTCGCACGATATCGGCACCGGCCCGCTCCAGCGCCCGGATCTGCGCAACCGTAGCGTCGACGTCGCAGGTTTCGGTGTTCGTCATGCTCTGCACGCTCACCGGCGCACCGCCACCCACCGGCACCTTGCCTACCATGATCTGGCGCGTCTGGCGCCGCGTGATGGGATTCTGCGCTTCCATGTCAGTGGGCCGGGACCGCGCCCAGCGTAAAGCGCGCGACCTGTCCACGCAGGTAGGGGGCGGAATTGAACAGCTTGCCATCAAATACCACGCGCACACCCGCGGCGTTGCCGAGAAACACTTTCAAAGGAGCGTTCCCGTCGAGCGTGACAACCCGCCCGGCAGGCACCGTTTCGTAGAGCAGCTTGTTGCCCTGCGCATCACGCACGTCCACCCATGACTCCTCCATCATGGTCAGCACAAGCTGCGCCCTGGCACCCACCTGCGCCGGCCCGTTGACGGCCCCGGGAGAAACTGCATGAATCGTTACCGGGGACATCGATACCGGCGTCGGCGGTGCTGCGGGCCGGAGAATCGCGGTCGGTGCCGTCTGCGGCGCGGGATTTCCGGCTGTAGCCGGAACCGGCGCCACAGCCACGGGGGCCGCAGCCCGACGCGCAGCAGCGGCTGCCTCTGGCCGCACGGAGGCGGGCACAGCCACGGCTCCCGGCGTAGCTGCGGGCGCCGGCGCCGACACGGCCGCAGGTGCATGGTGACGGGCACGGCCCTGCCACCAGCTGACCGCCAGCGCGATGATGAGCGCCACCATGAAATAGGTAGCCAGCCTGACATGCCGGTGCTGGCTCGTAAGCTCATCTTTCGGCGCCAGGTTCGCGAGATCGGCCACCCGGGTGGCGGCCGGGACGTGTCCGTATGCCTCGAGAACCGGCCCCGGCTTCAGACCGACAAGCTCTGCATAGCTTCGCAGGTAGCCGCGTACATACGTTGGTCCGGGAAGATGGTCATAATCGTCGGCTTCGATCGCCTGCACCTGGTTGGGTGCCAGACGCAGTCGTTCAGCGACATCCTCATGCGTCAGACCGAGCGCTTCGCGCGCCTTGGCAAGCGCCGGTCCCGGCCCGAAGCCGGATGAGGATTTCTTCTGGAGTGCTTCCGTTTCCATGGCAGAACAATACTCCAGGCTATCTGCCCTCGAGCGCACGCAGCTGCTGCGCCTGCGGCGAGTCAGGGAACATGCCGCGTAGTGATACAGCATAGCTTGCTGCCGCGTCTCTGTCTCCGAGCGCCCGCTCGATCCGTACCGCCAGCAGCAGCGGACGGGGCGAGGGTTTGGCAACCTTGAAGTAGCGGTGGATGTAATCACGCGCCGGCAGCAGCTGTCCCTGGCTGAAGCTGATGCGGGCCATGTAGTACAGCGGCACCGGCAGCGCAGGATCGATGACGAGGGCGGAGCGGAAATATTTTTCCGCCCGCAGGTTGTCGGGAACCTTCAACGCGCAGAGACCAGCATAGGTATCGGCCAGCTGCGGAGACTTGTACAGCGGGTTTTTCAGCGCTGCCCTGAAGTGCCTGTCAGCATCCTTCAGCCGTCCTCGCTGGCACAGAAACAGGGCATAGTCGGTCTGGGCGTCGGAGTTCCTGGGTTGTGCCCAGATTGCCTTGCGCAGATAGTGCTCAGCCTTGTCGTCGTCGCCGAGACGCGCATACAGCAGCCCCATAACGTCGTTCGCCCGGGAGTTGTCCGGATCAATGTTCAGCGCATGCCTGAGCTCATGATGCGCCACATCGAATTTCCCGCGCTGCATGTAGCCGGCACCGAGCTGGGTAAGCGTGGCGACCAGCTGCTCCTTTTTCTTGCTGGACATGCTAGGCCGCACCGTCACACACGCGCCCAGCAGAAGGCTGAGCGCCACCATTGCCATACCTCGAGTCGTAAAAAGATTCATCCGCTGCTTGCACCTCTGGGTCCGATCCGAAACGAGCGCCGCGTGCGATCCTCGATGCGTCCGGCCAGCTGGCCACACGCCGCATCAATGTCCTCACCGCGGGTCCTGCGCGTAACCGTCATGAGACCGGCATCCATCAGCACATCGCGGAACCGGTCGATAACCTGCCGGTCGGAGCGCGCGTAGGAGCTCGCCGGAAACGGGTTGAAGGGTATCAGATTGACCTTTGACGGCACATCCGACAGCAGCCGTGCAAGGGCGCGCGCCTGTGGAATGCTGTCATTCACACCCGCAAGCATCACATACTCGAAAGTCACACGCCGCCGGCCCTCGGCGGAGACATATCTCCGGCACGCATCGAGCAGCTCGGCAATGGGATACTTGCGGTTCAGCGGAACAAGCTGGTCGCGCAACGCATCGTCGGGCGCATGCAGGGATACCGCCAAACTCACCTGGCAGGTCTCCCGGAGCCGGTCGATCGCGGGCACCATTCCGGCCGTGCTGAGCGTGACACGGCGCTTTGACAGCCCATAGGCCATGTCGTCCAGCATGATGCGCATGGCCGAGACGACATTGTCGAAATTGAGCAGCGGCTCACCCATTCCCATCATGACAACGTTGGTGATCATGCGCTCTCCGCGCGGGTCGCGGCCGAGCGCACGGTTCGCGACCCACAGCTGTGCAATGATCTCCGAGGCCTCGAGGTTGCGGTTGAATCCCTGGTGCCCGGTGGCACAGAAGGAACAGTTGAGGGTACAGCCGACCTGGGATGAGACGCACAGCGTGCCGCGGTCCTCCTCGGGGATGAACACAGTTTCGATGCAGTTGCCATCCGCCAGCCGCAGCAGCCATTTCCGGGTACCGTCCGCCGCCTCCTGGTCAAGCACGATTTCGGGGGCCGCGACCTCAGCAACTTCCGCGAGGCGGTCGCGCAGCGCGCGGCCGATGTTGGTCATGCCGTCAAAGCTGTCCGTGCCGTAGTGATGGATCCACTGCAGCACCTGCGCCGCTCGGAACGGTTTCTCGCCGAGCCCCACGAAGAAGTCACGCATCGCCGAGGGGTCGAGACCGAACAGATTGGTTTTTTGCCCGGTTGCCATATTCGGCCTCAGCGGGTACGCGGACACAGCTCCATAGCACTGAAAAAGTAGCCGATCTCGGTGCGCGCAGTGTCTGGCCCGTCCGAACCATGGGCCGCATTTTCCTCGACGCTCGAGGCAAAATCAGCACGCAGGGTTCCTGGTGCGGCGTTCTTCGGATTGGTGGCGCCCATGATCTCGCGGTTCTTCTGGATCGCGCCCTCACCCTCCAGCACCTGGATCATGACCGGCCCGGACATCATGAACTTCACGAGGTCGCCAAAAAACGGACGTTCCCGGTGAACCGCATAGAAGCCCTCGGCCTGGCTGCGGCTGAGATGGACCATCTTGGCTGCCACGATCCGCAGGCCCGCCTTCTCGAAGCGTGCGTAAATCTGGCCAATCAGGTTCTTTGCGACAGCGTCGGGTTTAACTATCGAGAGGGTACGTTCAAGAGCCATTCGGTTGATCCATCGGGTTAGTTTGCCGGCCAAAGGGGGTCCGATTCCGGAAGTGGTGCCAGACACCCTTAAGCGTTTGAATTATGTAGTTTAACGGTTTGGCCGTCCACGCACAACGCAACCTGTTGCGCCATCGGGTTACCCGGCCAGCCCCGGCATGGGGTGCCGCGGTGGCATGGAGTGACCCCACGGCAGACCGCCGGAAACCCCGCCGGGCAAACGACACGGAGGTGCAAACAGACTGTCTGGCCCCGCCGGAGCCCGGAGCTCCCCACCGGGGTACTGCCCGGCTAGCGGTACCTGACGTTTATCGGATCGGCATTGAGCGGGGCAGTCCGGAAACGCTGCCATCGCGCCGGACGAGGGCGGCTTTGCTGACGGCGGCCTCGCTGCGCATTTCGGTACGATCCGTAAGGAAATTGGCGGCGCCAGCGCGCAAGAGGCCACGAGGCTGCGCTGCCGGCCTGGCCACAGGGAGGGGCCCCGGCGGGTTTCCGCTCTAGCGGCCCGCCTCGTCGATCCAGGCCATCTGTATGGCCTCGAGAATGCGCTCGCCGCAGCGTTCGGGGGAATCATTGAACCCGTCAAGCCCCTGCACCCAGGACATGAGGTCCGTGAAACGGACCTGCCGGGGATCCACATCGGGATACTTATCGCTCAGGGCGATGGCGACGTCCTGGGTATCAGTCCACTTAAGGCTCATGCGGATGCCTCTTCAGGATTTCTCGGCGACCATATTGATCGTGTATTTCGGAATTTCGATCACAAGGTCTTCTCCGGCAAGTTTTGCCTGGCAGCTCAGGCGCGACTGCGGCTCCAGGCCCCAGGCCTTGTCGAGAAGATCCTCTTCCTTTTCACCGGCAGGCTCCAGGGACCCGAAGCCGCTACGCACGATCACATGGCAGGTCGTGCAGGCGCAGGATTTCTCGCACGCATGGTCAATGTGTATGCCGGCTTCAAGCGCTGCATCGCAGATGCTGGTTCCGGCCGCCGCTTCGATGACAGCCCCCTGCGGGCAGATTTCAGCATGCGGCAGAATGGTGATCGTGGGCATGGGCCACATCCTAGCCGAATTCATCCAGCCGGTGCCCCGACAGCGCCCTGCCTATCCCGGCATTCATGCGACGGGCCGCGAATTCCTGGGTCACCCGGTCCAGCGCGTCGATGCCTTCGCGGATACCCGCGGCATCTCCGCCCGCACGCAGCGAGCGCAGGCGTGCAAGCTCACCGTCTATCGACGCGCGCTCCTGCGCTGACAGCAGCGCCGCCCCATCGGAGGCCAGCGCACTTTCCACTGCCGCCACAACCCGGTCAGCCTCGACCTGCCGTTCGCGCAGACTGCGCACGTCATTGTCCTCAAGGGCATGCACAATGGAGTCCCGCAGCATGCGTTCGATCTCGTCATCCGACAGTCCGTATGACGGCTTCACCGTCACGTTGCTTGCCACGCCGCTCGTAAGCTCCTGCGCCGATACGCTCAGCAGGCCATCGGCATCGATCTGGAATGTCACGCGCACGCGGCCGGCGCCGGCCACCATAGGTGGAATGCCGCGCAGCTCGAAACGCGCAAGTGAGCGGCAGTGGGAAACGAGATCGCGCTCGCCCTGCAGCACATGGATCGCCATGGCGGTCTGTCCGTCCTTGAAGGTCGTGAAATCCTGCGCTTTGGCGACGGGGATGGTCGAATTCCTGGGAATGATCTTCTCGACCATGCCGCCCATGATTTCTATGCCGAGCGAAAGCGGTATCACGTCCAGCAGCAGCATTTCCTCCGACGACTTGTTGCCGGCCAGCACATCGGCCTGGATGGCCGCGCCGATCGCCACCACCCGGTCCGGATCGATGTCGGCCAGCGGCGTACGCCCGAAAATGTCCGCGGCGCGCTGGCGTACGCGGGGCATGCGCGTGGAACCTCCGACCAGCACGACCTCCGTAATATCCGCCGGCGCGATGCCCGCATCGCGCATGGCTTTCCGGCATGGCGCAGCCGTGCGCCCGATGATCGGATCGACCAGTGCCGCAAACTCTTCCTGTCCGAGCCGGCCCTGCCACACGGAACCGTCGGGACGGGTCATGCTCACCTCGGCCCAGGGAGCATCCGACAACACATGTTTGGCTTTGCGAGCGTCGCGCAGCGCACGGCGCGCGATACGGGGATCCGCAGAGGCGTCCACGCCTGCCTGCTGCAGCATCCAGTGCGCAATCGCGTGGTCCATGTCGTCTCCGCCGAGCGCCGAGTCGCCGGCGGTGGCCAGCACCTCGAAGACCCCCTGGTTGAGCCGCAGGATGGACAGGTCAAAGGTGCCGCCCCCCAGATCGTAAATCGCGAAGATCCCCTCCGCCTTCTTGTCCAGCCCGTAGGCCACTGCCGCTGCCGTCGGCTCGTTCAGCAGACGCAGCACCGTCAGCCCGGCAAGCCGGCCCGCATCCTTGGTCGCCTGACGCTGGGAATCGTCAAAATAGGCAGGTACGGTGATCACCGCGCCGCTGAGCTCCCCGCCCAGGGCCAGCTCCGCCCGGAGTTTCAGTACACGAAGAATCTCGGCCGAAACCTCCACCGGACTGACAGGTCCGGCCGCAGTACTGATACGCGGCATGCCGCTGCCCGGCTCGAAGTTGTAGGGCAGGGCACCGCCGAGCGTTTTCACGTCATCGAGACCGCGGCCCATGAGGCGCTTCACGGATGCGATGGTATTGAAAGGATCCGTAGCGGCATCTGCCAGCGCCTGTTCTCCGACAAGCGGCTGGGCATTTCCGAAATAGCGCACCACGGAAGGCAGAAGATGCCGGCCTTCGGCATCCGGAAGCGTATCCGCCATGCCGCTACGCACGCTCGCAACAAGCGAGTTGGTGGTACCGAGGTCAATGCCGACCGCCAGGCGGTGCTGGTGCGGGGCCGTCGACTGGCCCGGTTCGCTGATCTGGAGCAGTGCCATAGGATTTCTTCAGTGGGGCCGGAAACTACGTTAACAATGCGGTACCGCGCCGGCCTATTCGGCTTCCTGCAGCTCCTCGATCTCGCTCGCCGTCTTCTTCAGGAACTGCATTTCCCGCACCAGCTGCCGCGCATGCTGCAGCTCATCCACATCGCCGCCGGACAGCTTCCGGCCCAGAGCCTCGGTACGGGTGCGCAACAGGCTGTCGATGCGGGAAGCCAACTGCTCCAGCCGCTCGCCGCCCTGCGCCGAATGGCGCACCTCATCCAGACTCTCGCGCAGCTCCATCTGCTCGACGAGAAATTCCGGATCCATGCGGGTGTCCGTATGCTCGTCGGTATCCACGCCTCGCAGGGCCAGCAGATAGCGTCCGCGCGACAGCGGTTCTCTCAGCGTCTGGAAACCCTGGTTGATCTGCGCGGTGATCTCGAGGGACAGCCGCCGTTCGGGCCCGGTGGCGTTCGCGTAGCGGTCCGGATGGAACTGCCGCTGCAGTTCCCGGTAGCGCACCGCGAGATCAGCGGTATCCACGTCGAAGCTGACGGGCAGACCGAAAAGCTCGAAAAAATTCTTTTCCACGGCTGCCTGCACCACTCCCGTCGGGGTCAGATGGTGAAGCTCTCCCCGCAGCCGCACTGGCCCTTGACGTTCGGATTGTTGAACCTGAACCCCTCGTTCAGGCCTTCCCGGCCGTAATCAAGCTCGGTGCCGTCGAGGAATAGCAGACTTTTGGAATCCACAATCACTTTCACGCCGTGATTCTCGAACACCTGGTCATCGGGCTCGATGACATCGACGAATTCCAGCACGTAGGCCTTGCCAGAACACCCCGAGGTACGCACACCGAGGCGCAGCCCCTCGCCCTTTCCGCGGCGGACAAGCGACCGGCGCACCTGTTCGGCGGCCCGTTCAGTCATGGTAATGGACATGGTTCTATCCCGCCTTCGTCACTCTAGTCTAGGCGGCCGACGCTTCGGCGTCCCCGCCCCCGGAGCCGTTCTTCTTGCGGTAATCCGCAATCGCCGCCTTGATCGCGTCTTCCGCCAGCACCGAACAGTGGATCTTCACGGGCGGAAGCGCAAGCTCCTCGGCAATCTGGGTGTTCTTGATCTGGCCGGCCTCATCGAGGCTCTTGCCCTTGACCCACTCGGTAAGCAGCGAGCTCGATGCGATGGCAGAACCGCAGCCGTACGTCTTGAATTTCGCGTCTTCGATGACCCCCTGCTCGTTCACCTTGATCTGAAGTTTCATGACATCCCCGCAGGCAGGTGCACCCACCATGCCGGTACCCACCGACTGGTCGGACTTGTCGAACGACCCGACGTTGCGCGGATTCTCGTAGTGATCCAGTACCTTGTTGCTGTACGCCATGTTCGATGCTCCTCTTCAGGATAACGTGCAAACCGCTGCGCGTCCGCGCCCGGTCAGTGGGCCGCCCACTGCACCGTGCTGAGGTTGATGCCGTCCTTATGCATCTCCCAAAGCGGAGAAAGATCACGCAGTTTACCAATTTTTTCCTTCACAAGCCTGATCGTGTAGTCGACATCGTCCTCGGTCGTGAACCGGCCGAGTGTGAAGCGGATCGAGCTGTGGGCAAGTTCGTCATTGCGACCGATCGCCCGCAGTACATAGGAGGGCTCGAGACTCGCGGACGTACAGGCCGATCCCGAAGAGACCGCGAGATCCTTCAGAGCCATGATCAGCGACTCGCCTTCCACGAAATTGAAGCTGATGTTCAGATTGCCGGCAACCCGGTGCTCCATGTCACCGTTCACATAGACTTCTTCTATGCCGCGGAACCCGGCGAGCAGCCGGTCACGGAGCACACGGATCCGCCTGGTTTCGGCCGCCATCTCCTCGACGGAAATCCGGAACGCCTCTCCCATCCCGACAATCTGGTGTGTCGGAAGAGTACCGGAACGCATGCCCCGCTCATGGCCACCGCCGTGCATCTGCGCTTCGATGCGTATGCGCGGCTTGCGGCGCACGTACAGCGCGCCGATGCCCTTCGGGCCGTACACCTTGTGGGCCGACAGGGCCATCAGATCGACGTTTGTCGCGTTGACGTCGATCGGGGTCTTGCCGGCGCTCTGCGCCGCATCACTGTGGAATACGATACCGCGCGAGCGGCACAGCTTGCCGATCGCGGCGATGTCCTGGATCACACCGATCTCGTTGTTCACGTGCATCACGGATACAAGGATCGTGTCGGGCCGCATTGCCGCCTCGAGCCTGGCAAGGTCGAGCAGGCCATCCGGTTCGGGATCGAGATAGGTGACCTCGAAGCCCTCGCGCTCAAGCTGCCGGCAGGTATCCAGCACTGCCTTGTGTTCGGTCTTGCAGGTAATGATGTGCTTGCCCTTTCCCTGGTAGAAGTGCGCCGCGCCTTTCAGGGCAAGATTGTCGGATTCCGTGGCGCCGGAAGTCCAGACGATCTCCTTCGGGTCGGCTCCGATCAGTGCCGCCACGTGGGCGCGCGCCTCTTCGACCGCCTCCTCGGCAGCCCAGCCGAACTGGTGCGAGCGCGACGCCGGATTGCCAAACTCGCCGTCAACCGTGAGATAGCGGCACATCTTCTCGGCGACCCGCGGGTCGACCGGAGTCGTCGCGGAATAATCCAGGTAAATCGGCTTTCTCATTTCAGTCTCCGAATCCACCGCTGCTGCAACGCCCTCTGCCTGCACCTCAGGACAGTATCTGTCTGCCAGCCTCGAGGCCAGCACATGCCGGTCCCGGGCCGGCGGCATGCCGCCGGAACAAACCCGTGGTCACGGTGACGCCGCAGCCCGGTCGCGGTCATGCTGACGCCGCGCAACCTCCTGCACGGTCGACCTGTCCACCAGATCCGCCAGCGTGATTCCGCTCAGGAACTCATGGATGCGCTCGCTCAGCCCCTGCCACAGGTAGTGGGTGAGGCAGCGCTCCTCACCATCGCAGTTCTTCTCACCGCCGCAGCGGGTGGCGTCGATATTCTCGTTGATCGCCAGGATGATCTCGGCCACCGAGATCTGTCCGGGTGCCGTGGCCAGGTTATAACCCCCGCCCGGCCCGCGCACGCTTTCCACCAGTCCGCTACGGCGCAGCCGCGCGAACAGCTGCTCGAGATACGACAACGAGATACCCTGGCGTCCGGCGATATCCGACAGTGTCACCGCTCCCTGCTCATAATGCAGGGCCAGATCCAGCATCGCCGTCACCGCATAGCGACCTTTCGTAGTCAGTTTCATAGGAGTACCTTAAAAGTCTCGTCATGAAGTCAGCCCCTATTCTACATACCTGACAAATATAGTCAACTAATCCGGGTCGAGGACTTTTTTCTGGGCCGGATCCGTGATGGAAGCCTGCCCTTCAGCTTCAGTATCGTCCAGGCGGCAGGCTTCGATTGCGGGCAGCCCCGCACCGTCCACCTTGACCCCGGCTTCCTGCAATGCCGTATCCAGCCGCTCCATTTTCTGGTCGATCCGGTGCAGATGGTCCAGGATGCAGTCGATCGCGTGCGCGACGGGATCCGGCATCTGGCCACGCTCGCCGTACGCGTCAAATCCCAGCTTTTTGGCGATCGCCTCCCGCCTGCGCGTCTGCTCATCGCTGCGGCTGACGATGTGCCCCGGAATACCGACCACCGTCGCACCCGCTGGCACGTCCCTGACGACGACTGAATTGGATCCGACACGAGCATTGTCGCCGACCAGGATCGGACCCAGGATCTTCGCGCCTGCTCCGACTACCACGTTCCTGCCGAGGGTCGGGTGACGCTTTTCCTTTTTCCAGGTGGTCCCGCCGAGGGTCACCCCGTGATACAGCGTGCAATCGTCTCCGATTTCCGCTGTCTCGCCGATCACGATCCCCATGCCATGATCGATGAAAAACCGTCTGCCGATGACCGCCCCGGGGTGGATCTCCACGCCGGTAAACCAGCGCGCCAGATGCGAAAGCACCCGCGCCAGCCAGTAGAACCGCCAGGTCCACAGCCGGTGCGTCAGCCGGTGCGCCCACACGGCATGCATGCCGGGATAGGCGGTCAGCACCTCTAGCGTCGATCGCGCGGCTGGATCGCGATCAAATACGCTTCGGATGTCTTCTCGCAGGCGATCGAACATTAGTATCAGCTAATTTTCGGATTCCCGACGGACTTTGTCAAATATTGTGCATGGCGCTGGGACTGCTGCACTGCCGTAAGTATGCCACGCAGTATGTTCATCTCATTGCTGTCCGGCCGGGACCGGTTGAAAAGCCGCATCAGGCGGCGCATGAGCTTGCGCGGATTCGCCTGATCCAGAAAGCCGATTTCCACCAGGACCTGCTCCAGGTGCGCATAAAAACGCTCCATGTCCTCGCTGCCGACCGGATGGGTTCCGGCCCCGGAGCTGTCCGGTCCGGCAGCGGCGGTTTCCGGGGGGCAGTCTGCCCGCCGGATCTCGTAGGCCATGACCTGGACCGCGCAGGCAAGGTTGAGCGACGAAAACTGCGGGTCGGCAGGGATGGAAACCGTATAATGGCAACGGTCGAGCTGTTCATTGGTCAGTCCGGTGCGCTCGGAACCGAACACCAGGGCCACCTCCCCCTGCACCGACTCCGCCGCCATGATTTCTGCCGCGGCACGCGGATCCAGTGACGGCCAGGCGATTGCCCGCGAGCGGGCACTGGTACCGATCACCAGGCTGGAACCGGCAATGGCCTGTTCGAGCGTGGCGACGCTGCGGGCCGCAGCGAGCACGTCATCGGCGCCAGCTGCCCGGGCATGCGCCTCGGGATCGGGTAAAGCACACGGCGCCACCAGCACAAGCTGCCGCAATCCCATGTTCTTCATGGCACGGGCAACTGCCCCGACATTGCCGGGATGGGTCGGATGTACCAGGATGACGCGGATGTCAGAAAGGGCCATGCGGATTCCGGCGGTTGCGCGCGACCCGGAAGGATCGTGGAATTCCAAGCCTACCATTATGGCCCGGGACTTTCCCGTGTCGCCCCGGGGCGGGTACAGCACGGTTCCGCTTTGTGGATACACCGGGACCGGTTAAAATTCGCGCCCCCCAGGGCAGCAGACAACGGC
>JAJYCY010000019.1:23605-26844 GCA_021778035.1 Pseudomonadota bacterium
GGCAGCAGACAACGGCGGAACCCCATGCACCCGATGCTCAACACTGCGATCAAGGCGGCGCGCCGCGCCGGCAAGGTCATCATGCGCCACTACGACCGACTCGACCGGATTACCGTGGAGAGCAAGGGCCACAACGACTACGTGACTGAAGTCGATCGCCAGGCCGAGAGCGAAATCATCAACGTGCTGCGCAGTGCCTACCCTGACCACGCGGTCCTTGCGGAGGAAACCGGGCAGGTCGCCGGCAATGACTACCTCTGGATCATTGATCCGCTGGACGGTACGACAAACTATCTCCACAGCTATCCGCAGTTTGCCGTCTCCATCGCCCTGCATTTCCAGGGAAAGCCGTACCAGGCGGTGGTATTTGATCCCCTGCACAACGAGCTTTTCACCGCCAGCCGCGGTGCGGGAGCCCAGCTCAACGACCGCCGCATCCGCGTGAGCGCCACGAACCGGCTCGAACGCAGCCTGCTCGGCACCGGCTTTCCGTTCAAGTCCATGGGCCATCTGGAAAGCTGGATCAGCACGTTCCGCACCCTGCTGCCGCGCACAAGCGGCGTGCGGCGTGCGGGCTCAGCCGCACTCGACCTCGCGCACGTGGCCTGCGGACACCTCGACGGCTTCTGGGAGTTTGGTCTCAGCCCCTGGGACATGGCGGCCGGCTGTCTGCTGATCGAGGAAGCCGGCGGCATGCTGAGCGATTTCGGCGGCACACAGAATCATCTGGAAACCGGCAACCTCGTGGCCGGCAACCCGCGGCTGTTTCCGGAGCTGCGCGCGCTGGTACAGGAAAGCATCGCCGAAGAACTGCGGCGGTGAGTCACTCGGACACGAGCGGCGCGCAGACCATCTGCTCGAACGAGGAAGTGCGCCGGATCACCTTGAGCACGCGCATGCGGTGTGCCTCGCTGCCCTCTGCGTCCAGAAGGTCGAAATCGCCGCCAACAGGCACCTGACCGCGCTCGATAAGCAGCGTCGGCGGCTGATTCTCGGCCGCCACCGCCGCAAGCTGCAGTGCCGGCACCAGGCTGCCGGGCGTGCGGCTGCCGCCGGCCAGCTTCACAGTGACGGGTACTGCTGCCGGCCCCAGAAGCTTCACCCCGATCTCGACATGCTCGACATCCGGACTCCTGAGCCAGCGCACCATTCCCACGTTCCAGCCGCTGGCATCCGGTCCACGCAGCCCGATCAGGGCTCCGACATGCACCGATACGCCACTGCCACCGCGCATGAGCGCAAGCCCGCTCGCGCTCTCATCCCGGATTTTCCAGTGATCCGCCTCAAACCGTTCCCCATCCGGCTGCAGGATGGTGGCAAAACTGGCTCCGCTTTCCAGGTCGATGAACACTTCCGCGTTGTCGTCTCCGGCACCTTCCTTGGCAGCCACGGCCTGGCTGAACTGAGGCTGCCGCGCACCGCTGAAAAAATGCAGGAGCTTCAGACCGACGCACAGGGAGAGCTCCGGATCTCGCGCGCCGCGCCGGGGGTACCGGCGATAGGCTCCGTTTTCCCAGAAACGGATCATGTGCCACAGTACGTCGAGGCATCCTCCGTCAGTGCACTCGAATCCGACTTTCGATACCGGCAGCGTCTCGCCACGGTGCAGCTGCTCGGCCAGCACGCATACCGTGCGCACCAGCGCGGAGGTGTCGAGCACCCGCAGATTGGGTCCGATCGCCGCTTTGGCGTCTTTAGAAATGGAACGGGCAGGCGAGTCCGCGGCCAGATCGACCAGAAAACGGCCGGCCGAATCGGGCGCTCCGGCCCGTGGCGCAACTGTCGCCAGACGCGACCCGTTCACCAGGAATGCGTTGATGCGCAGACACATGTTCTGCGGCAGCTGGTAAGGCCCGCAAATACCCAGCAGCAGCGCCCGCAGATAGCTGTTACGCACCGTAAGCGCTGCCTCCAGTCCATGCTGCTGCCGGTCCACCGGATGATCGGCCAGTCCATGTTCCTCGACGAGCCGGAACAGGCTGTGGATCTCCTTCCAGGTTCCTCCGGGCACAGGCATGTAGCCCTGGTAAGAACGCAGCAGCACCTCGATAAGCTGGTGAATCGCCCTTTCAGCCGCCCGGCACACCGTGCCCCGGTTTTCCGGGACGTTGTGCGCCCTCAGCAGATCCCGCAACACACACTGGTAGCCTCTGGCCATTTCACGGTGCAGGTCACGCAGGAATTCCGCCTGTTGCCTGGCCTTGGGAGCCATCGGAATCTGCAGAAAGACCCATGGAGCCTGCAGCGCAGCCGAAACCGCTGCCACCGGCTGGGCATAAAGCTCCATCAGATCGAGGCGCCGGCCTGGATCGAGTTCACGGCGGTTAATCTCGGAAATGGCCTGGTACAGATGTCCAGCGGTGGTGGCGCTGTCACCAAGCGGAAGCGAAGCAACCCACGACGTGGCGTCCCTGACGTCCATCAGCGGCTCCCCGGGAGGCGGGGAGATCCGGAAATCGGCGGGAGCAGTTGGGCTCATGAGCAGGCTCCGGTAGTCAGGCCCAGAGGGCTTCGGCCTTAATGTAACGCATGCCGAGCACCGTGCCTAGCCTTTCATCCCCACGCGACACAAGGCGGCCCCAAAGCAGAGCGCCAGTACCGGATACACGGATTGTCTGCCGCATCGCGGTTCCTGTGCACGCCGCAGAACGTGTATCATCCGTCGGTCGGCAGCTGCCCCCGGATGGCCCCTCGCTGCACGGGGAAACGGATGGCACCGCCGCGCTGAAAGATGATCTGCGGGAGAGACCAGCAATGACCTACGTGGTCACCGAAAACTGCATCAAGTGCAAATATACCGACTGCGTCGAAGTCTGTCCGGTCGACTGCTTCCACGAGGGACCGAATTTTCTCGTCATCGACCCCGATGAATGCATCGACTGCACCCTCTGTGTCCCGGAATGTCCGGTCAATGCGATATTTGCTGAAGACGATCTGCCCCCGGACCAGGAACAGTTCACGGCGATTAATGCCGAGCTTGCGCGCCAGTGGCCGGTGCTTACTGAAAAGAAGCCCGAACCGCCTGATGCCAAGGAATGGGACAATGTCCCCGGCAAGCTGAAATACCTCGAACGCTGAACTGCCCCGTCACAACCGGAACAGCTTCTTTTACCCGAACCGCGGTCTGGATCAAAAAAAAGGCGGCCTTTCGGCCGCCTGCGGGGTGTGGATTGCTACTTTCCGGCACTTCCCTGTACCGGAACAAACCTTCAACTAGAAACCTCCGATGTCGCGTTGCT
>JAJYCY010000019.1:26944-31810 GCA_021778035.1 Pseudomonadota bacterium
CGTCACTTTCGCAACCTTTCCCTGCAGCGATTCCAACGACAGTCCGGCGACCCGGGCACGCAGGCGCTGCGCGATCTCAAGCGCCTCGTCCCCGTCCGTGTCTGGCAGCAGCAGCGCGAACTCTTCACCCCCGTAGCGCACCAGGACATCACTTGCCCGCAGTTCCTGGCTCAGTACATGCGCCACCTGTCTCAGCGCGTCGTCGCCGGCCGGGTGTCCGTACTGGTCATTGAGTTCCTTGAAGTGATCGAGATCGGCAAGCAGCAGGGCCAGCGCACTGCCGCGCCTCTGTCTCAGGACGAGCTCCTCCTGGAGCCGGCGCTCGAAAAACCGCCGGTTGGCAACGCCGGTGAGCGCGTCGGTGAGTCCGTCGCGCTTCAGCCGCTCGCGGTTGACGGCATTGTCGATGCACATGGCGGTCACGGCCGCCAGATGTTCGAGCAGATCGGTCGCCGCATCGGCGCTAAAGTGTCCGGCGTCCCGGCTTCCCTGGTTGAGGCAGCCGATCAGCGTGCCGTGCAGGGTAAGCGGCGCGATTGCCGCGGAACTGACGCGCGCGCTGCAGCCGGAAAACATGCGCGCCTGCATCTCCGCATCACAGGGACCGAGCAGAGGCTTGCCATTTACTGCCACCAGCCCTTCCAGCCAATCCCGGTCGACGGCGATGAAGTGGCGGCGTACATGGCTTTTCGGAAAGGACGCCATCAGGCGCGACAGTTCGTATTCAGGATCGACACAGACGAGGCTGACACAGTCCACCGACGGAAACAGCCCGGGAATGGAGGTAACGAGCATATCGACCAGGTCACCCAGCGACTGGGAGCCGATCATGCGGATCTCGATCTGCCGGAATCCCGCCCAGATGCGTTCATTGTGCCGCACCTGTGCTTCGATATGACGCTGCGACCGCGGCAGGCTGCGCCGCTGTTCGGCGGAATCCTTGTCGCCCGGCGACACCACCCGGCGATCCCCTTAGCCCCGGCCCACGGCCATGCGGCAGACGGCGGTCGCATGCGCCCTCGTAGCGGCGGGCGGCTGCGTGGGCAAAGATAGCCTGTTCATCATTCAGTCATGACTCTCGCAGGACACGCCCTCATATGCGTGTCCTGCAAGGATAACCGAAATGGAGTCTACCGGGTAATGCGGACGGCGGTACGCTGCGGCCGGGCGCCAGGCCCGGAAACGTCCGGTGTCAGTCCCTGAAATTCACGAACTGCAGCGGCAGGTCCAGCTTCTGTGCACGCAGCAGTGCAATCACCGCCTGCAGATCATCCCGCTGCTTGCCCGTCACACGCACCTGGTCAGCCTGGACTGCGGCCTGGACCTTGAGTCGTGACTCCCTGATGATCTTCGTGATCCGGCGGGCAAGCTCCGCATCGATGCCCTCGCGCACGCGGATTTCCTGTCGCGCCTTGCCGCCTGCAGCCGCCTCAACTTTGCCTTCATCGAGGCATGCCAGATCCACCTGGCGCTTGACCAGCCGCGGCAGCAGCACGTCTTTTACCTGCTTCAACCGGAACTCATCGTCGGCAAACAGCGTAAGGCGCGTCTCCGCCAGTTCGACGCGGGCATCCGATCCCCGGAAATCAAACCGGCCGGCTATTTCGCGGTTGGTCTGGTCGACCGCGTTCCGGACTTCCTGCATTGCCACCCGCGAGACCACATCGAACGAAGACATCGCCTCCCCTCCCCCGCGGCGTTGCCGTTAGCCGCCGGCACACTGCCCGGCGGGTAACGGCAGCTGCTATTTCTTCTGGATCAGCATGCTGCGCAATTCCTTTCCGACCCCGAAGAAGAAACGCATTACTTCCTGGTTCTCCTTGTTGCAGAACAGCCGGTAGGCACTGCCGACTCCACCCGACGCAGGGGCCTCGCCGGCCACAGTCGCCGCTGACTGCTCGAGCTTCTCCAGCATCCCGTTCATGTGTTCAAGCCGTGTCATGAGGTCCGGAAGCATGGTGGCGATCCGATCGAGTGACCCGCTCGAGTGCATCGTCTCGAGGACGCCGACAAGCTGTCCGGCGCCAGCGCGGTTGAACCGGTCAAGCAGCGACATGCCCTCCCCGATGGTCTCTGCCAGACGACCGACCATGTCGTCGGTCAGTGCATCCTGGGCTGAGCTCACGAGCCTCGCAAGCTGCACGACGCGCTCGAGATCACCATCAGACACGAGCCGCGACAGCACCGGTATCGCGCGCTCAAACCCCGCGCGCGTCACCTGATCCATGAGGTCGAGACCGCTGGATACTGTCTGGGACAGCCGCCCGACCATGTCGTCGGTCAGCGCATCCTGGGCCGAACCGACCAGCCGTGCCAGCTGCACGATCCGGTCCAGATCGCCGTTCTGCACCAGGGCTGCCAGCGCAGGAATGGCATCTCCGAGGCCGCTGCGGTTGATACGGTCGACCATATCCATGGCACCGGTTGCGGTCGAAGCCAGCCGGGTAATCATGTCGTCAGTCAGCGAATCCTTGGCTGCCTGCACAACCCGATCAATTTCGCTTCCGTTACTAGAACTGCCCGTTACTTGCGTTTCCATGGGAAGCCTCCCGTCACAGCAGACCGCGGGCCGAAGCCCAGTACAGTTTATTGTAGGCAACCTTGAACCAGTGCACAGCACGCGTGGGCGCCTTGGGATCCGGTGGCGTGGTGTAGTTGAACATGGCGTACGTTGCCCGATCCTTCCCTGCCTCGATGAAGCAGAACACCTTGCCATCGTAGTCGCGGACCGGAGAACCCACCTTGACCATGGCTGCGATATTTTCACCGAGGGCCTCAGCCTCGAAATGGGCGGTCGAGCCGGCCTTGCTGATCGGCAGGTTCGTCGTATCGCCCAGGACAAAAACGTTCTCCTGTCCTTCCATGTTGAGACGCGTGCGGTTGGTCGGAATCCACCCGTTCTGGCCAAGTCCGTTCTTTTCCACCACTTCCATGCCCTTATGCGCGGGAATGGCGATGAGCAGATCGAATTTGCACGACGAACCTTCTTCGCTCGTCAGGGTTTTGGTCTTTCCGTCCACCTCCTTCATGTTGAAGAGGGTCTCGTAGGTGATGCCCAGGCGATCAAATTCCGGTGCCGCCCATTTCGCCACATTCTCAAGACTGTGAACACGTCCGATCGGGTAGGTGTAATGCAGCTGCACCTTGTCCCCTATGCCGCGCTCCTTGAAGAAATCATGCAGCATGAAGGTGATCTCGAGCGGCGCCATCGGGCACTTGTGCGGTACACCAACGGTAATCACCACGCGGCCACCCTGGAACCCGCGCAGGCGCTTCAGCATTCTGACTGCGCTTTCCTCCGTATAGAAAGTCTCGGCATTCTCGGCCAGACCGGGGATGCTATCCATCACGGCGCGCGATCCGGTCGCAATCACCAGCACATCATAGTCATGCACCGCGCCGCTCTTGGTCTTCACCTGCCGTTTGTCGAGCATGAAGTTCTCGACCGGATCAACATGAAAAACGATGCCAGGTTCGAGCAGGCCCGCCTGGTCCCGGTAAAGTTCGTCGGGCATCATGCTGCCGACGGCGACATACAGCAGCCCCGGCTGGTACATGTGCCTGTCAGACGCCGACAACATCGTGATACGGACTTTCCCGGTCCTGAGCTCGTGGTGCAGACGGCGCGCAAGATTGTTCCCCAGAATGGTCCCACCCATGCCCCCGCCTACAATGACTATCTTCATGGCCGCCTCCTACAGTATCCAGAGATCTGGACGTTGATATTTTTTCGTTGATTTACTGCCCATGCTTCATTTGGTCTTACGCACAGTAATATGCCAGACACCGTTCTCCTCAGTGGTGGTCAGCAGTTCATGTCCAACCTTCTTGATCCACTCCGGAATATCCGCAGCCGAGCCCCTGTCAGTGGACAGTACCTCCAGCTCATCGCCTACGTTGGCCGCTTTTATCCCGGCAATAAGCTCCATCAGCGGGCCGGGACAAAAACTGCCACGCGCATCGATCTTTCTTTTTTCTGCCATCGTCACATCCTCGCGATATTGATTCCTAGAACGACCAGACCTGGCCGCCCCTGGCATCATCCAGGAATTTCGTGAGCCCCATCGGTTCCTTCAGAAAGGTGTCCAGATCCCGCCATTCGACACCCAGCACATCCATGGCCATCGAACAGGGATGGATCCGGGCATCCCCAAGCTCCGCCGCCTGCTCGAACAGCGTCTTAAAGGACGGCGCCTTCTTGCGATCCAGCATCTCGCCCATATGTCCGGCGACTGGCGCCTTGTCGCTGGCGCCCTTGAGAAAGTATTTCAGCGCATTCATGGAAATGAGCACCGACACACTGTTCCCGCTCACTGCTCCGACGGATGCGATCATGCCTGCCATCTGGAGATCCTCGCGAAGCTCCGACACCAGGATGATGCTGATCTTGTCTGATACCATTTCACTGTCTCCTGAACTGACTGTCTGCAGTGGTACCGTGCTGGCCTGAACCCGACATCACCTACGCGGCGCGCGCGACGGGACAGGGCGCGGCTTTATCGCCCGCCGGAAGCGCTGTCCTGGCGCTGTCTGTTCCCATTTAGAGATCTGCGCATGTTGCGAGTTCAGTGTTTTCACCATACTCGTATCTGGAGTGGATTCAACACATCAATCCTGTTCCGCGACTGCGCACCTGGCCGCTCAGAAACCTGCCTGCACCTGCACATAGAGGGCATGCTGGCTCTTCAGTGTCGCGATCTGTCCGAGGTTAGCGGCTGCAAGCACGAAGCTCAGGTTCTTATTAGGGAAATAGGCTATAAAGGCATCTTCGATGTGGCTGTCTTCCTGCACAGCACCACCGGCCAGAGGATTGTTGGGCATACCGCGGTACTCGACACCGGCCAGTGTCTGGGGATTGAGGAACAG
>JAJYCY010000020.1 GCA_021778035.1 Pseudomonadota bacterium
TTGGGACGAGGCTGGACTATGAAATGGTGGGCCCGGCAGGACTCGAACCTGCGACCAAGGGATTCACTTTTCCCGGCCGTTTCCGGCTGGAGTGGACTATCTCACCACCCGTCAGGCAACGTCCGGCGGTTGCCATCGGGGTGCGGGACGCTCGAGCCTGTCATTAAGGACACTCAAAGTCCTCAGGTAGTCTCTGCACCTTCCGGAGGTGCACCTCCGGCTTGGCTCAGGATTGCCGCCAACCGGATTGCTGCGGTTTCCCTGAATTCATCCCGTTCATCTCACATCTTTCGATGTGAGCGCACCGTTGTGATGAGTCCCCCGCTCTAACCGACTGAGCTACAGGCCCAACGAACCCCATTCTAGCAGTTTGCGCACAACGGTCATACGGATTTGGACAACAGCTGATGCAGAGCCTGCTGCGCCTGCTTGCACCGGGCGGACTCGACAAAAAAATCCGGAAATCCGGTGTTCAAGGCACAGTCCTGGCTCGACAGCTGACGCAGGCAGGAGGCGCTGGGTCCGGCCATAGCCGGACCCGGACCCAGATCAGTCGAGAAAACTGCGCAGGTGGTCAGAACGGCTCGGGTGGCGCAGCTTGCGCAGCGCCTTGGCCTCGATCTGGCGTATGCGTTCGCGCGTCACATCGAACTGCTTACCGACCTCCTCCAACGTATGGTCGGTGTTCATGTCGATACCGAAGCGCATGCGCAGGACCTTCGCTTCCCGCGGCGTCAGCGTGTTCAGGATCTCGCTTGTCGCCTGCTTCAGGCCGGCCAGCGTGGCGGCATCCGTGGGTGCCGTGATGCTCGTGTCTTCCACGAAATCCCCGAGATGCGAATCCTCATCGTCACCAATGGGGGTTTCCATGGAGATCGGTTCCTTGGCGATCTTGAGCACCTTCCGGATCTTGTCTTCCGGCATTTCCATGCGCACAGCCAGCTCCTCAGGGGTCGGTTCACGGCCCATTTCCTGCAGCATCTGGCGCGAGATACGATTCAGCTTGTTGATCGTCTCGATCATGTGCACTGGTATGCGGATCGTACGTGCCTGATCAGCGATCGAGCGGGTAATTGCCTGCCGGATCCACCAGGTCGCGTAGGTCGAAAACTTGTAGCCGCGGCGGTACTCGAACTTGTCGACCGCCTTCATCAGGCCGATATTTCCCTCCTGAATCAGGTCCAGGAACTGCAGCCCGCGATTCGTGTACTTCTTGGCAATCGAAATCACCAGGCGCAGATTGGCCTCGACCATCTCCTTCTTGGCGCGCCGCGCCTTGGCCTCGCCGATCGACATGCGCCGGTTTACTTCCTTCAGCTCTCCGATCGGCATGCCGACACGGTCCTGCAGCTGTGCAAGACGGTTCTGGGCAACCGTAATCGCCGCCATGTTACGCTCGATCGCGTCAGCGTTGCATTCGCCGGACTTGAGAACCTTTTTCACCCACCGCGGGTTAGTCTCGTGTCCGGGGAAAGTCTTCAGGAACGTCTTGCGCGGCAGACGGGCCTTGCTGACGCAGATGTCCATGATGATTTTTTCCTGCTCCCTCGCCTGATCCACAAGCGAGCGCACCTGTTCCACCAGACGATTGATCTGCTTGGAAACGAACTTGATCTGCAGGAATTCATCCGCCAGCTTGCGCTGGATCCTGGCGACCTCGGGGCCATCAAATCCCTTTTTCTCGAGCACCCGGGACAGGCTGGCGTGCAGTTTGCGGATGCGCGCAAACCGCGCAAGCGCTTCTTCCCGGTCGGGACCACCTTCCTCGTCCGCAGCAGCAGCACCGCCCTCTTCCTCATTCTCATCGTCGGAATCATTGGCGGCGGCAGCCCGGTTTTCATCACTGAGCATTTCCGGAGGCGGCTCGTCCTGTGCGTTGGGATCGACGAAGTCGACCACCAGATCGGTAAGGCGCATCTGCTCCGCTTCGACCAGTTCCATCATGCGCAGCACATCGGTGATCGTAGCCGGACAGGTAGCGATGGCTTCGGTGCTCTGACGTATGCCGTCTTCGATGCGCTTGGCCAGCTCGATTTCGCCTTCGCGCGTGAGCAGCTCCACCGTGCCCATCTCGCGCATATACATGCGCACAGGATCCGTGGTGCGACCGAATTCATTTTCGACGGCCGACACCAACACCTGCTCCGCCTCTTCGGCGACCTCCTCGTCCTCAGGAGCAACCGCCTCGGTCTTGAGCAGCAACGTATCGGGGTCCGGCGCCTGATCATAGACCTCAATCCCCATATCGTTGATCATGTTGATCACCGCCTCGATCTGGTCGGTGTCATGGACACCTTCGGGCAGATGATCATTGATGTCGCGATATGTCAGGAAGCCCTGTTCCTTTCCCTGGATAATCAGTTTCCTGAGTTGCAGGCGTTGCGTTTCTTGATCCATACTGGCGGAGTCCGGTTCAGAGGGTGAAAGACAAAATAACGTTCGATTTTAGACCAAATGAGACTTTTCCCAAAGCTTTTCAAGAGGTCCGGGAAAGTTTTTCGCGCTCAAGTTCTTGTTTTTCACGAAGAAGGCGTACCAGCTCGGACTTTTCGGCAGAATCGAGCCCCCCGGCGCGCTCCTTGGCTGACAGACGATCAATCTGCTGGCGGTTGGATTCGCAGCGGAGCTGCCGGAGCAGGCCTGTAAACTCTGCCTCGACATCCTGTTGATGCATCGGATGATCCAGAGCAGCAAGCCTGCCAATATGATGTATGTACTTACTATCACGAAAATGCTCTAAAATAGCTCCTGTTTTCAGTTCCGGCTGATCTGTAAGCAAGCGCATCAGATCGACCAGGAGAGGAATTCCTTTTCCATCCAGCGCCAGAAACGGCTGCGGGTCTCCGACCAGCCGGCCCAGTCGCGGGTGCTGCAGAAGCAAGGCCAGCGCCGTTTTGACCAGGGATGGCACCCCCCCAGCATCGGGGCGTACCGCGCGCCCTGCCGGGGTACCTTGGCGTGCCGGCGCAGACGCTTCTTCCATCAGTTTAGACAGTTTTTGCGGTGCCAGATGGCTGATTTCCGCAAGTCTGGCCAGCATGAGCTCCCGGAGCGCGCCCTGGGGAACATTAGACAAAAGTGGCCGCGCGAGTTCCACCAGGCGTGCCCGGCCATCCAGGCGCCCGAGGTCCACCTCTGCGGCAAGGGTCTGGAACAGATAATCCGGCAGGGACACGGCTGTACGCAGCCGCGCGACGAACGCCTCCAGTCCCTCCTTGCGTATCAGCGTGTCGGGGTCCTCTCCGTCAGGCAGGAACAGGAAGCTGATTTGCCGGCCCTCATGCAGCACCGGCATCGCGTTGACCAGCGCACGCCATGCTGCCTCCCGGCCAGCGCGATCGCCGTCGAAACAGAACACGACTTCCGGGGCATAGCGGAACAGGCGGTCGAGGTGCTCTCGGGTGGTGGCAGTACCGAGTGTCGCGACGGCATAATCGAACCCGAATTGGGCAAGCGCGACGACGTCCATGTAGCCTTCCACCACCAGCACACGGTTCTCGCGCCGGAGCGCGTCCCGCGCACGGAAGAGGCCATACAGTTCGCGCCCCTTGTGAAACAAAGGCGTTTCCGGGGAATTCAGGTATTTTGGCTCTCCCTGGGCAAACACGCGCCCGCCGAACCCGATGATGCGTCCGCGGTAATCATGGATCGGGAACATGATGCGCCCGCGGAAGCGGTCATAGGGCTTTCCCCCTTCTTTCCTGGCGGCGAGGCCTGCGGCAACCAGGGCATCCTCGGTCGCGGCAGTACCGCCCAGCGCACGCACCAGATTGTCCCAGCCGTCCGGCGCAAACCCCAGGCCAAACTCCGCTGCGATTTCGCCGCTCAGCCCTCTCGCCTTGAGATAGCTCACGGCCACACTGGCCTGGGGGTGCTCTCGCAGCTGCCGGCGGTAATACCGGTCAGCGTGACTCAGCAGTTCGCCCAGCAGCGCGAGGTCCCCAGGCACGCCGGAGGCTGCCTGCGCCACGGGTCGCGACTCGCGGGGGATGGCAAGGCCTGCACGCGCCGCGAGTTCCTCCACGGCTTCGGGGAAACTCAGGCGCTCGTATTCCATCAGAAAGCCAATGGCGCTGCCATGCACACCACAGCCGAAGCAGTGATAGAACTGCTTGTCCTGGCTGACGGTAAAGGAAGGGGTTTTTTCTTCATGAAACGGGCAGCAGGCCTTGTAATCCTTGCCTGCCCGGCGTAGCGGGACCCGCGAATCGATGACATCCACGATATCGATCCGCGCCAGCAGTTCGTCGACGAATTTCTCGGGGATCCTGCCCGTCATCGCTTCACCCTGTCGGGCCATCAAGGATGCGGAGTCCGCCCGATCCACCGGGGATACGGGCAAACTAGCCCTTGGCGGTGAGCATCACCTTGATCTTGCCGCTCACTTTCCCCATGTCGGCACGACCCTGTACCACTGGCCTGAGACTGGCTACGACTTTTCCCATGTCTTTCACGCCCGATGCGCCTGTCTGGCTGATCGCCTGCGCAATGAGCTGATCGAGCTGTGCCTCGCTGAGCGGTTCCGGCAGATAGGACTGCCACACCGCGATGTCGCGGTTCTCCTTCTCGACCAGGTCCTCGCGGCCGCCCTGGCGGAACTGCTCCACCGAATCGCGCCCCTGCCGGATAAGCTTTTCGGCCACCGCCATCACCTGCGCATCATCCAGGGTGATGCGTTCATCGACCTCACGCCGCTGGATAGCAGCCAGGAGCATGCGAATGGATTCCAGGCGCGCCTGTTCCCTGCTGCGCAGCGCGCCCTTCATGTCCTCTTTGATCCTGTCCTTCAGGGTCACTTCACGATCCAGGAGTCCGGCCGCCACGCATGTCCGGGATGCTTCAGTACAGCCGCGTTGTGCGGGCCGTGATGCGGGAAAGTTTCTTCAGTTCGCGCTTGCGTGCCGCGGCCGCCTTGCGCTTGCGTACCGTAGTGGGTTTCTCATAGAACTCGCGGCGACGGATTTCGGCAAAGACGCCGGCCTTTTCGCAGGAGCGCCGGAAACGGCGCAGGGCAACCTCGAAAGGTTCGTGTTCCTTTACCCGGACTGTCGGCATTACTCTTCCTCTGCAATCGGTTAACAATGACGCACCTAAACGACGAACCGCGAATCATATACAATAAGTCTTCTGTTGTCATCCGTAAGCCCCGGCCCATGCGCATACTCGGCATCGAAACCTCCTGTGACGACACCGGAGTTGCGGTCTATGACTCCCAGCTCGGATTGCTCGGTCACCGGCTCTTCTCCCAGACCGCACTGCATGCGGCATACGGCGGTGTAGTGCCGGAACTGGCCTCCCGCGACCACATCCGCAAGGTGCTGCCGCTAATGCGGGAGGTTCTGGCGGCGAGCAGCGTACAACCACATAGTCTGCATGGGATTGCCTACACCGCCGGCCCGGGCCTGGCTGGCGCCCTGCTGGTCGGCGCCGCTATCGGACGGACGCTTGCCTGGGCCTGGCAGATACCGGCAATCGGAGTCCACCACATGGAAGGGCATCTGCTCGCCCCGATGCTCGAGCCTGACCCACCTTCCTTCCCGTTCCTGGCATTGCTGGTGTCCGGGGGGCATACGCTGATTGCCGACATCCGGGCGCTGGGCGACTACCGGGTCCTGGGTGAATCGGTCGACGACGCGGTCGGCGAGGCATTTGACAAGACAGCGAAACTGCTGGGGCTCGGCTATCCCGGAGGGCCCGCGGTCGCCCGCGCCGCCACCCAGGGCACGCCGGGGCGCTTCCAGTTTCCCCGCCCGATGACCGACCGGCCCGGACTTGATTTCAGCTTCAGCGGACTCAAGACAGCTGCCCTGCTCGCTGCCAGGGAGACGACGCTCGATGCCCAGGCCATTGCCGACATTGCCTGTGCCTTCCAGGAAGCCGCCGTCGACACGCTGGTCATGAAGTGCGCACGGGCGCTGTCGATGACCAGCCACAGCCGTCTGGTTGTTGCCGGAGGAGTCGGCGCCAACCGGTTGCTTCGGGAACGGCTGGCCGGTCTCGCCGGGCCCATGAACGTACAGGTCTACTTCCCCCGTCCCGAATTCTGCACCGACAACGGAGCCATGATCGCCCTGGCAGGCGCCATGCGCCTGGAAGCGGGACTGCAGGAGGGGCCGGGGTTCACGGTACATCCGCGCTGGCCGATGGGTGACCTGCCATCCATCGCCTGACGGTCCCGGGCGACCCGACGCCCGGGTGCCATCGGTGATCCGTCGTGGCAACCCGAACTTCTCGCCGCTGCGGACCCGGCGGGCTGCTGCGGACCTCCCCGGTCGTCTAGAGACGGATCCTGCTTTCGGCCCCGGCAATGAGGTTGCGGATGTTCGGGCGATGCCGCCAGAGCAGCAGCACTACGATGACGCCGGTCGCGGCGAGAATCTGCCGTCCCGGCACCAGCCACCACACGTATGCGGGTGCCAGCATCCCCGCCACGATCGCGGCCAGAGACGAGTAGCGGAACAGCACCGCGACGCCGATCCATGTCGCAACCAGCAGCAGACCGACCCAGATATTGACTGCAGAAATCACGCCAAGCGCTGTGGCTACTCCCTTGCCGCCATGGAACCCGTGATAAAGGGGGTACAGATGCCCGAGGAACGCGGCGAGCATGACCAGCGCAAGGACCGGCTGGCTCGCGTCGAATACACGCGCCAGCACCACCGGTATGACTCCTTTCAAAACATCCCCGACCAGCGTGATCACCGCCGCCTGCCTGCCGCCATAGCGCAGCACATTGGTCGCGCCTGGATTGCGGGAACCCACTTCGCGCGGATCCTGCAGACCCATGATCCGCGTTACGACAATGGCTGACGAAACCGAACCGATCAGATAGGCCGCGATGGGCAGAAAATAGGAAATCATGGCGCGCTATTGGACGGCCTAACCCGCCGGCCGTCAAGACTTCGGGTCCAGATTTAGCTATATTGCCGTCGACATCACGGAAATACCCCATGGATATCATTTACCTGCACGGCCTGAAGGTGGACTGCGTCATCGGAATCTGGGAATGGGAACGCCGCACGACCCAGATCATCACTATCGATCTCGACATGGCCGTCGACATGCGGCGTGCAGCGGCAACCGATCACATCGGGGATACGCTCGACTACAAGACGGTAGCCAGGCGCGTTTCGGCATTCGTGGGCGAGTCCCGGTTCCAGCTGGTCGAGACGCTGACGGAAAAGGTCGCCGAACTGGTGCTGACGGAATTCCAGGTGCCCTGGGTCCGGGTCGCGGTGAACAAGCGTGGCGCAATCCGGGGCGCAACCGATGTCGGCGTCATCGTTGAGCGGGGACAAAGAGACTAGCCTGGCCCTGGCCCGCCGGGGCGCACAGCACAGGGTGCCCGGTCATGGTCCAGGTCTTTATCAGCATCGGCAGCAACGTGGATCGCGAGCAGAATATCCGCTCAGCGGTGGCGGCGCTGCGCGAGCGCTGGGGCAGGCTTACGCTGTCACCCGTCTATGAATCGGCACCGGTCGGTTTCCGCGGAGGAAATTTCTACAACCTGGTCGCAGGACTGGACACACACACGCCTGTCGCCCGGCTCCTCGATGAACTGGCAGCGCTCGAACGCGCCCACGGCCGCACGCGCGGCGCCGACCGGTTTGTGTCCCGCACACTGGATCTTGACCTGCTGCTTTATGGTGACCTCATCCTGCTGGCAGGCAGCCATCCGATCCCGCATCCGGATATCGCCCTGTACGCCTTCATGCTCCGGCCCCTGTCTGAAATCGCGCCGGATGTCATTCACCCGCAGACCAGCGAAAACCTGGGAACCATGTGGTCACATTTTGCCGGGAAAAACCAGGTTCTGTGGCCAGCACCGCTCAACGGCCTCTAGCATCGGCAGGAAATTCCTGGGCGGTGCTCCTGCAGGAACACGGGGTCACGCAACAACGGATCGCCCTCCATCCACCGCGATGATCTGGCCGGAAACATAACCGGCGTCGCGCACCAGAAACAGGACGGCGCGCGCGATATCCGCTGGCTCACCCGGCTCCTTCCGGGGCACACGCGCCAGGATCTGCTGCTTAAGCGGCTCGTCGAGCCCCATTTCCGGCCACAGGATCGTTCCCGGCGCCACCGCATTGACGCGCACTTCCGGCGCAAGCTCGCGTGCAAGCGAGCGGGTAAGCATCGCCAGTCCGGCCTTGGCCATGCTGTAGACCGGATAGTTCTTCAGCGGGCGTTCGCTGTGAATGTCGGTGATGTTGACGATGCAGCCGCCGGTCCTCCTCAGGTACGGGGCCGCTGCCTGCGACAGGAAAAAGGGAGCGCGCAGGTTCGTTCCCATCAGATCATCCCACTGCCCGTGGGTCACATCACAGACCGGGGTCGGATAGAAGCTTGATGCGTTGTTCACCAGCACGTCCAAGCGCCGGTAATTTTCCAGCGTCTGCGCGACCAGGCTCTGCGGCACGGCCGCATCGAGCAGATCACCCTGCACAAGGAAAACGGACCCAGGACGTTTGTCCAGCAGCTCCCTCTGCAGTCCGCGGGCCTCGCCTTCCGAGGCATGGTAGTGTACTGCGAGGTCCATGCCCTGGGCATGGAGCATGCGGCAGATCTCGGCACCGATGCGGCGCGCACCACCGGTCACCAGGGCCGCCTTTCCGGCCAGAAGCTGAGGTTCCATGTTATTCTCGAGTCTGTGGCAGAGGACCGGCAGCCCGGTCGGACAATCTGGCACGTGCCGGATCCTCGGAGTGCCAGCCTGATGAATATTCCCCGTAACAATAGCGCCTGCCGTGTCCGCAGCCAACCCGGCTGCCGCGTACCGGCTTCGCTGTATCGCCACCACCGGTCAGGCCGATAATGCCAGTCCGTCTCCCTCCCCCATCGCCGGATGAGCTTCGCCACAGCGAGGAGCTGGTGTGCCAGATCCGCGAAGCACTGCACGCCGCAGGGGGCTGCATGGATTTCATGGAATTCGTGAATCTGGCGCTCTATGCACCACAGCTCGGCTATTACCGCAGCGGGGCACAGAAATTCGGAGCCACCGGCGACTTCGTGACTGCACCCGAACTCGGCTCCCTGTTTGCGCGCTGCCTGGCGCGGCAATGTCTGCAGATCCTGCGCCAGCTCGGCGGCGGAGACATCCTGGAGGCAGGTGCCGGCAGCGGCGCGCTCGCGGCCGATCTGCTGCAGGCGCTGGAACAGGCCGGGCAGCTGCCGGAACGGTATCTTATCCTCGAGCTCAGCGCAGAACTCCGGGCGCGACAGCAGCAGCATCTGGCGACCCGGATTCCGCACCTCATGAAGCGCGTGACCTGGCTCGGGCAGCTGCCGGAGGAGCCTCTGCGCGGCATCGTGATTGCCAATGAGCTGCTCGACGCCATTCCGTCCCAGCGGTTCCGCCTGTCGGCGGACGGCGCCAGGCTGCTTCAGGTCACGTGGTCGGGGAACAGCTTCAGGTGGCACGAAACACCGGCGCCACCGCATCTCGACGAGCTGTTGCGGTCCCGGATGGACGCGGCATCCCTGCCAGAGCACTTTACCTCCGAGATAGGCCTGCAGGCCGAGGCGTGGGTGCGCAGCACTGCCGGACTCATCGCCGCTGGCGCGCTGCTGGTCTTCGACTACGGTTTTCCGAGAGCCGAGTTCTATCACCCCGACCGCCATTCCGGCACGCTGATGTGCCACTATCGCCATCATGTCCATGACGACCCGCTGGTGCTTGTCGGCCTGCAGGACATCACGGCACACATTGATTTCACGGCGATCGCCGAGGCGGGATGTGGCGCCGGCCTGTCTCTTCTTGGCTATACCTCGCAGGCGGCGTTTCTGCTGGCGACCGGAATCACGGACAGCATTCCTGACCCGGACCCAGACGTCAGGACGCAGGTGCGGCACGCCCGCGAAATCCAGATGCTCACGCTTCCCCATGAAATGGGGGAAATTTTCAAGGCGATGGCACTCGGGCGCGGTCTCCCGGAGCCCTTGCTGGGCTTTGCCCTGCACGACCGGCGTGGCCGTCTTTAACCGTTTGCCGAACAACACCTTCCAGGACGTTTTTCAACCCGCTGCGGTGCGGCAGTGCATGCGCTCCGCGCATTAAATCAGACACCTGCGCACGCGGTTTCCGGTGCGGCCCCTTCGTGGCGGCGTCCGGCAGTTCGTTTTTTCAGCACACGGTCAAAACGCAGTGGCACGACCACCTGCATCTGAAACCCCGGACCCTGCGGTCACGCCAACGCCCGGTCGATTGCTTCGATCCGCCGCTGCCGGAGCCACACTCCAGCAGCAGCGCCGGATACACCGGCCCGCATCGCGTCCGAACCACCCACCGTCCGCGCAGCCGCGCAGGCCGCCCGCACCCGGTCGGCCTGCGGGTAGGGCTCGTTCTCAAATCCCTGCCGGCCGCGCGAATCCGCCTGGCAAGCCGCCAGGAACTGCTCGACACGCTCGGGCCGGCGAAATGCGTCGATCGCTTCCAGCAGCTCGAGCAGCATGGCACCGGCAAGCTCAGCCGCGTGATGGCAGCGCCCGTGGTAACGGGCGACCAGCAGGGCAAGATCCCGGTAATCATTCGGTACCCGCAACCGCAAACAGAACTTCCGGATGATCTCCACGCCTGCCAGTTCGTGGCCACTGTGGTCCGGCCACCGGTCCCGGGGGGTGAGCCCCTTTCCGGCATCGTGCATCAGCGCGGCAAATCGCACACGGGTATCCGCAGACAGCGCGGCGGCCTCATCCAGCACCCGCAGGACATGTACGCCTGTGTCGATTTCAGGATGCTGCTGGCGGGGCTGCGGCACGCCGAACAGCGCAGCGATTTCCGGAAAAAGCGGCGGCAGCGCCCCGCAGCCGCGCAGCACCGTGAAAAACACGGATGGCTGCGGTTCGGCCAGCGCACGTTCGAGTTCGGCCCATACCCGTTCCGGGACAAGCGCATCCACTTCCCCGTTTTCGACCATGCGCCGCATCAGCGCATTGGTGGAATGCGCGACATGGAATCCCCGGCTGGCATAGCGCGCGGCAAATCTTGCGACCCGAAGTATCCGCACCGGATCCTCGGCGAACGCCGGGGAGACATGGCGCAACAGCCCGTTGCGCAGATCCTCGGCGCCACCGAACGGATCGATCAGCGTGCCGTCCTGCTCCTGGGCCATGGCATTGATGGTGAGATCACGGCGCCGGAGATCTTCCTCGAGCGTCACGTCAGGTGCGGCGTGGATGGTGAACCCGCGGTAGCCGGCGCCTGTCTTGCGTTCAGTACGGGCCAGCGCATACTGCTCTGCGGACTGCGGATGGAGAAAAACCGGGAAGTCAGCGCCGACCGGCCTGAAACCGCGCGCAATCATTTCCTCCGGTGTGGCGCCCACCACCACGTAGTCCCGGTCGGTGGCTTCAATGCCGAGAAGCCGGTCGCGGACGGCACCTCCAACCAGATACACATGCATGGAGCTATGGTACTTGGGGCGGCATCTTCCCACAAACAGGGTCGCAATGACTGCGCGCTGGTTCCGTGCCATTGCCGCCATCGCCGTGACAATGTCGGTATCCGGCTGCTCCACCCTGTCGTACTACTCCCAGGCGATCGGCGGCGAGGTCCGGCTGCTGCAGCGGCGGACACCGATAAGCCGGATCCTGGAAAACCCGTCTACGCCCGCCCGACTGCGTACGTATCTGGAGGACGTCGCACAGATCCGCAAATTCGCAGTCAGACAGCTGGGTCTGCCCGACAACGGTAGCTACCGGGACTATGTGCACCTGAACCGGAAATACGTCGTCTGGGTGGTCTATGCCGCTCCGGGCCTGTCGCTCCGGCCGCGGCAGTGGTGTTTCCCGTTCGCCGGCTGTGTCGCGTACCGCGGCTACTTCGCACGCGCCGACGCCCTGAAATACGCCACTCGACTGCGTCGTCGCGGTTATGACACCTACGTCGCGGGCGTCACCGCCTATTCCACGCTCGGCTGGCTGCGGGATCCGGTGCTGAGCACGATGCTGCGGCACGGTGAAACGGCGATCGCCGAGACCCTGTTCCATGAGCTCGCGCACCAGAAACTCTACATTCGCGGCGACACTACGTTTGACGAATCCTTTGCCGTCACGGTCTCCCGCGCCGGCATGCGGCGCTGGCTGAACACCCGGGGCAACGCCACGGAATGGCACCGCTACCTCGAACAGCGCCGCCGGCACTCGCAGGTCATGGCGCTGCTGCTCAGGTATCGCGCCCGCCTGGAAGCCCTTTATGCCTCCACCATACCGGCCGGCCGCAAGCTGCAGGATAAACAGCGGGTGCTTGCCAGCCTGCGCGCAGCCTGGGTCAGGCTGTACAGACAATGGGGCATCCGGGATCCGGACATCCAGGCTGCCCTGCGTCGCATCAACAACGCCTATTTTGTTCCGATCGGCCTGTACGACTGCGATGTCGCTGCCTTCAGGACGCTTCTGGCCTCGGTGGGCGGCAATCTGCCGGTGTTCTACGCGAAGGCGCGTGAAATCGGGGCACTTCCGGCACAGCAGCGCCATCGCGCGCTGGCCGCCCTCGCTCCCCGGACGCACGGGTTCTGCGCAGGCAGAGGACAGTAGCCTGTCGTCGGCGCGGCCGTGAACGGACCCAGGCGGCAATCCGCCGCGGAACGTGCTCCCGGTACTGCGGACCAGCAGGCATGGCAGTTTCCGGCGGCACGGAGGAGGGCGGGTTGATGATGCCTGCTTTCGGGCGGCAGGCAGCTGGGGTTTTCAGGCTGCGTGGCGACCAGGTGAACGGGTGAGCCTGGCCGGCTGGGGAAAGACGCTGGGATCGAAACTAGCTCTTCAGTCTCGAGGAATGTCCGATAACACCGCGACGCTCAGCCATCGGACTGACCGCCAGCCTGTCTCCCTTGAGCACGGCTCCATTGAGTCTGGCAATCGCGGTCCTGGCACGATCCTCATCCGGCACGTAGATGAAGGCGTATCCCCGATCACTCCTGCTGTCGCTCTCCGGCATCAGGCTTGCGTAGAGCACTTCCCCGAAGCCGCTGAAGATATGCTGCAGATCCGCGTGCATTACTCCTGGCGGGATATTGCTGACGTACAGGTTCATCCTGACCTCCTTGCACTGAACGATGCTGCTGCTTTCCGAGCAGCCGATCACCCTGGCCGGCGGTGGATCTTACTGAGTATTGGCCAGCCCCCCGGACCTGTATAGCCACGCCGGTACCGTTTATCAGCATCAATATGCCGGCCATCCGCAGAAAACCGCATCTAGACAGGCTCCAGAAGAGATCCCGGACCTGCGCTCCCGGCCCGGCCCTGCACGGAAATTATTCAGGTCACGGTTTGTGACCGGAATCTCGCGGCATCCGGGCGGCCTGCAACGGACAGATAGGATGGCACCATGTCCGCAAGGTGTGCGGGCACGATGCCGAATACGGCTGGAAATCCATTTTCGCATACACTGTCGATCTGCAGCGTCCGGTAGTTGTCGGATGAAAACGGCGTGCCCGGAGCCCGCTCCAGTATCGTGGCCTGCAGGCGCGACAGCCGATCCCCCAGCGGAACAATCCGCCGCCGTACTCCGGCAACGCCGGCCAGGTATTCGACAATCTGGTGCAGGGAATAGACATCCGGTCCGCAGAGATTATAGCTCTGCCCGAAGGTACGATGGTCGTCCAGCGCAAGCGCCATTGCGCTGGCCACGTCCGCGACATACACCGGCTGAAGCCGTGCATCCGGGCACGCGAGAGGAAAAACCAGCGGCACTGCCCGCAACAAATGGACGAACCTGCTGGTAAGACCGTCACCCCTGCCAAAGATCACTGACGGCCGGAACGCCGTGACATGCAGGTCGGCCGCTTCCGGGCCCATGACCAGCGCCTCACCGGCAGCCTTGCTGCGCAGATAACGGCTCGGCGCATCAGCTGACGCCGCCAGGGCGCTCATGTGAAGCAGCCGCCGCACGCCGCTTTCGCGACAGGCATTCACGATCCGCTGCGGCAGGTCCACGTGCAGGCGCATGAAGTCCAGTCCGGAGCGGCGGCTTTCGTTCAGTATTCCGACCAGATTGATGATCGCGTCCTGTCCACGGAATGCGCGCTGGAGCAATACAGCGTTGAAGACATCGGTTCTGACCAGCTTCACGGATGGCAACAGCTGGAGCTGCCGGTGGCGCTCCGGGTGGCGGGTGAGTATGCAGATCTCGTGTCCTTCGGCGGCAAGATGCGCCGTCAGATGCCGGCCGACGAAACCGGTGCCGCCAAGAATGCATATCCTGCGCCTGGACAAATTCGGAGCCTCTGTCGCAACTGCACCGAGTGTGGCAATGCACGCGCCATCACGTCAAGCCGTCCTGCAGCACAGAATCAGTGGCTGCCGGCAGGCAGCATGGGCACGCCGGTGTCGGCAGCCGGCACCGCAGGCATGGCTCTATCCAAACTGAACTGCTGATCGCCGAGGAGATAGGCGTAGACAGTACTGAAAGCCATGACGTTCTTCACGTAATTGCGTGTCTCGCGATAAGGAATCGTGTCGACCCAGGTATCCGCATCAAGCGTGTGGCCCTGGGGCAGCCACTGCTGGATGCGGTTCGGACCCGCATTGTATGCGGCCGTCGCAAGGACTTCGCGGCCACCCGTGTCATCGAGGACAGTCTTCAGGTACGAAGCTCCGAGCCGCAGATTGTTTGCAACATCCAGGATGGCGCTGTCGCTGCGCACAAGCAGGTGGATGCGCAGCCCAGTGAGCCAGCCGGTACGTGGCATGAGCTGCATCAGTCCGAGCGCCCCCACGTCCGAACGCGCATCGGTCATGAATGCGCTTTCCTGGCGCAGGATGCCATACACCCAGCTCGGGTCTATGCCGTCATCCTGGGCGTTGGTCTCGATCATGTTCCGGTACAGGATCGGGAAACGCAGCCCGAGATCATTCAGGTGGTGGCTCTGTGCGTCCGTGAGGATCGCGCGATCGTACCAGCCCCACTGGCGCGCCAGCACCGCCGCCACCTGCAGATCGCGGCCATCCATGTCACGGGTAGCCCAGGCCCACTGCCGGCGCGCATCGACCGTCTCTCCCAGCATGTACAGCTCGCGCGCCATCTGGATCGACGGCCGGGCAAGCATGGAACTGACCTCTTCTGCGCTCGGCTGAAACCGCTTGCGCTGCATGGCGAAATGGCGCCCGAGCCGGTCAGCCGCGAGGAAACCATAGTAGCTGCGATCCTTTGCAAGAACTGAAAAAATCCTGAGCGCTTGAGCCTCATGACCAAGTTTCTCCAGGGCGCGCGCCTTCCAGTAACGCCACTCTTTGCGGCGCTGCTCGCCACGGTCGAGGTCGGCGATGGAACGCAGCGCCATATGCCACTTCCCGTCCCGCAGCGCGGCCCGCACCCGCCACCGGCGCAGGGACCCGCCGTTGCCACCGGCCGATGCGCTGGCAAGCCACTTTACCGCCTGCGGCAGATGATCCTCGGCGGCAAGGATTCCGACCCGGCGCAGAACGTAGTCATCGTCCTCCCCGAAAAACTGGTATTTGCCCTTGAGCGCATGCCAGACAGTCATCGCCTGCACCGGATCCGAATAGGCCAGCCGCACAACACCCTGCCGGACAATTTCGCGCGCGAGGGGCGTGTCGACGGGATAGCTGATGTGGCTGAGCTGCTGCTGCGGATTCCGGTACATGGCGAGCCACCGGTCTACCCAGATCCGGTCTTTGGCGGCGAGATCCGGCCTGAGCTGCGAGGCGAGCAGGAGATTCTGCTGCCGCATGGCCAGGCGGATGCGGCCCCAGACCACGGTGCTTGTCATGTAACCGGCCCGGCGCCAGGCCGCGAATACGCGGTCGCAGGAATCCGGAAGACTGTCTCCGGTCATCCAGAGCTGGCCGATCTGCGCCATGACCGCCGGCTTCTGGCGCGAGGTACGCAGCAGGTAGTCCAGGCGGTCGCAGTTAAGCGCCGATTCCTGGCCGATATCCTTGTATTCGAGAAGGAATGTCTTCCAGTCGCCTTTTTTTGCCAGAAAATGCAACCACTTGTGACGCAGCATGTTTCCGATCGGCGCATCCTGGTTGCCGGTGACAAATGCGTGCAGTGTGCTGGCTGGCGTCGACGGGATCCGGGACTTGAGATAGTAATACTGGAGATAACCCTGGAGCGGGTAGCCGTCCAGATTCTTTTCGAGATGCAGAAAACGCCCGGTGTCGCCGGACTTGAGTGCCACCACGGCGTTCAGGTAGTCCTGCCGATCAACATCGATCTGCCGCTCGGCGGCGTATGCAGCCCCCACCAGCCACTGCAGGGCAATGGCAGCAACGATAAAACACGGCTTAATACGAACCTTCATGTCCGATATTATACTAACCTTGCATGCGTGCCGCCGCCGGCGGCACTGGCGACCGGAGACGACGCCCGGTGGCAATAGCAACCATTAACCCGTACGACGGGAACCATGTTAAATCATTCTCCGCCAGCACTGCCAGAGAGATCAATGCGGTGCTGGCCGGGGCGGCGCAGGCGGTGCCGGACTGGTCCGGCATGGAGTTTGCCGGCCGTGCAGCGCTCATGCGCAGGGCCGCCGCCGTCCTGCGCAGCGGATCCGGGCACTGGGCAAGACTGATGACGCTGGAAATGGGCAAAACGGCCCGGGAGGCGCGCGCCGAAATCGAAAAATGCGCGGCAGCCTGCGAGTTCTACGCCGCACATGCCCGGGACTTTCTTGCCGACACCCGGATCGAATCCGACGCCGGCCTGAGCTATGTATCCTTTTTTCCCCTCGGCACCATACTGGGCGTGATGCCGTGGAATTTCCCTTTCTGGCAGGTCTTCCGTTTTGCGGCCCCGGCACTGATGGCGGGAAACACGGTACTGCTCAAGCACGCCTCGAACGTTCCGCAATGCGCTCTTGCGATAGAGACAATATTCCGGGAATCCGGATTTCCCGATGGCGTATTCGGCTTGCTGCTCATCAGCGGCAGCGACGTCGGCAAAGTGATTGCCGATCCGCGCGTCCACGCCGTATCCGTAACTGGCAGCGAGGAAGCCGGCCGGAGCATCGCCACGGCGGCGGGGTCCGCACTCAAGAAAACCGTGCTCGAGCTTGGCGGTTCGGATGCATTCATCGTCCTGGAAGATGCGGATCTCGAGGCGGCCGCGGCGACTGGCGTGGCATCCCGCTACATCAATGGAGGCCAGAGCTGCATCGCAGCCAAACGCTTTATCCTCGTCGATCCGGTCGCCCGGGATTTCATTGAACTCTTCCGCCGGAAAGCAGGCGCCCTCAGGCAGGGCGATCCGGCGGCGGAAGACACTGACGTCGGTCCCATGGCCCGCGCTGATCTGAGGGACCATCTGCACCGGCAGGTGCGGGAGTCGATAGAAAGAGGCGCCGTCGCGCTGATGGGCTGCGCGCCGGCGGCGGGTCCTGGTTTCTTCTATGACATATCCCTGCTTGACCGGGTCACAGCCGGCATGCCGGCGTATGATGAGGAAATCTTCGGGCCGGTAGCGGTCATGATCCACGCCCGCGACGAAGAGGATGCATTACGCATCGCGAACGACAGCCGCTATGGACTGGGGGGCAGCATTTGGACACGGGATATCCCCCGGGGCGAGCGCCTGGCCCGGCGCCTCCAGTCGGGTTCGGCTTTCGTCAACGGCCTGGTGAAAAGCGACGCCCGCCTTCCTTTCGGAGGCATCAAGGCATCCGGCTACGGACGTGAGCTCTCGGTCCTGGGCATCAGGGAATTCGTCAATGCCAAAACCGTCTGGATCAGCTGAACCGACCTCGCCACCTTCCGGCTGCGGACCGCGGCTGCTTGCTGGCGAGACGCCAGTTGTACGCTCTGCGTGCCGCGTCCGCACCGCGGGGCACGGCATGGCGGGCTGAACGGCGTGCTGCAGATCGCCAGCATCTACATCCTGGTGGGAGCGGCCGCCGGCACCGTTGCCGGGCTGCTCGGAATCGGCGGTGGGTTCATCATCGTTCCGGCGTTGCTGCTGGTGTTTCACAGAGAGGCGATTGCGCCCGATCTGGCGGCGCATCTCGCCATCGGAACTTCACTGGCGACGATCGTTCCGACCTCACTGTCATCATTGTTGGCCCACCACCGGCGCGGAGCGGTCCGGTGGCCGGTTTTCCGCCTGCTGGCACCCGGCATCATTGCCGGGGCGCTGTCCGGGTCAATGCTCGCCGGGGTGCTGGCCGGCCGGATGCTGCACGCGATCTTCGCAGTGTTCGCCTGCGTTGCAGCGGCGCAGATGATATCCAGCCGCAAGCCGTCGGCGCACCGGGAACTTCCAAACCGCACCGGAATGGTCGGTGCCGGATGGATCATAGGAACCATCTCGGGAATCACCGGCATCGGCGGCGGCAGTCTCACCGTCCCCTTTCTCCTGTGGTGCAATGTCGAAATCCGCCAGGCGGTGGCGACTTCCGCGGCCTGCGGATTTCCGATTGCGGTATCCGGCACGCTTGGGTTCGTGGCCGGCGGCTGGCACAGCAGCGGGCTACCAGCCTGGTCCACAGGATCGGTGTACTGGCCTGCCGTCCTTGCCATCGCTGTCACCAGCGTGATGTTTGCCCAGGTCGGAGCGCGCCTGGCGCACTGGCTCCCGGTGAAGCTGCTGAAGCGCCTGTTTGCCACCTTCCTGGTCGTCATGAGCATCAAGCTGCTGGCGGGCTGACGCGCCCCGGACAGATTCCCGCAAAACCGGTCACATGCTGCCAGCGCGCTCCTTCCGCCGGTAGCTCCAGACCAGCAATCCAGCACCGATGATGATCATCGGTGCACTCAGCAGCTGACCCATGGTGAGCCAGCCAAATGCAAGGTAGCCGAGTTGCGGATCCGGCATGCGCACGAACTCCACCAGAAATCGGAACAGGCCGTAAAACATCAGGAACAGCGCGGATACCGAGCCTACCGGCCGCGGCTTGCGCGAGAACGTTACCAGGATGATGAGCAGCACCACACCTTCCAGCGCCGCCTCGTACAGCTGGGAAGGCTGGCGCGGAAGCGGTCCGGCGCCGCGGAATACCATGCCCCAGGGAAGGGTGGTGACTTTGCCCCACAATTCCTGATTGATGAAGTTTCCGATCCGTCCGGCGCCGAGGCCGAGCGGCACCCAGGGTGCGACAAAATCGGTGACTTCCAGCAGTTTCTTGCCGTGCTTGCGCCCGAAAAACCAGAGCGCCGTGATCACACCCAGCAGGCCACCATGAAAGGACATGCCCCCGTCCCAGACCTCGAATACCGCCGGCGGATGCGCCATGTAGTAATCAAGGTTGTAAAACAGCACGTACCCGATGCGACCACCGAGAATCACGCCGAGAGCGCCATAGAAAATGGCATCGGCGACCTGGTCGACCGTCCAGCCTGATCCCGGACGACGCGCGCGACGGCTGGCGAAATACCAGAGCCCGATGAACCCGAGAACGTACATCAGGCCATACCAGTGCACCTCGATATGGACAAGGTGGCCGAGAATCTTGAAGGACGGAAAGGCAAACGCGACAGGATTGATGTCTGGGGCATGAAGCATGGACTTGAGCTCCGGATAGGGATTGTTGGCTAGGATCGCAGGTTGGCGGATTTTATCCCATCAGTTCGGCAGAATGCGGGAGAAAAATACTTTCAGATACTCGGTCTCGGGGATCGCCGGATGTACCGGATGGTCGGGAGCCTGTCCGCCCTGCTCGATCAGCTGCAGGAAACGGTCCAGATGCCGGCTCGAACGCAGCAGCATCTGCTGCAGGTCGGAGCGCGCCAGATGGAAGGAACAGGATGCCGAAACGAGAATTCCGTCCCTCCCCAGAAGCTGCATGGCCATCTGGTTCAGCCGGTAATAGGCCTGCATTCCCTCCTTGATATCCTTCCTGCGCTTGATGAACGCCGGCGGATCGACGATAACCACATCGAAATGGCGGCGCTCCGCCCGCAGCCGGCGCAGCGCCTCGAACGCATCATCGTGCATCAGTTCAAGCCTGTTTTCGACTCCGTTGACTGCGGCATTGCCGCGGATCCAGTCCATCGCGCGGGGCGAGCTGTCGACACACAGCACATGGTCAGCACCGGCTACGGCGGCCTGGACCCCCCAGGCACCTGCGTAGCTGAAAACATCCAGCACCCGGGCACCGGCAGCGTATTTCGCCAGACGCGCCCGGTTGAACCGCTGGTCGAAGAACCAGCCGGTCTTCTGGCCCGCGAGCACCGGCACCTCGAAACGCACGCCGTTCTCCTCGATTGCAACCAGCTCCGGCACCTCTCCGGCGACACTTTCGACGTAACTGGCCAGCCCCTCGATCTGGCGGCTGGACGCATCGTTGCGCAGAAGGATGGCCCGCGGCCGCAGGACTTTCGTGACCGCCGCAATGACCTCGGCACGCATACGCTCCATGCCGGCGGTAGTGATCTGCACGACTGCGACATCGCCATACCGGTCGACCACCAGTCCTGGAAGCCCGTCGCTGTCACCGAAGGCCAGCCGGTAGTAGGGCGCGCCGAACAGCTTCTCCCTCAGACTGCGGCAGACATTGAGACGATGGACCAGCAGCGACTGTCCGAGGACCTGCGCTGCATCACGGCTGACGAGACGCGCACAGATCAGGGTATGCGGATTCACGTAGCCCGAACCGACCGGACGGCCGGCATGATCCTCAATGACCACCGGCTGGCCCGGCTCAAACCCGTCGAGCGGCGTCGCGGCCACGTCGACTTCGTTGCTGTATACCCACACATGACCGGCCCGCAGACGGCGGTCTTCATCTTTCTTCAGTCGCAGGGGCGCAATAGTCATGGCAAATGTAAGAGATTACGGCGGCGCAAGCTTACGGGAAACCGCCGGGAATGGGAAATTCCGTCCCAGCCGGCATGCGCCGCTTCCCGTCCGTGCGGCGGGGAAAAGACAGATTCCAGCCGGCAGGCTATAGTGCTGCTTTCAGCCGGACCCACCCTGTCCCATGTGTTCAGCGACCACACACCGCACCAACAGCCTGATCGGCGAGACCAGTCCGTATCTGCTGCAGCACGCCCACAACCCGGTCGACTGGTTTCCGTGGGGCGACGCCGCGCTTGAACAGGCCCGACGCGAGGACAAGCCGATTCTCCTGTCCATAGGCTATTCGGCCTGCCACTGGTGTCATGTGATGGAGCAGGAATCCTTCGAGAATGAAGCGGTCGCGGACGTCATGAACTCGCTTTTCGTCTGCATCAAGGTTGACCGCGAAGAACGCCCGGACCTCGACATGATTTACCAGCTCGCCTATCAGATGCTGACGCAGCGACCGGGTGGATGGCCACTCAATATGTTTCTTTCACCTGAAGACCACGTGCCGTTCTTCGGCGGGACCTATTTTCCGGATACGGCCCGGCACGGAATGCCTGCGTTCGTCGACATACTGAAACGCGTGGCTTCCTATTTCCGGGAACAGCGCAGCGAGATAGGCGGCCAGAATGCCGCCGTACATGATGCCTTCAGGCGCATCGGTTCCGGAATTCCCGAGCCGGGCCTCGTGGTGCATCCCGAGTTGCTTGCGGCGGCACGCCGCGAGCTTGAGGAGCATTTCGATGCACGTGAGGGCGGATGGGGCGGCGCACCCAAATTTCCCCATCCGACCAGCATAGAAAGGTGCCTGCGCCAGTGGGCGCTCGACACGCACGCCCCGGACAGCGGCGCGCTGGCGATGGCCCGGCAGACGCTGCGTTCCATGGCGCTTGGCGGGATATGCGATCAGGCCGGCGGCGGCTTCTACCGCTATTCCGTTGACCAGCACTGGATGATTCCGCATTTCGAGAAAATGCTCTACGACAATGCCCAGCTGCTGGCGCTGTATGCCGACGCCGCGATTGCCACCGCAGATCCGCTGTTCGGCAGCGTCGCGGCCGGAACCGCGGAATGGATGATGCGCGAAATGCAGTCTCCGGAAGGTGGCTATTATTCGACGCTCGATGCCGATTCCGAGGGTGAGGAGGGCAGATTCTATGTCTGGACCCGCGAGGAAATGCGGTCGATTCTGGACACCGATGAGTACCGCGCTGCCGAGCTGCTTTTCGGCCTGGACCAGCCCCCCAACTTCGAGGGCAAATCCTGGCATCTGCAGATATGCAGGACGCACGGCGAGATCGGCGCTGCGCTCGCCGTGCCGGAAGAAAGGATTACTGGACTGATCGACAGTGCGCGCCGGAAGATCTTTTCCGCGCGCGAACAACGCACACGTCCCGGACGTGACGATAAGATCCTTGCATCCTGGAACGGTCTGGCCATCCGGGCCATGGCACACGCCGGGCGTCTGCTCGGCCGCACCGACTTCGTTGCATCGGCCCAGCATGCGCTCGACTTTGTGCGCGGCCACCTGTGGAAGGATGGCCGTCTTATGGCCACCTGCAAGGATGGTACCGCGCATCTTGGCGCGTATCTGGACGACTACGCATTTCTGATCGACGGGGCACTTGAAGTCGTGCAGGCACACTGGCGCGACGGGGACCTGGCATTTGCCATCGAGCTGGCGGAGACACTTCTCGATCACTTCGAAGACAAGCACCACGGGGGCTTCTTCTTTACCGCTGACGACCACGAACGGCTGATTCACCGGCCGAAGCCGGCCGGCGACAATGCGCTGCCCTCCGGAAACGGCGTGGCCGCGCTGGCGCTGCTGCGCCTCGGCCACATCCTCGGCGACGCGCATTTTCTGCAGGCTGCGGAAAACACCATACGCGCCCTGTACCGTGAAATCGCGTCCTACCCTTCCGGTCACAACGCGCTGCTGGCGGCGGTGGAAGAGTATCTCTATCCGACACAGACCATCGTGCTACGCGGACCGGCCGACGCGCTCGGCGAATGGGCCGCGCGCTGCCAGCGCCACTATGCGCCACGCCGGATCGTGCTGGCCATACCGCAGGGCGCCTCCGGCCTGCCGACGGTCCTTGCCAGCCGCGACGCACGCGGCGGCCCGACCGCCTATGTCTGCAGCGCACACGCCTGCAGTGCGCCGCTCACACAGCTGTCCGAACTCGGACCGCTGCTCGCCGAATGCGAGGCCGTGGCGTACGATTAGGTCCTGACCGGTTATCGCTGCAGTCCTGGAGACGGATCATTGGCGCCAAAAACCCTGGAAGATTTCATCCGTGACGCGCGTAGCCGCATTCAGGAGATCCGTCCGGACGAGCTTGACGAGATGATCGAGAACCACGACGACCTGCTTATCGTCGATGTACGGGAACCGGATGAATACCGGCTGGGCCATATTCCGGGATCCCTGCTGGTGCCCCGCGGTACCCTCGAAGCTGCCGCCGACCCGAGGAACAGGCACCGTGTCGAGCCGCTCTGCAGCGCCCGTGGACGCACCATCGTCGTCTGCTGTGACACCGGGGCACGCAGCGCCCTTGCGGCTGACACGCTGAACCAGATGGGATTCGCGAGCTACAACCTGGCTGGCGGAATCGTGCTGTGGGAAGCTGACGAGCTGCCGCTCATCCGGGACTGAGCTGCTGGCTCAGAACGAATAGCCGAATTCGCTGCGGAAACGTTCGGCGAACTCCGCGGGTTCCAGATGATGGTTCTGGGTACCATGGTGCTCGATCTTGATAGCCCCCATGAGCGCGGCGATGCGGCCAGTCGTCTCCCAGTCGATCCCGCGCGCAATACCGTACAGCAGGCCGGCGCGATAGGCATCGCCGCAGCCGGTAGGGTCCACGACCTGTCTGGCCGCGGCCGCTGGTACCTGGTACGTCCTGCCCCCGGCGTAGATCTCGGAGCCCTGGCCGCCCCGGGTGACGATCAGGCCCTCGACACGTTCCGCGAGCGCCTGCAGGGACTTTCCCGTACGCTCCTGGAAAAGTTTGCATTCATAGTCGTTGAGCGTCAGGTAGGTCGCCTGCTCGAGGAATTTATCGAGCTCGGAGCCGTCGAACATGGGCATTCCCTGGCCTGGATCGAAGATGAACGGAATGCCGGCATCGGCGAACTGCCGCGCGTGCAGAAGCATGCCGTCCCGGCCGTCCGGAGAAACGATACCGAGCGAAACCGCTCCGGCCTGGCTGACTGAATTGAGATGCGAATAGCCCATCGCTCCGGGATGAAATGCGGTGATCTGGTTGTCGTCCAGGTCCGTGGTGATGAAAGCCTGCGCAGTGAAGGTTCCCGGCACGGTGGTGACATGGTCCCGGCGGACGTTCCAGCGGTCCATCCATTTCGCATACGCATCGAAATCCTCCCCGACCGTGCCCATCGCCAGCACGTCTCCGCCGAGCATCTGGAGACTGTAGGCGATATTGCCGGCGCAGCCGCCGAATTCCCGCCGCATCTGCGGCACCAGGAAGGAGACATTCAGGATGTGCACCTGCTCCGGAAGAATGTGGTGCTTGAACCGGTCATGGAACAGCATGATGGTGTCAAATGCGAACGAACCGCAGACCAGCACTGTCATGGAGCTTTCTCCGGATTTTTTCGGCACATGCCGGACGTTGTTCCCGGTGGCCGGCAGAAACGGCCTGGCGCCCGGGTCGGATGGCACGCAGTATACCGGAAACGAAAGCGACCGGACGCCGCCGGCCGGTCCGGGCCCGGACCGGCAAATGTGCCGGCGCCGGACGCTTTACGCTGCCACGGACTCACGGCGGCTGTGGCCGGACCACAGCGGCCCTAGCCGGCAGCTTTCCATCTGAGATCGAGCTCGCGTGCTGCCCGGACGTCGTCCAGGCGTCGTACCGGGGTGGTGTGCGGTGCACTGCGGACGATGTCCGGATTGACCCGGGCCTCGCGAGCGATCTCGGCCATGGCCGAGATGAAGGCATCCAGATCCTCCCGGCTTTCGGTCTCGGTTGGCTCGATCAGGAAACACTCCGGCACGAGCAGCGGAAAATACGTGGTCGGCGCATGGAACCCCTTGTCCAGCAGGCGCTTTGCCACATCCATGGCTGTCACGCCGGTGGCGTCCTTGAGGGGCTTGAGCGTGATGATGAACTCGTGAGTGGCCCGGCGATCCGGAAACGCCAGACTGAATCCCTCCTGCCTCAGACGCACCATCATGTAGTTCGCGTTCAGCGTCGCGAATTCGGCAACGCGCCGCATGCCGTCGCGCCCGAGCAGACGTGCATAGATATAGGCACGCAGCAGGATCCCTGCGTTCCCCAGGAAAGCCGACAGCCGGCCAATGGACTGCGGGCGCTGCGCCTCCGTTTCCAGATGGTAACTGCCATCGGCTGCCCGGCCGACGACCGGAACCGGCAGGAATGGCAGGAGACGGGCATTGACGCCGACCGGGCCGGCCCCCGGTCCACCCCCGCCGTGCGGCGTGGAAAAAGTCTTGTGCAGGTTCATGTGGATCACATCGAACCCCATGTCGCCCGGCCTGGCCTTTCCGAGGATCGCATTGAGGTTGGCGCCATCGTAGTACAACAGCCCGCCGGCCGCGTGCACGATCTGCTGCACTTCCTGGATATCCTTTTCGAATACTCCCAGAGTGGAAGGATTGGTGAGCATCAGGCCGGCCGTTTGTGGTCCGACGGCCGCCCGCAGCTGTCCGATGTCGATGCCTCCGTGCCCATCGGTCGGGATCTCGCGCACGGTATACCCGCACATGACGGCGGTGGCCGGGTTCGTTCCATGGGCAGCATCAGGCACGAGGATTTCGGTACGCTGCAGGTCACCGCGGGACTCGTGATAGGCACGTATCATGGCCACGCCGGCAAACTCGCCCTGGGCACCGGCCATCGGGGTGAGCGATACCGCTTGCATCCCGGTGACTTCCTTCAGGATCTCCTGCAGCTCATGCATGCATGCGAGGAACCCCTGGCCGGTGGCCACCGGTGCCAGCGGATGGCGCGCCAGGAACTGGGGCAACATGGCGTAGGTGTTACACGCACGCGGATTGTACTTCATCGTGCACGACCCGAGCGGATAGAAATGCGTGTCGATCGAGAAATTCTTCTGCGACAGCCTGGTGTAATGGCGCACAGTCTGCAGCTCCGACACCTCGGGAAGGGCCGGACGCCTGCTGCGCAGCAGCTGCGGCGGGATATCGCCGGCCTGAGGGGTAGCGGAAGGCGCCTGGCCCGGGTTGTGCCGCCCCGGCCTCGAGATCTCGAAAATCAGCATGTTGTCACCTGTACTGGAATAACCATCGCCCGCAACGCGGCGCGCCCGACAGGACCCTGCGGTGCCGGCTATTTCAGCGCCGCAATGGCCTTGTCGTAATCCGGCTCCTGGGCGATTTCGGGAACGAGCTGCGTGTAGACCACCCGGTCGTTCTGGTCGAGCACCACTACCGCACGGGCAGTGATGCCCGCCAGCGGACCGTCCTCGATCAGGACCCCGTAATCCTTGGCGAAATGCCGGTCGCGCATCATCGACAGCGCCATCACGCTGCCTGTCTTTTCCGCACTGCAGAAACGGCTCTGCGCAAAGGGCAGGTCGGCCGAGACCATCAGCATCACCGTGTCGCTGCGGCCCCTGGCAAATTCGTTGAACTTCCGCGTGCTGGTTGCGCATACCGGGGTATCGAGGCTCGGCACGATGTTGAGAAGCTTCTTTTTCCCGCCGTAGCTGGCGAGCGTAACGTCGCGCAACTCCGAATCGGTCAGACGGAAATCAGGCGCTTTGCTGCCGACCTTGGGAAGCTCACCGAAAACACGTATCGGACTGCCTTTCAGCGTTATAGTTGCCATGACTGTTCCTCCTTATGGTGTAGACATCACATCTTCTGGGCACATGGTGGATCCAGGCGACGCTTGCTCAGTATGCGTTCCAGCTGTTCAGCATAGCGCGAGATGTCAGCCGCGGTCTTGGTTTCCGTGACACACACAAGCAGGCATTCGCCGAGTTCCGGGTAGTCGTCAGTCAGCGCGAAGCCGCCGAGAATTCCCTGCGCCTCCATGGCACGCAGCACCTCGGCCACCGGCGATTTCAGGCGCAGGACGGCTTCGTGGAAAACGGGACGGCCGAACACCCGCTCTACTCCTGCAACCCCCGAGAGCCGGTCGAGCAGGGCAAGCGTATTGGCATGCGAGCGGGCGGCGACGTGCTCCAGGCCCTCGGGCCCGAGCAGCGCCAGGTACAGCGTGGCAGCGGTCACCAGAAGCCCCTGGTTCGTGCAGATATTGGATGTGGCCTTGGAGCGGCGTATGTGCTGCTCCCGCGCCTGGAGCGTCAGGGTGAAACCGGGGTTGCCATCGCGGTCGAGGGTTCTTCCGATGATGCGCCCGGGCATCTGGCGTACGTGTTCCTGCCTGCAGGCCATGAATCCGAAATACGGACCTCCCGACGACAGAGGGACCCCGAGCGGCTGGCCTTCGCCAACCACGATATCAGCCCCCTTGCTGCCCCATTCTCCCGGAGCCTTGAGCAGGCCGAGCGAAGTCGGATTGACACAGGCGATGACCAGCAACCCGTGATCATGGGCCCAGTCGGTCAGTGCGTCCACGTCCTCCAGCACACCGAAAAAGTTCGGCTGGGAAATCACGAGCGCAGCGCACTCCTCGCTGTATCCGGATTCCAGCGCCGAAAGCGGGGAACTGCCGGATGCCGGGTCGTAGCCTGTCTCGACCAGATCAATTCCCTGGTTGCGCACAATCGCCCTGGCTGCCTTGCGGTAGACGGGGTGAACCACCTTAGGCACGAGCACCCGGCGCCCTTTCCGGTGAGCCCGGATCGACATCAGTATCCCTTCCGCCAGCGCCGATGCGCCGTCGTAGAGAGAGGCGTTGGAGACATCCATGCCCGTGAGGCTGGCCATCATCGTCTGGTATTCGTACAGGAGCTGCAGCGTCCCCTGGCTTGCCTCCGCCTGATAAGGCGTGTAGGCCGAATAGAATTCTCCGCGCGTGGCGATCTGCCACACCGCCGCCGGAATATGGTGTTCATAGGCACCGGCCCCGATGAAGCAGCTGTAGCGGCCATCGGCTTCAGCGCGCTCCTGCATCAGACGCCCGATTTCCATTTCGCTGATCCCTTCCGGCACCGCGGAAAGTCCCGCTCCGCGCAGCGACGCCGGAATTTCGTCGAAAAGGTCTTCAACACGCCCGGCGCCGATCGCGGCAAGCATGGCCGATATGTCGGCTTCGGTGTGGGGAATAAATGGCATGGGCAATACCCTATGTGTCAATGCCGTACGTGCCAGGCAGCGGCGGCAGGGCCATGCCGGAAACGGTGCGGCGGTGCGGCATCAGTGATCCTCGGACGCTACGAACTTGCCGTAGGTATCGGCGTCGAGAAGCGACTTGAGCTCTTCCGGATTTGCCGGCTGCATGCGGAACAGCCAGCCATCACCGTAGGCATCCTTGTTGACAGTTTCCGGAGCATCCCCCAGACCCTCGTTGGCCTCGATGACTCGGCCGCTTACCGGAACATAGACATCGGAGGCCGCCTTCACCGATTCGATCACCGCGCATTCCTTGCCTGCGGCATATTCAGCGCCCGCCTTGGGCAGCTCAATGAACACCAAATCGCCCAGCAGCTGCTGCGCATGATCGGTGATGCCAACCACGACCGAACCGTCCGGCATGGTCCTTACCCATTCATGCGACTTGGTGTATTTCAGGTCTTTCGGCGCCACGCTCATTGGAATTTTCCTCTACTTATTAGTCCAGACAACTCTTTCCGTTCCGCACGAAGGGGAACTTTACCACGCGTGCCACAAGCCGCTTGCCCCGCACTTCTACCTCACAGCGGCTGCCGTCAGAAACCTCCGCCGGCACACGCGCCAGGGCGATGGACTTTCCCAGGGTCGGGGAAAAACTGCCGCTGGTGATCTCGCCTTCTCCTGCCGTTCCGCAGATGGCCTTTTGATGATCCCGCAGGACACCCTTGTCCTCAAGCACCAGCCCGACAAGCCTGCGCGGGACGCCGCCGGCACGCTGCCGCTCCAGCACGTCGCGCCCGACGAAATTGCGGTCTGCCGGTTCCCATCCGACGGTCCAGGCAAGCCCGGACTCGAGCGGCGTAGTGGTCTCGTCCATGTCGTGACCATAGAGATTCATGCCGGCCTCGAGCCGCAGTGTGTCCCGCGCGCCCAGACCGATCGGAGCAACCCCGGCTTCGGTCAGTCCCTGCCAGGCAAATGGCGCGGATTTCCCGGGGAGAATGAGCTCGAATCCATCCTCGCCAGTGTAGCCGGTCGTGGCAACAAAAAGCTCCCCGATGCTGACTGCATGGAAAGGCTTGAGTTTGCCGGTGGATTCACGCAATCCTTCGCCGAGGGCGTGGTAGACCTTCTCCCTCGCGTTCGGGCCCTGCACGGCAATGATGCCAAGATCCGGCCTCGGCTGGACGCTCACTCCCTGCATCTGTCGCGCGGTCGCATCCAGCCATGCCAGATCCTTGTCACGCGTGGCGGCATTCATGACCAGACGGAACCACTGCTCACCCATGAAGTACACAATCAGGTCGTCGATCACGCCGCCACGGGCGTTGAGCATGCATGTATACATGGCCCTGCCCGGAGACTTCAGCCGGTCAACGTTGTTGGCCATGAGCAGACGCAGGAACGGACGCACGTCCGGACCTCTGAGGTCAACCACGTTCATATGCGACACATCGAACATCCCGGCGTCCTGCCTGACCCGGTGATGTTCGTCGACCTGCGAACCGTAGTGCAGGGGCATGTCCCAGCCGCCGAAATCGACGATCTTGGCACCCATTCGCACATGCGTGTCGTAAAGAGGAGTTCTCTGGCCCATGCATCGCCTCGCTAGGTTTGGCGCCGGCCCCAGGCACCGCCGGCATGACACACGCTGCACGGCAGCATATCCGGCGTGAGCCGGGACGAATCAGCTCCGGCCCAGCCTTCCAGCGGGTGCCACACCGGTTGTACCGGAGCTGCATTGGAACCGGCGGTCGCCGGGGTATCGAAATGCGCCATCAGGTTTTCCCGCAACAAAAAAAGGGCGATGGACTTTCGTCCATCGCCCCTCTGTCCGGTAACCTGAGAGCTTGAGCCCCTTCGGTGGATGCGCCTGGCCCGTAGCGGGCTGTGGCCTATCTCTCTCCAGAGACGATCCTCTTCCTGCCGCAGTCCTTTTGCCTGAGCGTTTCCGGGCGGTTGCGCCTTCGGCGCCCTGGTTCAGAGACCAGAGCCTCTCCCGCGGAGGATTGTGATCGCCGACGCACTATACATAGGGTCCCTGCCGATGCCAAGGGGCCAACCGCACGCCGTCGGCCTCGAACCGGAATCGACAGACGGTATCTGTTCAGCGGATGAACGGCATACGAGGCAGGCCACCGCCCGTGCATGCCCAATCGACTAGTCTAAGCTTTACAAAGCCCACAATCTCGCCTCATGTCTCAACAGTCGTTCTTGATCCGACGGAAATGCCGTATTTATTTTACTAGCCGTAAATTAGCCGTAAATACTATCGGCGCCGGTATGGGCCTAGCAACGGGGTGATTCGGAAATGCGCTGCTCACGACATCTTTTAATTGCTTTATGGGCATGCTTAATGGCGCTCGCCAGTGCGCCGGCCTGTGCAACCCTTATCCTGGGCGCGCCGCCACGGGAATCACGCGCCCAGGGGGACGCAGTCTATGAACCGATTGCGCAGTTCCTGACGCGCGTGACCGGACAGAAGGTTGTCTACCACTATGTGGACAACTGGTTGTCATATCAAAGCGACCTCTTCAACGGCAAATACGATATCGTCTTCGACGGACCGGCATTCATTTCCTGGCGCATCGCGAAATTCGGCTGGTCACCGCTGGCAAAGCTGCCTGGAAAACTGAAATTCGTTGTCATCGTGCAAAAAAACAACAGCGCACAGAATATCAATGACATTGTCGGATATACGTTGTGCGGATTCCCGCCACCCAATCTGGCCACGCTGGTCATACAATTCCAATTCAAGAATCCGTCGCGCCAGCCGTCCCTGCAGGCGGTCCGGACATTTTCCCAGGCCTACCACAGGGTGGTCACCGGCAGGTGCCAGGCCGGAATCATGCAGCTGAAACTTTTCCAACACATGAATGCCCAGACGCATGCGGTTAGGGTGATCTTTACCAGCAAGCCGCTGCCAAACCAGGCATTTTCCGCCGGTCCGCGTGTGCCGCCCGCGTTGCGCGCCCGGATTGCTGAATCCCTGCTTTCACCGCAGGGCACCGCTGCTGCGCACAAGTTGCTGGCTGAATTCAAGGCAAGCCGGCTTGTGCCCGCGACTACGCAGGAATACTCCGGCCTCGCACCGCTACTCAGGAATGTCTGGGGTTTCGGTCTGCAGACCGCCTCAAGCCAGTAAATCCCGCAATGGCATGCCGGTGCTAGCCGAGGTCAAACTCGGCCAGCACCGGTGCATGATCAGACGGTCGCTCCTGTGCGCGTGGTTCACGGTCGATGCGGCATGACCGGCACCGGCTGCACAGCTCCGGGCTTGCCAGAATATGATCGATGCGCAGTCCCAGATTACGGCGGAATGCCTGCATCCGGTAATCCCACCAGCTGAACTGCCGGTCAGGCTGCTCGAACCGGCGGAAGGTGTCGCACAGGCCGGACTTCAGCAGCCGCTGGAATGCAGCGCGCTCGGGGTCACTGAACAGCACCCGGCCATCCCAGGCAAGCGGATCGTAGACGTCGCGCTCCTCCGGGGCAATGTTGAAATCCCCGAGAACCAGGACGCGCGGATGAACCGCCATCTGCTGTTCGACATACGAACAGAACCGGTCCAGCCACCGGAGTTTGTAGGCGTACTTATCGGATCCGACTTCCTCTCCGTTCGGCATATACACATTCAGGATACGCAAT